>DATLCI010000037.1:0-17437 GCA_035526435.1 Terriglobales bacterium
TTTCTCTGCCGCGCGCTGCAAAAGTTCCAATGCCACACGATAGTTCTGGCTTTGTAAAGCGTCACGCGCGGAATCGATCAACTCTTCGGCTTTTATGTCGGTAGGAAGTTTCGGCGCCCCTGCGGAGGCATTGGTGTTCTCTACGAAGAACTTCTGGCCTTCGTCGGTCCGGACGGTACGGGTGAAAGCCTGATAGTCGCTCCGGCGCGTGGCGGGAAGTTCACGCAGCTTCATGTTGAGCACGCGCTCGACGGTCAACTGCTGTCCCTCGACTCTGTAGGAGGAGCGGTACTCGCCGTAGTCGCGCCGAATAGCAAGCGGAACCGGCGTACGGGACTTGTGAGTTGCGGGAAGCTGCAGCTTGAGACTCACCCGCAATTCGTAAGGTGAGCCTAGCTCGATGGGCTTTTCTTCGGCTTTCTTTACTTCTTCCGGAGTAAGTTTAGGGGTGGACGATGCCTCGGACGGCTTCCCGTCCTTGGAATCAGTATCGTCGTCATCCTCTTCACCGGCGCCACCGGCTGGCGCTAGCATCATCGCCGGCAGTGGTAACCGAAGTTCCGTACTCTTGTTGGCCCAATCCAGGAAGTTCGGCCGGGAGACATTGAAACTCATCTTGAAAGGCTTCGTGGTATCAGTGAGGTTTTCAATCTTCACGTCACTGACCTCGCCGCCAATACCGGCTTGGTAGGAGATGTACTCGGCCACTTCCTTCCATTTGTTTTCAGGTACTTGGCGGAAGAGCATCCGCATTCCGAGTTCCTGGTCGCCGCGGTATTCACTGACGACTGAACCTTTGAGTTTGCCGAGGTCGCCCACCGTGCCCGAGACGGCGATGATCTGCAGGCTCTGGAAGGGCGGGTCCGCCGGGGTCTCAATGACATGGGACGGGCCGTCAAGCGACACGAAGAGCGCTTTCTTCTTACGAATGTTGAAGGACAGCAACGAAAAAGGCGCGACTTCAGTAGTGGTGTCAACCCAGGTCAGATTGGATTCATCGCCAATGGCGCTGATCACGTGATCGAACTGCGAGGGCGAAGGTATATCGGGATCAAGCTTGCGGGCGGAAGCGGATATGAGTACCGGCTGAACTTTCAGTCCGGCGATCTTCATCATGGTGGAGAACAGGGTGTGCTTGTCTTTGCAATCACCGTACTTGTTGGCAAAAACTTCCTGGGCGATATGCGGCTGATACCGGCCGACACCGAATGACAGGCTGACATAGCGATAGTCCTGCGCGACGAAGTCATAGATGGCGCGCATCTTTTCTTCATCCGTCTTCAAGTCCTTCGTCAGCTCCTGGACCTTAGCAGTGAGCTGCGGGGAAGACTGCATCTGGGTCTTCTGCAACCCGGCAAACCAGGCACCAAGCTCTTCCCAGTTCTGGAAGGTAGTGAGTTGGATGTCCGGGACGAAATCCTGTTTAGCTTCGCGGCGACGGCGTTTTTTCAGGTCTTCATCTGATTCGCGCTTTAGATAATTGCTGGTCCAAGTGTGGATCTTGCGGCCACCCTCCTCCCGCACTTTGGGCGTGAATTCCGTCTTGGTCTTCAACTTGAATTTACGGTCAGCCGGAAGGTTCAGCTCCAACTCTTCATTGAGCGTGATGAGCTCTTTACGGAAACTGTATTCAAACCAGAAATGCTTGGGGATCAGGGGTGCAAAAACGGTGGTCTTCACTTCGTATTCGAGGATGTCGCCGGGACGCAGCGCGGGAACGGTCACATGGCGCTCGCGAAAGTCGGTGTAACTAGGGGCTTCACGTTCGACTTGGGAAGGTACATCCTGGAAATTAGCGTCTGAGGCGTTAATCGTGCCGCCGCCATTGGGCTTGAGCACGCGCAGGTATACGACTTCCAGCTTTTCGTTCGCGGAGTTGTAGCCGAATACGAGTTGGCCTAACTGCTGAACGCCGGACTGGGTCTGAACACGGACACGCGCATTGGTGGTGGTCGTGCCGGTTCCGTCATTCTCATAACGGAATTGACGGCGCATCTTTTCTACGACTACAGCTTCTTGACTATAGTCGCTAGAGGCGTCTCGCTTGGGATCCCTTCCCGGCTCGGCGCCTTTGACGTCCTGCGAGGCGGTTTCCTTGGTTGCCGGCACGGCTGCGGGAGTGACCGAGGAGGAAGGCTTTTTGTCCTGCTTTGTGTCTGTGTCTTTGACTTGAGCAAGCACAGGGAAGGCGGTGAAAAGAACAGTAGAGACCGCAACAAGCGGGAGGCAACGGAGTTGAGACATATAGGTATATTCTGCGGTCTAGGGAGTGTCCGTGGCAAATGGGGATATGCCTAGGCCGGAGGGAACGACGGATAACGCTAGGGCGCATGCGCGCATCGAAGTTGCATCGGCCCCTCATCTCAATCAACTAAGGAAAACTATGCTGACCAAGAAAGTGGTTTTGTCCCTGAGCCTGCTGTTGGGGTTGATGTTGCTTGCGGGATGTCCTCAACATAAATCCATTGCTGACATCATGAAAGACCCGGCGTACTACGCGAACCGCGAGGTCACTGTAGCCGGGACGGTAACGCGCTCCTATGGCGCCCTGGGGACCGGGGTGTATGAAGTGGACGATGGAACTGGCAAGATGTGGGTCTTTGCCGAGCGGACCGGCGTGCCCAGTCAGGGATCGCGCGTAGCTTCCGTCGGCAAAGTGATGCCGACGCTGTCGTTTGCCGGGGTAAGTTACGCAACCGTGTTGCGAGAACGCGAGCGGAAACACTGATCTTTATCGAACCATCACTCATCATCAGCAATGGTTTGGCCCGGTGCGGGCACTCGCTTTAGCAAGAGCGGGTGCTGCACCGGGTCGCTTTTCAGGTCGAGGCGGCGGGTAATTTGGCCATCGAAGACTGCGCCTTCCGCTCGGCCGGTGATCTCAACCGGTCCCAGGGGACCGTTCCCTTTGAGTTGCAACAGGCGTCCGTCCGCCGTGCCCTGCATGAAGGTGCGGATAATTTGCGGTGTGCCATCGAAATCGGCGAGAACTGCGGTCACCTTGGTGCCGGTGAATGCAAGGTGAAGCTCTGTACCGGCGTTCCCTTTCACTTCGGGCAGGTAATGCACGTTCGAATAGGTCTCCTCCCCGTGCAGGTTACGCGCGGCCACGTATTTCCACATGATGTAGGGCACAATCAGCAACGCAAGACTGCCAACAATGGCGACCGGAAATATCCAGCGGTAGGAGGGGGAGGCCATTGATCACTCGACCGTGATCAGCGGCTTCCCGGCCGGCAAGACTTCGCCAATGATCGCTGCGGGGATACTTTCCGCGCGCATGGCGGCGACCATCTTTTCTGCGTCGGCAGCGGCGACTGAGATGAGCAAGCCGCCGGCGGTTTGCGGATCGAAGAGCATCGTCTTGACGTCGGCCTCGACATTGCCGTGATACGCAACGCAACATTCCGCAAAATCACGATTGGCTTGCAGGCCGCCGGGAACATAGCCATTGCCCACACACTCCAGAGCCCCGTTCAACAATGGGACCCGCTTTGAATCAATCCGCAGGCTGACTCCACTCGCTTGGGCCAGCTCACGAGCGTGGCCGATCAAACCGAAGCCGGTGATGTCGGTCATGCCATGCACGGCATAACCGCCTTCGCCCACCAGTTCCGCCGAGCGACGATTCAGCATGGTCATGGAGTTGATAGCAGCATCGATCCATTCAGGCTGGGCGGTGGAGCGCTTGATGGCTGTTGAGATCACCCCGGTGCCAAGAATCTTGGTCAGCACCAATTTATCGCCCATCTTTGCTCCGGCATTGGTGAGGATGGCCTTGGGATCAATGGTGCCCGTAACGGCATAGCCAAACTTTATTTCGGGATCACGAATGCTGTGTCCGCCAATGACGGTGCAGTTGGCTTCCATCATCTTCGATAGTCCGCCCGCAAGAATGCGCTCGAGGATGTCCAGTTCCTGCTTTTCCGGAAAACAAACCATCGCCAGCGCGCTCAGCGGCTTGCCGCCCATAGCGTAAACGTCACTGAGGGCATTGACGGCCGCGATCTGTCCGAAGGTGTAAGGGTCGTCGACGATCGGGGTGAAGAAGTCCACGGTTTGGACGAGCGCGGTCTGGGCGTCGAGTTGATACACTCCGGCGTCGTCGGCTTTGTCGAAGCCGACTAGTACATTCGGGTCATGTTGCCGGGCTAATCTCCCAAGCACCGCGTCCAGCGCCGCCGGACTCAGCTTGCTCGCTCAACCCGCGGCTTTTACATGCTCCGTAAGACGAATAGGTTTCGTGCCCATGGGGCGATTGTAACCGCAAACTAAACCCGAAGCCGAGACCAAGGCGCTGATGAAAGTGCAAAATTGAAAGCGCAAAGTTCCAAGTCAGGCTAACTTGGATTCACTTGGAATCCTGCACTTTCAATTTTCTGCTCGACATTACGGCTTACTTAGTAGTGACCAATTTCACTGCCACCTGCGGATATTGGCCGTTCCAGTCGGCGGAGATATGTTCGAAGGTCATGCGGAATTCTTTGGACTCGCCCGGCTTCAGGGGCGCGGCACTTAATGCAACGACATCGACCGCCGGCTCGCGAGCCTGAATGACCATAAGGTTATGGTTCTCGCGCTGCACGACCTGGTCCAGTGAATTCTTGAAGGTCCCTTCCACGGTCGCGCCGGTCACGGTCTTGTCGCCGGTGTTGGTTATCTTGCCCTCGACGTATACCGCCTTGCCTCCGACAAAGTTCTCCGCTTCAAACATCTTGATCTCGGCAATGGGAAGGTTAGCGGCGTATGGATCAGCGGGCGCGGACTGCATGACTTCAGCCCGGCGTTCGTGTCGAGTGGGCGATGAGCGGCTGGCATAGACCAGATAGCTGATTATGCCAACGACGATCAGGGCGCCTATGCCCAATCCTAACCATGGGCCTCGGGAAGGCTCATGCTGCGGCGCGGAAGAAAGCGGCTCGGCCATGGGGACATTCTACATTTGCGCGGAGACCAATTAAAAACAAAACCCACTCTTAGAGTGGGTTGGCTTGGGCAAATGTAATGGCCGCGGCTAGTAGCGCTCGACCAGACGCTCAATGCCGATCATCGCAGCGACGGATACCAGCAGCCCGATGATGATCCACAGCATGGCGATGGGTTCTTTCTGCGCGTGGACGTTGATCTTGTGCGTTGGGTCTTGTGACATGCAGTCTCCGTTCTGAACCTGGGAAACAGTATAACGTAACCGGTCTTTAAGCTCCGGCCACGGTGAGGCCATCGATGCGGAAAGTCGGAGCAGCAGTAGAGCTGCGCCACTCCAGATCATTGCCGATCTCGACGATGTTCTGGAACATGTCTTTGAGATTCCCAGCCACGGTCACTTCCTCCACGGGATAGGTAAGCTCGCCATTCTCGATCCACAGACCGCTGGCCCCGCGGGAGAAGTCGCCAGTGACCAGGTTCACGCCAAAGCCAAGGAACTCGGTCACGTAAAAACCATCCTTCACCCCGGCAATGATCTGCTGCGGTGTCTTGGTGCCGGGCTCCAGAAAGAAGTTACCGGAGCCGATAGTCGGATTCCCCGCCAGTCCGCGTGAGGCATTGCCAGTAGTCTTCAGGTTGAGCTTGCGGGCGGTGTAGGTATTCAGTAGGTACGACTTGAGAATGCCTTTTTCAACGACCACGGTGCGGCGGGTGGGAATGCCTTCACCGTCGAAGGGCGAGGTGCCAAAACCGCCAACCACAGTGCCGTCATCGACGACGGTGATGTTCTCGCCTGCAACCTTTTCACCCAGCTTGCCCACGAAGAACGATGCGCCGCGATAGATGGAATCGCCATTGGCCGCTTCAAAGAAATGCTCGACGATCGAACGTGAGACGAGCGGATCAAAGACGATCGGCACGCGCGTGGTTGCGATCTTGCGCGCCCCCAGCCGGCGGAGCGTGCGTCGTGCCGCTTCACGTCCCACACCTTCGGGGGACTCCAACAGCTTCAACGACCGAGCGGCCGAGTACCAGTAGTCACGCTGCATGGCGCCACTGTCGTCCATGGCAATGGGAACAGCGGAGACGGAGCAGTAGGAGCGGTGGTATTCGCCAAGGAATCCCAGCGAGTTGGCGAGGACCTTGCGTCCAGTGGCCGCGTCAAAAGAGCCGCCATCGGAGTTCGTGATGCGGGCGTCGACGGCCAGGGCGGCGGCTTCAGCGCGGCGGGCGTAGTCGATGCGCTCGGCAGCGGAGAGCGAATAGACGTCTTCGTAATAGAGGTCGAGGTCGTTTTTTAGAGAGCCAAGTTCCTCGCGTTGCGGAAGCCCAGAAAACGGATCTTCCGAGGTGACGCGGGCGAGTTCGATCGCGCCCGAGACCAGACGCTGAATGCCTTCTTCGGTCAGGTCGCTCGAATAAGTGCTGGCGGCGCGCTGGCCGATGAAGACGCGCAGGCCCATGGCTTGGGAGCCGGATTCCTTGAGCGTCTCTACCTGACCGAGGCGAAGGACGGTCGAGAACTCACTGCCGTCGCGCACGATAGCTTCAGCGGCGGTTGCGCCGGCCTTGGTGGCACGGGCGATGACGTCGGTGGCGATCTGCTTGAGATCAGTGAGCGGGATGGTTTCAGTTGGCATTAGACAGATGTTCCCCAACCATCATAAACACAGTCGAAGATGGCCGCTGTCTCCACCAAGTATTGTGTGAATCTCTCTTCAAGAACAACCGCTGGTGGAATTCGGTGAGAGAGCTCAATATTCCAATCGGGAGGCTGCAACGAAGGAGAAAGCACTTCGGGCTCGAAGAAATGAAAACACAGATACTTCATAAGGCGCGATCCGCCCTCCTGGGTGTTGGCCCAGAAATGGAAGTCACACTTACACGGTTCGTCTAGGTCGACTCCCTTCGAGAGGAGCGACTTCTTGAGTTCTCGGTTTCGGGCGTTGTGGCCGTCAACCGCCTCGGTCACCTTTTTTCGCTTTGAGGCGGGAAGCTCTGAAAGATTCAACACGTCCGGAAGCGGGAAGCCCAGATCGGGGTCGCCTGAATCCAGCCATTCCAGCTTGCCGTCATATTCGCGATTGTTCAACAATGCTAAGTCAGTCCCGACTATCTTCATTGCCAGCTGCATAGCCTGGAATGCATCTACGCCTCCGACCTTCAGGATCCGCTCATCCGAGCTGCCACTAATCTGAATCGGGCAATACGAATCTGGGCCTTCTCCGACTTGCTGTGGCAATCCCATCCGGACTTCCAACGCCTTGCCATCAGGCGTTTTAATGACGCGGCGGGCGATGATCTGACCAAGCTCTGTGCTTTCGTCCATCCTTACGCCTTTGCGCTCTTCTGCGCCTGATTGTAGCGATCGTGGCTCTCCATGATGACTTTGCGCGCGACATTGACGTCATGCCAGCCCTTCACGATGGCGCGCTTGCCTTCGAGGTCCTTGTAGGTCGCAAAGAAGTGACTGATCTCGAGGAGCAGATGCGACCACATCTCGGAATAGTTTTTCACTTCGGCGTAGCGCGGGTTGTTGGAGGCGACGCCGAGGATCTTTTCGTCGGCCTTGCCCTGGTCAAGCATCTCGAGCATGCCGATGGGCCGCACAACGACGAGACATCCGGTGAAAGTGGGAGCGTCGACGAGGACGAGGACATCGAGCGGGTCGCCGTCCTGGCTCAAGGTGCGCGGGATGAAGCCGTAGTCGCCGGGATAGTGAACGGGCGAGTGGAGGTTGCGGTCCAGCTTGAAGATGTCGAGATTCTTGTCGTACTCGTACTTGTTGACCTCGCCGGAGGGGATCTCAATGACGGCGTTGACCGCTTCAGGGGCATGTTCGCCGATGGGAAGTTGGAGATAGTTGTTGGCCATGAACTTCTTACGCTCGCCCGGTGCCGCCGACGGTGATGCTGTCAACCTTGATGGTGGGAATGCCGACGCCCACCGGGACTGACTGACCATCTTTTCCGCAGGTGCCGACACCTTCGTCGAGCTTGAGATCGTTACCGACCATGGAGACGCGCGTCAGCACATCCGGACCATTGCCGATGAGCGTAGCGTTCTTCACCGGTGCGGTGATCTGTCCGTCTTCAATGAGGTAAGCCTCCGACGCAGAGAAGACGAATTTGCCATTGGTGATGTCCACTTGTCCGCCGCCGAAGTTTACCGCGTAAAGGCCACGCTTCACACTCCTGATGATGTCTTCCGGAGCATCTTCGCCGGCCATCATGTAGGTGTTCGTCATGCGTGGCATGGGGATGTGCTCGTAGCTTTCGCGGCGTCCATTGCCCGTGTCGGGCATACCCATGAGGCGCGAAGAAAGCTTGTCGCTCAGGTAGCCCTTCAGGATTCCTTTTTCAATGAGTACGGTGTTCTGCGTGGGTGAACCTTCGTCGTCCACATTGATGGAGCCGCGGCGTGAGGGTAAAGTGCCGTTGTCAACGATGGTGCATTTGTCTGAAGCAACCCGTTTGTCGAGCAAGCCGGTGAATGCGGAAGTCTTTTTGCGATTGAAGTCCGCTTCTAGGCCGTGGCCAATCGCTTCATGCAGCAGGATGCCGGGCCAACCGGGGCCGAGGACAACTTCCATCTCGCCCGCGGGGGCTTCGACCGCGTCAAGTTGGATGATGGCCTGGCGGGCGGCTTCATGCGCGAAGAACTCAGGCGTTTTTTCCAACTGGAAGTATTCAATACCAACCCTGCCACCACCGCCGGAAGTCCCACGCGAGGAGTTCGTCTCTGATTGTTTGGCGATGCAGAAGACGGTAAAGCGCGCTAGAGGCTGGCTATCTGTAGCCAAAGTGCCATCTGAGCCGACAATAAGAATGCGGCGGAGTTCGTCCGTGTATCCGGCACGTACTTGAGTGATGCGAGGATCGAAGGCACGCGCGGCGCGGTCAGCGCGCATCACCAGTTCAAGCTTCGCGGCGACATCGGCTTCAACGGAATGCGACGCGACCGGATAAAGACTGCGGTTTGCATTTTCCTTGAAGCCGGCAACTTGCTGTTTCGCCGGCGCGCTGGCGATCAATGCAGCGGTACGCGCGGCGTGAATGATGCGCTCAGGCGCCAGATTGTCAGTGTAGGCGTAGCCGGTACGTTCACCCGAAACAACTCGGATGCCACACCCGGCGGAGATGCCTTGCGAAGCTGACTTTACCAATGACTCATCCACGCTGATGGAAGTGGAGGTCAGATATTCAAAATAGAGGTCGGCGTAATCGCCACCGGCGGAAAGGGCCTCGGCGAGATATCGCTCAAGGTCCTTCGGATCGAAAGCAAAGCGTTCAAAAAAAAACTGCTTGTCAGTCATGTCTTTTATTGGATGAGACGTTCAGATACGACGACTCACGCGCCTGGTTCGGCCCCAAGCTGAAGATGATTATCGCAGGTTCGTGAACGAAATGCCCCGCCGTCCCGCTACTTGCCTTTGCGCTGTGCGATGGATGTCACCTTGCCGCGTCGGCTGAAGTCACGGTCTGATTCGAGATGCTGCACCCGTTGCTGCAAGGCGTAACGAACTCCAGCGCCGCAACGCCGACAGTTCGGAAGGGACATGCCCTCCTCTACGTAAACCAGATGGGCAAGCCGATGCCTTAAATGGCTGACCCAGTAGAGGCCCGACCGGGGCGCTTCAGCGCCAGGGTGATAAACAGTCTCAGAATCCTCCGTCGTTCGGGACCTTTGATGATTGTTACTCCAGATGCTCTTTAGCGATGAAGGCACACATACTCCACTTCCCAGGGGCAAGCTATGAATTAATGGATAGGATTCTCCTTAGCTGGCGGAAGTTGGTATCCGGATGCATATAATGGCGCACTTTCTTATGTCTGCCGCGGATTTGACCCGGACCATCGAAGATTTTTTGACCGACTGCCCACAGTCGATAGTGGTTGAGGATGGACAAGTCATTTTCGACCTTAGTTCCGCCAAATATTCAATCTCGGCCGCCCGGGACAAATGCGTGCTGGAGATGTGGTCAGAGGAGCGGAACCACGTCCGCCGAGTCGAAGCGGCGGAGCTGAAGAATGGCGCCCTGCGGCTTTCGGTGCGCAAGTTTGGAGAGGCGCGCCCGCACAAGATTGAGATCTGCAGTGAAGCGGATCGGCGCACGCCGACGGCTAAAAAAGCCGCGCGCTCGGCGTACCAACGGCTGCTGGAGCGGACATTGCAAAGAAGCTTTCCCGACTTTGTCCTCGAGCACAAAAGACTTTCGACGGCAGTCGATTTGGAACACAGCTTTGGGCCAGCGTATGCGCGCGGGCTGTTGCGAAAAGGCAGGTCGGCCTTCGCGGTACTCGGCGTGGGGAATGACGAGGCCGCCGCGACAGTGGATGCGGCCCTCGCGATCGGATTGCTATGGCTGGATCATTGCCGGAATAGCTTTGATCGCGGAGCAGTCCAAGGATTGAAGCTTTTCTTGCCGCTGGGCAGGTCCGAAACCGTGCGAGCCCGGGCTGCGCATCTGGGGAGTGGGGCGCGAGTCCGGATTTTTGAAGTGCAAGAGCGTGACGAAGTTCTGACCGAGTTCGACGCCTTCGATGGGGGAAACATTGCGACCCGACTGGTCCATGCTCCGAATGAAGCGACGGCGCGAGAACGGTTCGCGTCCGCGATTGAAAAGATAGAGGCGATGGTGCCCAGAGTGGACATCGTAGTGGCCAGCGCCGGAGAGATCAGCTTCCGGCTGCATGGACTAGAGTTTGCCAGGGCACGGGCAGGCATCGGATCGTCATTTTCGCCTGAGCAACGTATTACATTTGGGGCGGGACGATTCGAAGTCACGCTTACCGACGACAACCAGGAACAATTCCATGACTTGATGAAGCGGGTGGCGGTGTCTCGAGGCGCATCCGGGGACAGACGGGACGCATTGTGGCGCTTGCAGCCGGAGCGGTGGCTGGAGTCCATGGTGATCGCGGATATCACGGCTATAGATGCGCAGCTTGATCCCAGTTTTGTCTATTCGCAAGTGCCGGCATTTGCGGCGAGTGATCGAGCGATGATCGACGTGCTGGCGCGAACAAGGTCTGGACGGTTGGCCGTGATCGAGCTAAAGGCCGACGAAGACCTGCAGCTCCCGATGCAGGGGCTGGATTACTGGTCGCGTGTTCATTTTCATCAGCAACGGGAAGAGTTCCAAAAGTTTGGTTACTTTCCCGGCAAGACATTGACGAACGAGCCGCCGCTGCTCTATCTAGTGGCGCCGGCACTGCGCGTGCATCCTTCAACCGATGCGCTGATGAAATTTTTGTCAGGCAAAGTAGATTGGCATTTTGTGGGAGTGAATGAAGATTGGCGCAACGGTTTGCGGGTAATATTCCGGAAGAGCAGGAAAAGCTGATTACGAGATCGCACCCGAGTTGGGCTGCGACTCGGTGTTTTCCGTGAGCTTTCCTGCCAGCACGCGAGGGACACCGCGCACCATCTTGCGATAGGGCCAAGCGCCGTCGCGATCACGAAGGAAGATCTCTCCCACCCGGCTGCTGCGGTAATGCCACCGCTTCAATAACGCGAGTTGTTCAGAAAAGTTCAAGGCAGACGTCTTGGTCTCCGGCACTAATTCTTCCAGCGCTTCGACCAATCGCATCTCCAAACTCACGGGCTTCGCGGCGGTCTCGGGTATTTCGGGCACGGGTTGAGCCATCATCGGCTGGGCATAAAGGGACGAATCCCCGGATTTTTCATTCGAGAGCAAGATGTTCTGCGCGCGAAAAGTCTGCGGGCCAAGTAACTGACCATTCACAAAGCGGAACAATGCGATGGAGTCGGGCTCGGTCGAGGGTTGGAGGATGAGCGCGTCAAGCTGGTCCAGCCGTCGAATGATGTCGTCGCAGCCGCGGACCACACCGCGAACTTTCTCAATGCGCAGATGCAAGTTGGCGGCGAGCTCAAACTCGAGATTTGCGCTGGCTTGGTCACGCTCCGCTTCGAGTTCGGCGATGAGAGAATCGCCACAGGTGTCGAGAAACTTTTGTACGCGCCGCACCTCGTCCACATATTCATCATCGGGACAACCCTGGAAGCAGGGCGCGAGGCACATCTTCATCTCGGAATATACGCATCCTGGAAAGGATGGGTCGGGATGGAGCTCAAAGGTGCAGCGACGTGACTTGAATAGATCGAGGGCGTCGTTGAGAAATTTTTCCGCGCCGACTCGCGAGGGAAACGGCCCGTAGTACACCGACTTTGAACCCGGCGAAAATCCCTCGGCGCGCTCACCGCTTACGGCGGGCAATTTGCGGGTGACATAAGCGCGAGGATAAGTGTTCTCCCAATGGATACGAATGACCGGCGCCATATTCAGGCGCATGCGCTTGGCGTAGCCTTCTGGAAATATCTCGCGAAGCACCCGGTAGAGCAAGAGGCCGTTTTCGAAGTCCGAGCCAGTCTGGCTGAACTCAATGGTGCCGCAACGCTCGCGGAGGTTGAGTCGTTTACTTTGATTTTCCGGGGGAGCGAGCAGCCGCTGCACGCGTCGGCGGAGATTGGCGGACTTGCTGACGTAGGGTTCGGCGCTGGGATCGTGTCCGCGGAGGAGAAAGACGCCGGGCGCGGCGGGGATTTGCGCGAATGCTTCCGCATCATGTTCCGGTGCAAACGGGATGGAGTGCGCGAGCATCTGCCTCAATGTTAACCATGAAGGACACAAAGGGCACGAAGGAAAAGCGGCTACCTGAAGTTGGCGCTCTGTACGCGCAGGCGGAAGTCGTCGCCGGTCATCTCGACCTTCTTACACATTTCGTGTAGACGCGAGCGCATACGTTCACCGATGCGGTCGCCCAAGGTCTCCTGGCGTGAGGCGCGGCGGGGGCCGGTTTCATATTCAGCGCCGGCAGGCGGTGCATCTTCATAGTTGGTAGTGATGATGGTAGTCCGCTTGTCGTTATAGCGGGTGTTGAGAATGTGGCTGACGGTGTCCCACACCCATTCAGTGGGCTTTACCGCACCGAGTTCGTCGAGAATAAGGACTTCAGCTTCGAAGACGGGACGCAAGATGCCGAGTTCCGTGGTCTTCACTTCAGGGTTATAAGAATTCTGGATCTGCTTCAGCAGCTCGCGATAATCGTAAAAAAGACATTGAATGTTTTTCTGCTGCATCAATTCGCGCGCAATGCCTACGGCAAGATGGGTTTTTCCTACACCAATGGGGCCAATGAGAAGCAGCCCGGTACTTTCCACCGGGAATTCTTCGACAAAGCGCCCGGCAGCGAGGCGCGCCGAGTGTAGAGAACGGTTGCTGCCCTCGAAGTGCGTATCGAAATCGGCCAGGGAGCAGTGTTCGTAACGGGCGGGGATGCGGGCCCGGGTCAGCAAGCGCTCGGCGCGTTGCCCGGTTTGGCATTGGCACCGCGCCACGCGCGAGGATTTGTGTTCCGCGTCAGGTGCGAGCGTCCGCCAGCCGGTGCCGCCGCAGATCTGGCAGTCGGAGATGCTTTCGGGAAGCGCAACGGGGCGGCTCATTGCTTCGAATCTATCTTCGTTCCTTGGTCCCGCGCAAGGAAGCGATGCAGCGGACCTGTTTGAAAGCAGTGGATAACAAAAACATCTTGTGGAAATCGATTTGAGGTCTGATTCGCGGGTGTTTGAGCCAGCAGCGGCCATCCCGTCCCTTATTTCTTGTGTCTAATCAACTGTTTAAGGAGCCTAGCGTTCATGATCCCGGAAGCATCCGGCGCCACTTCCACGCTGAACGAGTTGCGGGGATTTGAGATCAATACTGCCCCCACTGATCCCAAGCTGCCCGTTAGATTTGCCGATTTTTACGGCAAACTGCACAACCGCTTCACTCCGTGGCAACAGGAATTGCTCGCGAAACGCAAAGAAGTTCTGAAAGCCGCTCTCGCGGGAAATCTTCCTCAGCATCTTCCGCCATCCTCGCCGACGACCTCAGAATGGCGTATCACCGTGCCCGAATGGGCACAAGACCAGCGAAACCAGATGACCGGCCCGGCCGACGATGCCGAGCTGTGTGTGAAGATGCTGAATTCCGGAGCGCCCGGGGTAATGCTCGACTTGGAAGACTCCATGGCGAACCGCTGGACGAATGTGGAACTCGGCATCGCTAATGTTCTATCGGCGCTCCGTGGCGAACTGACGTACTTCGACAAAAAGCGCGACAAGCAGGTCAGCATTCAAGCCAGCCCCACCGTTATCTTTACCCGCGCCCGAGGACTACATATCTCGCAACGTGGCGGATTTGGCAAAGGTGACGAGCTAACCTCAGCCTCGCTATATGACGTGTGCCGGGTCGCATTTGAAGTGAATCAGACAGATTTGAAGCATCCACTCTGTTTCTACATCCCGAAATCAGAGTCGGCGGAAGAAGCATTGTGGTGGGCAGACCTGTTCAAGCGGATCGCGCAGGAAAAAGGGTGGGCCACGGATGCCATCAAATGTATGGCCTTGGTTGAAGCGCATCCGCTTGCCTACCAGATCGAAGAGTTCCTTTATAACCTGCGAGACCACATCCTTGGATTAAACCTGGGGCGCTGGGACTATATGGCCAGCCTGATCCACTTCAATCTTGCGGATCCGGCGTGGGTGCTGCCTGACCGCAATACCATTCCTCACGACGTAAAGTTTTTCCAAAACCTGCGCGAGCTGATCCCCTCGATCTGTCACCGGCGGGGAGCGCTGGCCATCGGCGGCATGACGGCGCTGTATCCCAGCCGTGAAGATGCGGAGTTAAATACACGAGCCCTGGAGATTCTGGAGAAAGACAAGAAGAACGAGGCCAACTGCGGCATGGATGGCGCATGGACCGGGCATCCGGACCAGAACACCATCGCGGTGGGGCAATTCCCAGTGCCCAACCAGATCGGCACGCCGACCGCGAAAAGGGATGAAAGTCCAAAACGGTATCCCGACCTGCGACCATTGCCCACGAGCGTGGGCCAGCGAACATTAGCCGGGACACGAGCGGCCATCCGCACGGTCATCCGTTACCGCAACGGGGTTTTAAACGGCCGCGGGGCAAGTCTCCTCGATGGCTACATGGAGGACCTGGCAACCGACCGCATTTACCGGCTCATGATCGCGCAGCGCATGCGCCATGCGGATTCGGTTGACATCATTGGTGACGATGGCAACCCGGTGGCTCATTCTCCCAATCTGATTACACGTCTATTCGACGAAGAGTTAAAACGGATCCTTGCTGCGCTGCCAGGTAAAGAACCGGGTACGCCCCAGACATTTACTCGCGCACGGGAGATCAGCGAGGCGATGATCCGGAACGACGAGATCGACCCGATCTAGCGTAAGCCAGGTAAAGGAAACCTCGAGCCCATGTCACTTTTCGGTAACGGAAACGGCAACAACGGTCATGAACAGAACGGCCACCGCAAGAATGGCCATGAAAAGATCGTCAGCATCGGCAGTCATACGGCGCCGGAGATTCCCGCCTCCGAGTTGACGTCGACGTCCTTATTACCCGAAGGGTTTTCAGTCCCTACCAGCCGCAACGTGCACCCCAGCAAGCGCATGCGCCATTTGCTCGAGACCGAGCCTTATCTATTTGGTCCCGGCGTGTACGACCCCATGACCGCGCAGCTCGTGATGTACTACGGCTTCAAAGCGGTTTACTTCAGCGGATACTCCTTTGCCATGGGCCATGTGGGCAGCACGGACATGGACCTTTATTCCAATACTGAGATCGCCGATGCCGCTCGCCGGACGGTAAGTGCTCTGCGCAAGTTCCAGCTGACCCAGGCGGTGGGCGACCCCGAGAAAGGCACTTCGCCTAAGCATCTGCATATTCCGCCGGTGATCGTCGATATGGACGGCGGCTATGGCAACATCTTCAATGTGCAGCGCACCGCGGAGCTTTACGTTCAAGCCGGCGTAGCGGCCGCGCACCTGGAGGA
Organism: Terriglobales bacterium; assembly: GCA_035526435.1. Classification (GTDB taxonomy): domain Bacteria; phylum Acidobacteriota; class Terriglobia; order Terriglobales; family Acidobacteriaceae; genus DATLCI01. Next base: position 15,795 of record DATLCI010000037.1, read on the forward strand.
CCAGGTATTGCCGAAGCGTTGCGGCCACATTGGCGGCAAGGCGCTTATCCCGGCCAATGAAATGATCGGGAAGCTGCGCATGGCGCGCGCGGTGGCGAACGATCTCGGTAATCCGGACTTTGTGTTGATCGCGCGTACGGACGGGATCAGTGCGGTAGATGCACCGGAGTCGGCGCGCGGCATCGAGTTAGCCATCGATCGCGGACTGCGTTATCTCGATACCGGCATCCCTGACATGCTGTGGTGCGAGTTCCCTACCAGCGACCGTGGTCCGGTGGAGAAGTTCTCGACCGAGATCCAGAAGCGGTTCCCGAAGGCGAAGTTCGCATTTAACTATTCATCCAGCTTTAAGTGGTTCAACGATGACCAGCCGCTTAGCTTCTCCGAACTTGGGGAAATGGGTGTCCGCTTCATCTTCATCACCTTGGGCGCGCAACACGCAACTGCGCACGGATTAAGCGTGCTCCTGCAGGCCATGTCGTTAGGCCAGGAGATGGGCTACATCGAGCTCCAGCAGAAGGAGTTCGAGCCGGGTCAGGATTTTCCTTCCAAGAGCCACCATTTCTTCAGCGGCGTGCCGTATCACCATCTAGTGGGCAAGATGTTCGACGCCGCGCGGCTGGGCAAAGAGTTTGTGGAAGAGCTGCCGGAAGAGAAGGTCGTTTAAACGCCAAGCACCGGTTACCTTGGTAATTGGAATCCCATGCGGGCTGGATGTATTCTCCAGTCCGCCATGGCTGCCAAACCCCAGTATCCGCAAAACCCACCCGATCAAGGACCGTCTCCGCGAAAGGTCACCGAACCTGACGCGGCGAAGCTGGCGGAATATATGCGCCTGGTGGAACAAGCCCGGATGCGGACTTGATTAGAGCCGTGAACCCTTTACCTTCCGTTTAACCTAAAATTTAGCAAAGCCCTGCTTTCAGTACAGTTTGGCGATTTCGGCTGTTATCCGGTAAAATAACCTTTTCCACAGAGAGGTTCCACCCGTCATGAAAGCTGCTATTCACCCCACATACGATCAGGTAAAGGTCCACTGCGCGTGTGGCAATAACTTTACGACCCGTTCCACGCACAAAGGCGATATCAGCGTTGAAATCTGCTCCAACTGCCATCCATTTTTCACCGGTAAGCAGAAGCTGATGGATACCGCGGGACGCGTCGAGCGCTTCCGCCGCAAATACGCCAACAGCGATGCGGGCAAGTCCGAAGCCGCCAAGACAACGGCAAAGTAAGCCTCGTTTCTAGGTTTCACGAGAGCCCTCGGCGACGAGGGCTTTTCGATTTTGGAGCTACAATCTAGCGAGATGCAACGCGTCACCACCAACCCGGCTACCCGGTCCCGTCCTGAGCGGTTTCACGGCGCTGCCCCGCTTTCTGCGGGTGCGGCGCCGTCGTGTGGAGTGCCGGATGAAGTGGTGATCGGCGGGGTCTGCATTGCGCCGGCGACCATCCTGGCGCCCATGGCAGGTGTGACCGATACGGTGTTTCGCCGCTTCATTAAATACAGTTCGTTTGATCCGAACGTTCATGAGCAGAGCGGCTGCGGACTCATCATGACCGAATTCACCTCGGCCGATGGGCTCTATCGTTGTCGTGAATCGAAGCGCAAGCGCTATCTGCACTTCTACCAAGATGAGCAT
>DATLCI010000048.1:0-19837 GCA_035526435.1 Terriglobales bacterium
TCCCCTTTGGTCTTGGTCAAGCCAAGCCTCATCATTTTCGCGATATGGCCGGCGTCGTCTGGAAGAATCGCGACAATCTCCCGTATGCCTGGCGCATCCTCACGCAGGGCGTCTGCGATGGATGTTCCCTTGGCCCCTACGGCCTCCGCGACAACGTCATTTCCGGCACGCACCTTTGCATGACCCGCCTGAATCTGCTGCGCCTCAACACCATGCCCGCCGCAGCCGACGAGAAGTTTTCGGACATCGGCCGGCTGCGCTCCATGACGAATGAAGAGCTGCATGGTCTTGGACGCATCCCCTATCCGATGGTCCTGCGCAAGGGCGACAAAGGCTTTCGCCGCATCACCTGGGAGCAGGCTATGCAGACCATCGCCGACGAAGCGGGCAAGATCCCCGTGGACCGCATGTCGTTCTTCGCGACTTCGCGCGGCCTGACCAACGAAGCGTATTACACCTTCCAAAAACTGCCGCGCATGCTGGGCACCAATAATGTCGATCTCTGTGCGCGGCTATGCCATTCGGCCAGTGTTTACGGGCTGAAGCAGACGCTGGGGATAGGCGCACCCACGTGTTCGCTTTCAGATTTTATTGGGACAGAACTGCTGATCCTGTTCGGAACTGACCTTCCGAATAATCAGCCCGTCAGCACCAAATACATGCATTTTGCAAAACAAAAAGGTACGAAGATCATTGTGATCAATCCCTATCGCGAGCCGGGACTGGAGCGCTATTGGGTACCTTCAGTCGTCTCCAGCGCAATCTTCGGTACCTCGCTGATGGACGAGTTCTTTCCCGTAAAGATAGGTGGAGATATTGCCTTCATTAACGGAGTGATGAAGAGCCTGGTGGAGCAGGGCCAAGAGAACAAGCCGTTCATCGCGCAGCACGTTGCGGGTTTTGAAGCGTTGAAGGATTCTTTGCGAACCCTGGATTGGAAAGAGATCGAGTCGGCGAGTGGCATCTCGCGGGCTGAGATCGAGCGCTTTGCCGACATGTACGGCAAGGCGAATTCCGCGGTCATCTGTTACTCCATGGGACTCACGCAACATGTCTTTGGTGTGGACAACGTGAAAGCTATCGCAGACCTGGCATTGATCCGCGGTAACCTCGGCCGGGAAAAGACCGGCATCATGCCCATCCGCGGTCATAGCGGGGTACAAGGCGGAGGCGAATGTGGGGTTGACCCGGCAAAGTTTCCCGGGGGTTTTGAGGTCAACGCAGACAATGCTGCGCGCTTCAGCATGCTTTGGAGCAAGCCGATACCCTCCACGCCGGGGTATCACACTGCGGAGATGATGGATGCCGCCTACGATGGAAGACTCGATTTTCTCTATACCATTGGGGGCAATCTGCTGGAGACCATGCCGGATCGGAACCACGTGGCTGAGGCGATCCTGCGGGTACGGATAAGAGTTCATCAAGACATTGTTCTGAATAGTTACGCGACGCTCGAAGCGGGCGAGGTGCTGATCCTGCTGCCGGCGCAGACGAGATACGAGTCAGGGGGGACTTCGACCAGCACCGAAAGAAGAGTCCGTTATTCCCCGAAGATATCTGGGCCACAGATCGGGGAAGCGCGGCCGGAGTGGGAGATCCCTTGTTTGATAGGGAAGGCACTGCTACCCCAGCATGCGTCGCAGTTCGACTATCGTTCAGAAGCGGATGTCCGGCAAGAAATCGCCAAAGCCATGCCCATGTACGCCGGTATTGAAAAGTTTTCGCAGGCAGGTGACTACGTGCAATGGGGCGGGCCGCTCCTGTTCCAAGACGGCTTCACCAACATGGCGGAGAAACGGGCACGGATGTTCGCCGTGCCCATCCCGAAGATTGATGTGCCCGAAGGAAAATTTTATTTCACCACTCGCCGGGGCAAGCAATTCAACTCCATCACTTATGGGCAAAAAGATGCGCTCACGGGATCGCGGCGCCGCACCGATGTATTTATCAATCCTTTTGACGCTAAAGAGTTGGGTGTGTGCGATGGGGACGAAGTAGTACTACGCTCTGACATTGCCGAACTCCATGGCTACGTGCGTTATTCCGATATCCGTAAAGGAAACGTTCAGGCGTATTGGCCGGAAGGCAATGTACTCATCTCTCGGCGCTATGATCACATTTCTCATGAGCCGGATTACAATGCGGTCGTAAGTATTTCAAAAGCAGCAAGTTGTAACTAAGCCACGAAGGCACTTTGGGGTCCTGAGCAAAAGATTTTTTGCACATGCGCCCGTTAGACACGGTAAAGTTGCATCTAACCGCTTGCCTGCTTTTACGCTATACGCTATGTCAATGAACGGAAATAGACCCAAAGTGCTGGTGGCAGACGATGAGAAAGTCATCGCTGATACCCTTGCCATTATCCTTAACCAGAATGGCTTCGATGCGAGCGCGGTCTATACCGGAACTGCGGCCGTGGAGCGCGCGCGGAGCGTGCGCCCGGATCTCATCATCAGCGATGTGATCATGCCCGACATGAACGGCATCGATGCAGCCATTAAGATCCGTGGCTTCCACCCCAACTGTAAGATATTGCTGTTTTCGGGTCAGGCCGCAACGGCTGACTTGCTCGAAACCGCCCGTCAGCAAGGGCACGAATTTGAGATCCTGGCCAAGCCCGTCCATCCGCAAGACCTGCTGGCAAAGCTGAGAAGCTAAAGTTCTCTTCGGCCTTCCATCGCCTTCGACATCGTTACCTCATCCGCATATTCAATGTCGCTTCCAGCAGGGATGCCGGTGGCGATGCGCGTGATCTTTACGCCCGCCCGCTTCAACAGCCTGGTCAGGTAATGAGCGGTAGCTTCGCCTTCGACGGTGGGGTTGGTGGCGATAATGACTTCATCCACGTCGCCCGACTCCACCCGTTTCGTGAGGGAGGAGATTCGCAGATGCTCCGGCCCAACGCCGTGCAACGGGGAGATAGCCCCGTGCAGAACGTGGTAAACACCGTTGTAGGCCTTGGTTTTTTCCACCGACGCAATATTCGTAGGCTCCTCGACTACGCACACCAACCTGAGGTTACGAGTGGCGCTGCTGCAAAAGACGCAGGGCTCAACATCCGTGATGTTGTTGCAGACGGAGCAGAGGCGCAGACTTTCCTTGAGATCGTGGATGGCAGCGGCCAGGGCATCAGCATCATCCACTGACGAGCGCAGGATGTGAAAGGCCAGCCGCTGCGCGCTTTTGTTGCCGATGCCAGGCAATTTGCGGAGCTCGTCAATCAAGCGGGCCATGGGCTCGGCGAATTTGGTCATTAAAACAATCCAGGCATGCCCATGCCGCCGAGCATACCGCCTACACTCGATTGCATGGCTTCCTCGGCTTTGCGGCCGGCTTCATTCACAGCGGCGGTGATAAGGTCCTGGAGCATCTCGATGTCTCCGGCTTGTATCGCTTCGGGTTCGATCTTGATGGCCAGAACGCGCTTCTGCCCATTCATCTTCACCGTTACCGTACCGCCTCCGGCGGTCGCTTCGACCACCGTATTGGCCATCTGCTGCTGCAATTCCTGCGCCTGCTTTTGCGCCTGGGCCAGCATCTCCTGCATCTTCTTGGGGTTCAGGTCCATTACGCTTTGTCCTTATGATCGACCACGGTTCGGATCTCTGCGCCAAACTTGTCCTGCATGTATTGCACGATCGGATCTTCGGAGGCGCGCATGCGTGCGCTCGCGCCACTCGATCCGCTTGCTCGTGCAGTGCCGCGATGCGACGGCATCGCGTTGGCGCTGCCACCCGTCATCACTGTCATCTTCAATGGACGACCTGCCGCGCGGCTGGCCGCTGCCGTGACCATCTTCTTAGGCTCCGTGCCGAATGACATCTCGATCATCACCGCCGATGCGGCTACCCGGATGGTGATCTCATTACCGGCCAAGCTCCACTCCCCGGCATCGAGCATACCGGCGAGCATGCCTTGATTCGAGGCCTCGAGTTCAGCGATGACCGCACCGCGCAGGGCGTCTAGGTCGCCATTGGTGGGGGCAGGCGTTGGAGCCGGAGTGGGCACGGCAACCCGGGCTTGGACTTCCGCCACAACTGCCGCAGCTACCGCAGTGGCAGCGGCAATCACATTCTTATTGGAATTCTCGGCGACGGCGGAACTAGTACCCAAGCCTCCACTCATCTCCGGGCCGCTGCGGCCTTTACGGGCGCGGTCGGCTTCAAAAGGCGAAACTGCCGGCGCTGCGCTGCGCGCAGCTTCGACGGAACGCGCGGAAGGAGACGAAGGCGCCGCTCCGGTCCTTAAGGTCGGTGCCACCTGCTGCGGAGCCGGTTGCTGGCTAAGCAATTGCTCGATGGGCAATAGCCTTTGCGCGTGCACCATCTTCAAGAGTCCTAGTTCCAGGTGGAAGCGCTGCTCATGTTTGTACCCAAGATCGTCGTGCGTCCGCAACGCGATCTGCAAGAATCGAGCAAGATCTTCTTCGCTGAATTGCTCAGCTAATCGGAATACCCGGGTCCGCTCGTCTGAGGAGATCTGGAGGAGAGAAGAATCTTTCCCGGCGACCTTGGCAACGACCGCATTCCGTAAAAACCGGACCAGTTGCTTGACGAAATGAGAAGGGCTCTGTCCCTCGCTTACCAGCTTGTCCAGTATCTGCAGGACTTCCTGGCTCGAGTCGCGCCCCACGGCGTTCATGATGGACTCGAGGATCTCGGTGGAAACGGTGCCCACCAGTCCGCGCACTTGCGCCACCGTAATAGCAGCGCCGCCCCCAGCAATCGCCTGGTCCATGATGGATAACGCGTCGCGCATGGAACCGTCGCCCGCCTCAGCGAGAATGGCGACGGCATCATCTTCGATCGTGATCTTTTCCTGCTTAGCTATGTCCTTCAATTGGCCGACGATGTCCTCGAACTTCACGGCGTGAAAACTGAAGTGCTGACAGCGCGAGCGGATGGTCTGAGGGATGTCTTCGGGCTGGGTGGTCGCCATCATAAAAACGATGTGACCAGGAGGCTCCTCCAGAGTCTTCAGTAGGGCATTAAAAGCAGCATCGGTGATCTGATGGGCTTCGTCGAGGATGTAAACCTTGTAGCGATCGCGTGCGGGACGGTAGCGGGCCCCCTCGCGGAGCTCCCGGATCTCGTCGATGCCGCGATTGGTCGCCGCATCGATCTCAATCACATCTACGGCATTTCCAGCCCGTACTTCCGTGCAGGATTCACACACGCCGCAAGGAGCCGCTGTGGGTGCGTCATTTTTGCGGCAGTTCAAGGCCATCGCCAGGATGCGGGCGATGGTGGTCTTGCCGATGCCGCGATGGCCACTGAATATGTATCCGTGAGCGATGCGCTGCTGCTCAATAGCGTTTTTGAGCGTACGCGTCACGTGATCCTGACCGATCACGTCAGAGAACTTCTGGGGACGGTACTTGCGCGCCAGGACCTGATAGCTCATAAGGGAATCCCCATTATAAAAGACGCAGGGCAATAGCCCGACTGAATCGGCGACAAAAAATCCAAGTGCTGGGCGGCCGTTGAAAGCCTATGATTTATGCATCATGATCAGCGCAAGCGAAGCTTTCAACCTCAACACAATCGCTCAGCTCCTTGACCGTTATCACCGCGGGACTCAGGTGTTTGTCGACGCGATACATTCAGTGTCGCCAGCTCAGGTTGATGCACCGCCTGCACCCGGCAAGTGGTCGGCCCGCCAGATCGCGTGCCATGTGGCGGATAGTGAACTCGTGGCGGGGGTGCGATACCGCATGATAGCCGCGCAGCCAGGGTCAACCCTCAGCGCCTTTGATCAGGAAAAGTGGGAGAGCCAGTTGCATTATCCGCGGCAGGCACTGCCATCCACCCTGGGCGCCTTTGCCGCCATGCGTTTGTATAACTTGGAAATGTTGCGTGCCTTGCCCTTGGACAACTGGTCCCGAGTGGCAATCCATGAGGAGCGCGGGGAATATACCCTGTATGGCCTGGTGACGCACAATGCGGCCCATGTGGAAAGCCATACGGCACAGATTTTGGCTATCCAAGTCCGCTTTGCCGGTTGAACTTGCCAATCGCCCCTAATCCTAGTAATCTCGGGGGCCGGTACGCGGTTATGCTCCCTATGTCGCTCAATCTCTCAACGCAGCAGGTCCATGGCGTCACGGTAGTGAAAGCGTCAGGCCGCATCGTCTTTGGGGAAGAAGCCAATGCACTGCGTAATGAGATCAAACCCTTCGTGCAGGCCGGGGCGGCCAACGTCGTCATCGACCTGACCGATGTCGTCTACGTGGATAGTGGTGGCATCGGTGCTTTGGTGGGACTGTATACCACTGCGCGCGCCGGAGGCGGAGACCTAAAACTTGCCGGGGCAAATCCCAAGGTACGGCATGTGTTGGATATAACCAAACTTTCCGGCATCCTGGGGATATTCGCGACGGCCGAAGAAGCAGTTGCCGCCATGCGGCGGAGCGCCACCGCTTAAGCTAGCGCGCCCCTACCAATTCCTTCTTCAGCTTCTTCTGGCGCTCCATCTCCTCATCGCTATACATGGTGCCGCGGCATTTCTTGGCTCCGCAATAACAAAGAGCTTCGTCGTCTTCCTCGCCATCGAAGAGGCAATAGTCGTAGGTGAGTTCTTCCCCAGTCTGGATATCACGCAAAGCAATGATCCATATCTTTCCATCGATCTCATCTGTCTCGCAATTGGGCTCACAGCAATGATTGATGAAGGCTGCTACTCCATGTCCATCGATGATGCGGCCATCGTCGAGAGCAAAGAGGTAGGTATAGGGGCGGCCGTCATACAGTTCATCCGCCCGTTCGCGGCTCACGATAGGTCCGGTGTATTCCACGATCTTGGTGTCTTTTTTGATGGGTTCCGTCGTATAAACGCCGGCGGCATGAATGTCAGAGGAGCGGACGATGATTCCCATAGAGTACCTCGATTATAACCTCGGCTTCCTTCACTAAGCTTTAGTCCCAAAATCAATTGCCGGAGTTGCCGCGGGAGAATGCGGAATAGCGGAAACTTCTGACCATGTCAGCCATCGAATAGGGTAAGAGAAGTCCGGTATCATCAGGTGAACGAGGTCATCATGGAAAAGGCAACGTTTGGCGCAGGGTGTTTTTGGGGAGTGGAGGCGTCGTTCCGGGAGTTACCGGGAGTGGTGGATTCCCAGGTGGGATATTTGGGTGGAACCCTGGAAAACCCGACTTACAAAGATGTTTGTTCCGGGAGTACCGGCCATGCCGAGGTGGTGCAGGTCTCGTACGATCCGGCGCAAGTCAGCTACGAGCAACTGCTGGATTTGTTTTGGAAGATGCACGACCCTACCACCCTGAATCGCCAAGGGCCGGATGTTGGCACGCAATATCGGTCGGCTATTTTCTTTCACACGCCTGACCAACGGATGGCTGCCGAAAGGTCGAAGCAGGAGATACAGGCCTCCGGGAACTTTTCCCGGCCGATTGTGACTGAGGTCACGCCCGCATCCACTTTTTATCCTGCTGAGGATTATCACCAGCAATATCTGGCCAAACGCGGCCTGCGTTCCTGTCACATATAATGGTGTCTGAGGTGACTCGTGCGGCTGGAACGTTTCGAAGTGCCGGGCCTTTCCCACTACTCCTACCTCGTGGCCAGCGAAGGCCAGGCAGTGATCATCGACCCTAAGCGCGACGTCGATACTTACGCTGGTTTCGCCGCAGCTAACAACCTCCGCATCACGCACATCCTGGAAACGCACATCCACGCCGACTATGCTTCTGGCGCACGCGAACTCGCTCAGCTTACAGGTGCCGAAATGTGGCTGAGTGCCCATGATACGAGCGAAGACTTCGAGTACCAATTCCCGCATCACCCCATGAAAGATGGAGATGAGCTGCGTATCGCAGCGCTTCGATTCGTGGCCTTGCACACGCCCGGACACACCCCCGAACACTTGTCTTTTGCTCTGTACGATACGAAGCGCTGCACCGACCAGCCCCTAGCTATTTTTTCCGGGGATTTCGTCTTTGTGGGGTCGCTCGGCCGGCCAGATCTTCTCGGGGAAGCGGCCAAGCAAAAGCTCGCGGCTTCCCTCTACCAGAGCCTGCATGGAAAATTGAAATCCTTTGGCGACGGGGTGGAGATTTACCCTGCGCATGGCGCGGGTTCGATGTGCGGTGCGGGTATGTCAGACCGTCCGCAAACGACCCTGGGATACGAGCGCATGTGCAATGCGTTTTTCCAAGAGAAGGATGAACAAGGATTCATAAGCCAGATACTAGAGACTGTCCCGCCTTTTCCCGATTACTACCGACGCATGAAGAAAGTGAATTCGGACGGGCCCAAAATATTAGGGCCGCTTCCCGGCGGAAAATCGCTAACCACGGATGAGGTGCAGGCAGCTATTGGAGCCGGCGCTATGGTGCTCGATCTGCGTCGCCCAGAGGCTTTCGGGGGCGCGCACATACCGGGCTCGATCAATATCGGCGCAGGTCCAAGTCTTTCTACGTGGGCCTCATGGCTGTTGCCATACGAGACTCCCATCATTCTGGTGGGAGATGCGGCCACCGATCATGAGCAGGCACGTCGGTCGCTGATTCGCGTCGGTCTCGACGATATAAGCGGATCCCTTAAGGGAGGAGTAACCGCGTGGATCGAAGCTGGACTTCCTCAGGCCCACCTACCCCAGATCTCCGTAGAAGAGCTCCTGCAAAAGAAAGAGAGCTACGTGCTGGACGTTCGAGGAGACACGGAATGGAACGGCGGCCACATCGATGGCGCCCAGCACCTAATGGCAGGCGAAATACCTAAGCGCCTGAGTGAGGTTAAGCAGGGCAGGGAAGTGCACGTGATCTGCGGCAGTGGATACCGTTCTAGCGCGGTGGCGAGTCTGCTGCGGAGGCGTGGCACTCAGGCGGTGTTTAACGTGGTCGGCGGGATGACTGCCTGGAACAAGCGAGGATTGCCTGTGGCTAGGCAGGCCGGCGCCACTTGCGCACGCTGAGGCGCGTTTGAGAATTGTTGTGGTTTAAACGGTGTGCGTGAAGTTTCCGCATCTAACGCAGTAAGATCAACATTTCGCTGTGTCGGGCCTGTCAGGAAAGAACTGTGAAAGTCGCTGAAGTCCTTAATGCATGGGCGTACATCCTTCGTGGGCGTAAGCCTTCGCTCTCGATCGAGATCACCCGGGAATGCCCGCTCCGCTGCCCCGGCTGCTATGCGTACGAAGAAGGTCATCTTGGCGCCGGCGGCCCCGGTCTGCGTTCGCTCGCCGATTTCAAAGGCGCTGAGCTGGTGGCGCGGACGCTGAAGATCGTTGATGCCTACAAGCCATTGCATCTATCCATCGTCGGTGGGGATCCGCTGGTCCGCTATCGCGAAGTGACTGAGCTCCTGCCGCAACTGGAAGCCCGCGGCATCCATGTGCAGATCGTGACCAGCGCCTTCCGGCAGCTCCCACTGGAGTGGGGGAAGATCAGCAGGTTGAACGTTTGTGTTTCGGTCGACGGCTTGCAGCCAGAGCACGATGCCCGCCGCAGCCCTGCGACTTATGAGCGCATCCTCAAGAACATTAAAGGATTTCCCGCCATCAGCGTGCATTGCACATTGACATCGCAGATGATGAGGCGACCGGGCTACCTGGATGAATTCACAGGATTCTGGTCGGCGCAGACGGAAGTCAAACGTATCTGGTTCAGTATTTTTACTCCGCAGCGCGGGGCGACTGATCCGGAGATACTTAATCCAGCCGTCCGCGGTCAGGCGGTGCAGGAACTTTTGCAGCTAAGGAATCTGTATCCCAAGATTGATATGGATGAAGGCCTGATCCGGCATTTCGAGCGGCCTCCTGCATCACCCGAAGAGTGCATCTTTGCCCAGACCACCGCTACTTTGTCCGCGGACCTCAAAACTGCCATTACGCCCTGCCAATTTGGCGGCAATCCCGATTGTAGCCAGTGCGGATGCATGGCGTCCGCCGGATTAGCCAGGGTGGGAACCGTGAAAGTGGCCGGACCCCTCACCGCCGGGCACCTTTTCCGGTTGTCGAACCAGATCGGAAAGGGAATGGCAAAGGTGTTGCCGCCCATTCCGATGCCGAAGTTCGATCCGCTCCCCGCGCCACCTCTCGTACAACTGGCTACCGTAGCGAAAGATGTTGGCGCCGGTTAATACCTGACTCCATTGGACCAACAGGTCTTGCCTTCCAAGCCGTTTTCTTGCCCATTTAAAGTTTTTATGATTTGAAAATGAAATTCAATTTCATTGTCTGGTAGAATTGAAATTGAAAATGAATTTCAATTTCAATTTCAATATGGTGAAGTCACTATGATTCGTTCCGCGCTCCGCCTCATCTCCCTTTGCCTCTTCTTTTTCTCGCTTCCTGGACTCCTATTCGCACAAATCCTGGTCAACGTACAAGGAACCGTCACGGATTCAACGCAAGCAGTGGTTCCGGGTGCTCGAGTGACGTTGATGGACAGCAATGTAACCCGCACCGCTGTGGCTGATAAACTAGGCCGCTTTCGCCTCGAGAATGTCCCGGAAGGATCTTATGAGTTGAGGATCGAGGCGCGGGATTTCGAGGCCAAGTCGCAACGCATCGTCGTCTCCCAAGACAAGGCGATCCTAGCCGAGGTGGAATTAAAGGCGGCCGGGGTCACGGAAGTGATCACAGTTACGGCCGAGGCGATTTACACGGAATCTCAGGCCTCCAGCGCCACTAAGACGGATACGCCTCTGCGCGATATTCCCCAATCTATCGCCGTGGTCAACCAGGAGCTCATACGGTCGCAAAATGCGTTGTCGATGCAGGATGCGGTGCGCAATGTAAGCGGTGTGAGCGTTCACCTTGGAGAAGGCCGTCGCGACCAGGTATTCATTCGCGGATTCAGCGCGCTCAACGATAACTTAGTCGATGGAGTTCGCGACGATGCTCCCTATTACCGGGACCTTTGTAGCTTGGAACGGATCGAGGTCATCAAGGGTCCGGCGGCGGTGCTGTACGGTCGAGGGTCGTCCGGCGGGATTGTAAATCGCATTCTGAAAAAGCCGGAGTCTGAGGCACTGGCGGCGGAGCTGTCCACCACTTTCGGCAGCTACGGCGCCAAGCGCTTTACTGCCGACTTCAGCACTGCGGCCTTGAATCGGACCTTACTGTTGCGGCTGACGGGCGCTTATGAAAAGAGCGGCAGCCATCGTCATGCCTACTATTTAGACCGTTACGACGTAGCTCCCTCGGTCTTGTGGAAGCCGAGTTCCAAGACCCAAGTGCTTTATCAGTTGGAACGCCTGTTCGATGATCGCCTGCCTGACCGTGGCGTTCCTTCAGTGAACGGACGACCCGCCGACGTCGAAATTGGCACCTATTATGGCTATCCGGGTGACGATTTTTTGCGCAACAAGGTGACTTCACACTCGCTCAAGGCCGAGCACCTGTTCAGTCGATGGACGTTCCGAAATGTCTTCCATGCTACGCGATACGACAACCTGTTTTCGAACACGCAGCCGAATGGCATAACCATCAGTAGCGGAAAAACATTCGTAAAGCGGCAGCAGTACAATTCGGATTCCGATCAAGACAACTATTTCAATCAGACTGAGGCGCTCACCAACCGGTCGTTTGCCGGAATGGGTCACACGCTACTGTTGGGAGCCGAGTACGGCTTCCAGCGCAAGGATTCGGTGCGGTTCGACGGGATCGCCTCGAACGTGGCTTTAATCGATCCTGTTCTGAGCCGGCCGACATATTCGACGGTGCCCGCTAACAACAATCTCTTTAGCGGGATTGTTGGAGCGGCATATGCACAAGACCAGATCGACATTGCGAATCATTGGAAAGCCACGATCGGGATCCGCTTTGATCATTATCGGCAGGAGTTGAATGATCGTACGCTTGCGAATCGTGATTTAGCCCGGACCGACCGCGCTTGGAGTCCGCGTGCAGGTTTGGTTTATCAGCCCACTGGCTGGGCCTCAATCTACAGCAGTTATAGCCGGTCTTTCCAGCCCTCCGGCGAAGGACTTTCGCTGGCGACGAACAATGAAGACTTGAAGCCGGAGGTCACTCAAAACTACGAGCTGGGCTCTAAGTTCGACTTTCTTTCAGGACGCATTTCTACCAACGTGGCCGTCTTCCGCTTGGAGCGTACCAATGTTAAAACGACAGATCCTCTGAATCCCACCAAGCTCGTTTTGGTGGGGGAACAGAAAACCGACGGTGTCGATCTCAACTTCTCCGGGCGAATCACTCGCGGCTGGAATGTGTATGCCGGCTATGCACTCTTGTCTACTCGTGTTGTGCGGTCCAATACGATATCCAGCGGTGTGCTCACTGAGGGAAAGCGCGCCGCTTTCATCCCTTTGCATAGCGGAAATATTTGGTCTACCTACAGTTTCAACAATGGCTTCGGAGTGGGTGGTGGCCTGATCTACAACGGCGACCGCTTTACGGGAAACGACAATACGGTCACCCTGCCGGAATATATTCGCTTGGACGCGACCGCGTTTTATAAGCATCGCCACTTTGATGTAGTGCTTAATCTCAGGAATGTTACCCACCTCACCTACTATGAAAGCGCGCACAACAATTCGCAGATTTTTCCGGGTGCGCCCATAAACGGAGCACTGACGCTGCGTTATCGCTGGTAAGGAAGGGCTGCCGTGTAGAATCGCTGCGGTGGCAGAAAAACTACATTTCAACCCGGTAGCAGGCGCATATGCCGCCTATCGTCCCACGTATCCGCCGGAGCTGCTGGAGTACCTCGGCGGGCTTCCACAGCAACGCCTGGTGGCCTGGGACGTCGGGTGCGGTTCCGGGCAGCTTTCCATCCCGCTGGCCCAGCACTTCAAACAAGTGATCGCCACTGATGCCAGTCCTGAGCAGGTGGCCAAGGCACATTCCCACGAGCGAGTGCGGTATTCCGTTGTGCCTGCCGAAGCCAGTGGACTGCCCGCGGACTTCGTAGATCTGGTCGTCGCGGCGCAGGCTGCACATTGGTTCGATCTCCCGCGTTTTTACGCAGAGGCCAGGCGGGTTGCTCGTCCGGGATCGATCATTGCGTTGATCAGTTACGGAAACCTGGAGATGGACGGTTTCCTTCACGACCTGATACGGGTGTTCACTTTCGCAACCTTGAAGGAACACTGGCCGCCGGAGAGAAATTTTGTGAATGACGGATATGCATCACTCCCGTTTCCATTCGAACAGCGGCAGCCACCGGCCTTGGCTATCGTCAAAGACCTATCGCGCGAAGCGCTGCTGGGGTACATCCACACCTGGTCCTCAGTCAGCGATCTGCGCCGAAAAGGGAAGGGTGAGGTGCTGGCGAAATTTGAAGCCCAGTTGAAGGAATTGTGGGGCGAAGAAAAAGAGCGTGAAGTACGTTGGCCCATCTCGATGCGCGTAGGTAGCCTGCGTTAGCTATTCGAGGGCTTTCTCCAACTCCGCAGCGAGCAGGCGAACGCCCACATAGAACGAACCAAACGCCGCGTAAACCGCACTGACCTCGTCAAAACGCATCTCGTAGATCAATTTCTTGAAGATGACGGGATCGTCCGCGAACAGATCCACACCCCACTCCCAATCATCGAGGCCGATGGAACCGGAGATGATCTGTTTCACTATCCCAGCGTATCGCCGGCCGATCAATCCGTGTTCGTGCATCTGGCGCTGTCGCTCCTCGAGCGGTAGGGTATACCAGTTGATGTTTTCGCCCCGCTTCCGGTCCATAGGATAGAAGCAGGCGTATTTGTTCGCTGGGATCTCGGGATAAAGTCGTGAGCGCATCGCCTCGCGTTGACGACCCAGCACTTCATCCACTGCCGCCGCCCATTCTTCAGATCCGGGGGCAATGCCGCGTTCAATCAATGACTCGTAGGTCTTAACCGTGGATTCATATAGCCCCAACTCCACCACCGACACATAGGAAGTCGTCTGCTCCAAATAATCGAAGAGCTTGAGCTGGAAAAGTTCGGTCTCAAGCGCACTGAGTTCGGCGAATGAATGACGGAAGTGGACGAACAGTAAGTCCCCTTTGTGGCCTAACAGGGAATAAAGCGCACTCTGACGGCCCGTTGCCGCCTCCATCGTCGCCAATGCCGCGGCAGCTTCCCGCAAGATCGAATTCCGCTGAACAGCCTCGAGCCTCTTCCACTCCGGCCAACGAACTTTGAACATCTGATGGAGGACGCTGGCCCCTTCGATCGTGAGGGGCATTTGTGGCAGCGCAGCCTGGGTCTTGGGGATGGAGGACTTCATCTGCAGTATTGTAGCGGGAAGCCGCTAGCAATGAAAAAGGCGGTCCGAAACCCGCCTTTCCATTTCTGTCGCAGCATTATTCAGTCTGGTTCAGCCACTGTTCATAGGCGTTGAAGTTGTAAGGACGATTGAGGAACTTCGTCACCAACTCCGCAGCCGGACGTGCGGCCCCCGGCTCCAGGATCATCTTGCGGTAGTGCATAGCGGTCTTTGGATTCATCAAGCCGTCACGTTGAAACTCCGTAAGGAGATCACGCGCGATGACGAGCGACCACATGTACGTGTAATAGATGGCGGAGTAGCCATCCAGATGTCCGAATGCAGTTTGGAAGTGAGTCCCTTCGACATAATGGAATGGGGTGTATTGGGCGGTCACATTGCGCACCATCTCATCGGTATCGAGCCCTTTTGGATCGCGGTTGTAAAGGCCCAGGCTCAGTGCCGCAAGCGACATCTGTCGCCGCACGCCTAGGCCCTTGCCTACTTCGTTGCTGCGGCGCAGCTGCTTCACCATCTCGGCGGGGATCACTTCGCCGGTCTGGTAATGCTTAGCAAACAATTGCAGCGTACTTGGGGTCACCGTCCACTCTTCGAACATCTGCGAAGGCGCTTCAATGAAGTCCCACTGGAAGCTGTATCCCGACCATTTGGGTTGTCCGGCAAAAATCAGGTGAACTGTATGCCCGAACTCATGAAAGAAGGTGCTCACATCATTTTGTGACAGCAGTGCGGGGCCTTTTGCGGGATCGGGGAAATTCTGTACCAGCGCCATCTCTGGCAAATGCGTCCCTTTACGGCCAGGGGTGACGAAGAAATTTGCCGCGTGGCTGAATTTATTTTCCCGCGGAAAATTGTCCATGTAGATACGACCCAAGACGCGGTTGCCATCAACGACATCGTAGGCCTCAACGCTGGGGTGCCACACCGTTGCATTCTTGACCGGCCGGAATTCCACCCCGTACATCTTGCCGGCAATGCCCAGGAGGCCGTCGCGGACGCGGGTGTATTCGAAGTACGGGCGCACCGCCTGTGAATCGAACTTGTACTTCGTAGACAGCAGCTTCTCATTGTAAAAAGCCGAATCCCACGGCTTCACCTCAGTCGCAGTGGGGTCCACGGTTTTCGCTACGTCGAGCAATTCCGCATAATCAGCCTTCATGCGTTTATCGGCGGCAGCAGTGATCTTGGCAATGAAGTCGGCGGCATTCTGTGCATTACCGATCATCTTGGTCTCAGTCACATACTCCGCCCAGTTCTTATAGCCGAGAAGCGTGGCTAGCTCATGGCGCTTCCACACCATTTTGTTGAGCACATCCATGTTTTCGGGAAATGCGCGTTGGTTATATGCGCGATAAAGCCGTTCGCGAGCGGCTGAGCTCTTGGCATACTTCATGAACGGCTGATAGTCGGGATAGGTGGTGTTGATGCTGATCTTGCCATCGGCGCCTGGCTGGTGGGATTTCTTATAGTCGTCGGGGAGACCGTCCAATTCCTCCACAGTGAATTGTGCGCTGCGAACGCCAGCGGCGATGTTCTTGCCGAATTCCTGCCCGATCTTGGTGAGCTCGTCATTCAGTAACTTCACCTTGGCGCGCACCTCCGCGCTTTTATCCACGCCGGCGCGGCGGAAGTCCGTCAACGTCTGCTTCACCAGATACTGCGTCTCCGGATCGGCGGCTTTAACGTCGAGCCCAACGATAGCGTCATAGACCCCGCGATCAAGAGAGATAGACGTGGCCAGGGCGGATACTTCCTGCCCGCACTTCTCGCCGGCGGTGCGCATTTCCTGGGATGGCTGTACCTGCTGCGTGATGTCGGCGCGATTGGCGGCATAGCTCAGCGCCAAGTTGGCATTGTCCAAAGCTTGCAGGGCTTGATTGGCATTTCGCGGGGACTTCATCGCTTTCAAACGAACAATCTCCCGGTTGGCATAGTCCATATCGTTTTTGCACGCGGAGTTAAAATTCGCCACGGTGCCTGACACGATGGCCGCGCCGGGAAATTGCGGATTAAGCTCGGTCTTTTGCGCAAAAGCTGCGCTGGATAAAACCATCACGGACAGTGCGGCCATGAGCCGCCGGGAAAACAACATGGGAAGTCCCTCCTCGGGAACGATGCAATGGGGCAGATAGTGCTCTGGATTCAGACTTCAGATTCTAGATTGGGAAAGCGCCAGATTTGAAAAAATGTTAGACGACTGGGACGAACGGTCATCCGCCAATGAGCAGCTTGTACTGAGCGTCAGCGAGCGCCACTACGGAGAGGCGTCCTTGGCGGACTAATGGCGAATCAGCGAATGTGACCTTGCTCTTGATCTCCGCCAGGGTCAGGGGCTTGGCGATGGCCTTGCCACCCTTGATAGTCACAAGCGGTGTCTTGGGATCTTTCGTATCGACCGACACCACTGATGCCGTACCCACCGCGCTCTTTTCGTCGCTGGTGTGGTAGATCACGAGCTCGTCTCCCGGCTTCATTTCGCGCAGATGTTTTACCGCGACAGGGTTGGTGACCCCGTCCCAGACGGTCTGGCCATCTCGTTGGAGGTCTGAAAAGGAATAAACAGAGGGCTCGGTCTTAAGCAGATACTTCATTGCTTAATTTATGCAGAAGGGCCGGGGCCGCGTCAACCTGACCAGCCAGCAGTTTCGAGATCACGTCATTGGCCGTGTATGAACTCGCGCCGGGAGCAAGGAATTCGGAAATACCGCAGAGGTCGTCTCCGGAAGTCACCAGGGCGGACTCAATGTGCTTTCCAGCGCGAGCTTGTGGATGTCCGATGTTCGCTACCAGCGCATTGCAAATGCACTTTCTGCCGACGGTGTCTTCTATTTTGCCGCCCTTCGATAGATAAACGCTCACCGGCTCTCCGGCACACCGAAATCCAACGTCACCCTGGGGGGTACGGTAGGCTTCGCGCAAATAGCCTAAGTCGCAGATGCGGGGACGAGCCTGGTAGACCGTCTCTTCTGACAGTGAACCCTTGACGGGGACGACCTTGAAGGGGAATCCGGTCGGAGAGGCCAAAGGATCCGTAAAGACACGGATCATGCCTTCCCGCGCTTCCGCGATGAGGGCATTTTTGAACTCGTCTTTCAAACCGGATTCTTTACAGAAAGCAAAAGGGGTTCCTACCTGTACGCCCGCTGCTCCCCAACTCAACGCATGCTGCAGGCGTCCTGGGGAGCCGAAACCTCCGGCCAGCCAAAAGGGCAGCGCAAGCTCGCGCATCTTGGCTAAATCAACTTGATCGCGCTCGCCATATATTGGCTCCCCGGAGGTATTGAGATTTAGCTTTCCGCGGGGAGGCGCATTGTGTCCTCCCGCCGTGGGACCCTCGACGATGAAACCATCTACTTTGCCGTTACTCTTCTTTGCCAAGGTGGCCGCAAGAACGTGGGAAGAAACGATAGCGAGGAACTTAGGGCGAGCAAGCGCGGGCAATTGAATCGGTATGTAGTCTTTAGGGTTAAATACCAGTGTAGTGGTTTCACCCTCCTGCGCGCCGGCGACGTGCAGCGGATATGAAGCTGTCTGATGTTCGGTGAACAAATCAAGGATGCCGGGGATCTTCGCTGGTATCCCGGCTCCCATCAGGATGTATTGGACGCCGGCGAG
The DNA here is from genome assembly GCA_035526435.1 of Terriglobales bacterium. GTDB lineage: Bacteria > Acidobacteriota > Terriglobia > Terriglobales > Acidobacteriaceae > DATLCI01. Next base: position 17,801 of record DATLCI010000048.1, read on the forward strand.
CATGGCTCCATAAATGGCAGGCAGGTGGGGGATCTGGATCTTTTCGAGATAATTGATGCCCACGGGATTGGAGTGACCGATTTTGGCCAAGCTCACTTCTACAAAATTGGCGACGATAGAAAGTTCGTTCAACTCCCGCGGGCCGTCGACCGACTGCATCGGCAGGGTGACGTAGGAGTCTTTCGCGCTCTTACCGCCCGGGATGAAATATTCCCCCCAAACTGCTTCCGCAAGCTCGGGGTAGGGGAACCTATCGAGGGCACGGCGCACATGCCCGCCCGGGTCGCCATCTTGTAAGCGTCGAACCATCACGTTATCGAGTGCGGTTCCGGAGACGACACCAAGTTGTCCGAGCTTGGAAACGGCTCGCGCCAGCCGCCAGCTCGAAATGGCAACGCCCATGCCGCCCTGAATGATCTGTGGATTGTCGCTTTCGGTAAGGATTCCCATATTCCTGATTGTTTCAGAAATAAAACGCCCTAATTGTCAGAGTTATGTAATGTTCGCCCGCGTGACAGGCGTCACATACAAACGCAGGTTTTTAAGGACGGAAAAAGCGAGTGAAAACAAAGTGGCCACTGGCTGGTCATTCGCAGTGCCGATATATCCGTTACTCGAGTTTGATCTTCGCAGTGCGAATCACACCCGCGTATTTGTCCGTTTCCCTAACGATGAAGCTGCCGAACTGAGCCTGCGAACCGCGAATCGCGGATGCGCCAAGCTCTGCTAGCCGCGCCTTAATGCGGGGACTCTCGAGGCCGGCATTCACCTCGCTGTTCAACTTTTCTATGATGTCGGCCGCTGTTCGCTTTGGTGCGCCTATCCCGAACCAAGACGCTGCCTCATAACCCGTGACAAGTTCGCTGGCCGCGGGCACGTCCGGCAATGCTTCCGATCTCGAGGGTGTCGTGACCGCTAACGGGATCAGTTTTCCCCGTCGGATGTGCGAGATCGACGATGGCATCGGATCGAACATCGCGTCGATCTTGCCGACTAATAAGTCCGCAAGTGCAGGAGTCGAGCCGAGGTAAGAGACCAGTGTGAAATCAGCACCTGTCATCATCTTAAACAGCTCGATCGCCACGTGCTGCGGCGTGCCTTTACCGGCAAACCCGATCTTGAGTTTGCCCGGATTGGCTTTCGCGTAGGCGATAAACTCCGGAAGAGTCTTTGCCGCAACCGAGGGATGCACCTCGATGACGAGTGGGACGCGCCATAGGCTGGCCACCGGAGCGATATCCCGCGTGAAATTGTAATCGAGCCCCTGAAAAAGGTTCGTGTTAATGGTGTTCACGGGCCCGCAAACGAGCAGCGTACAGCCGTCCGGCGCGGCCCTGACGACCGACCTCGTCGCGCGGTTTCCACTCTCGCCCGGCCGATTATCGACGACGAATGGCTGCCCCAGTCGCTCCGCCAGCCATGGCGCAATAATGCGCGCGGCAATGTCGACCGGGCCACCTGCCGGAAATCCCACCACAAGCCGTACCGGCCGTGATGGATAGGGTTGACCAGCAAAAAGCCGAGGCGAGAGCGGGGTAACGATTGCGGCTGCTGCCAAACGCAAAAAGTGTCGCCGATGCAGTTGCATGTTGCACCCCTTTTCAAGGAAGCGCGCGCCTGTGTTCGATGCATCAAGCACGAAACAGGCTTTCATCGTCTTCGAGAAGGCCCAGAACGGAAGTCAATACTCGCACGGAAAAGGGGAAATGCAAATGGCTGACTGGAGAAGCACCAAATCTTGGCCCGGGTTGCCCAAGCAGGTTTTCGGGCCGCTAGGCTGATCCGGTTCATTACAAGAGCCGCCCGTCCGTGAGGCGGCAACAACGGCCCGGAAGAAGGGCAATCGCGATAAGTCAACGACTTGCTATAGAGACGGCTTAGACACGTTCGCAGTGCAATGGTGGAGGCGGCGGGAGTTGAACCCGCGTCCGAAAAAGTTACTGGCAAAGCGACTACATGCTTAGTCGAGTTCATGCTTCCGGCCTTCACCGGAAACGTTCGCGGGCCGCGCTCAGAACCGACAAGAAACGCGTACCG
>DATLCI010000078.1:0-5421 GCA_035526435.1 Terriglobales bacterium
AAGTGTCATTGTCAGAATGGATAGAAAGCAAGCGGCCGATACCCCTGGGCTTGATCCTGTTGATCGCTACTGCCTTCCACGGACCTTTGCTGCTCATGCAGGTCCCGGCAAATTCGTTTGACGCCAACTTCCATATGTCCATGGCAAACCACTATGCCCATCATTGGTTTGACCCATGGAATGAACAGCAGCTAGGCGGCTTTTCCCAGACTACTTATCCCCCTCTCACCCAGCAGTGGGTGGGGATGTTGAGTTGGGTGGTTGGACTGACCAATGCCTACATGCTGGTGCAATTTATCGCCATTTTGCTGCTCCCGGCCGGGATCTTCCATTACGCCAAGCTTTGGGTCAGCGAGCGCGCTGCCAGTTATGCAGCTTTAGGGAGTGTTTTTCTTGGGATTGTGGGCATGCTTGTTTATTTGGCTGGTCAGGTGGGCACCACTTCTGCCACGCCGCTATACATGCTGGCCTTCCCTTTCATCTATCGCTGGATGCGCGATGCGGACTGGCAAAGTGCCATGAAGGGCATGGTCATCCTGCTCGCAGCCGCATCTGCCCACCACGCGACCCTCCTCTTTGGGTCCGTTCTGTTTATGGTCCCGATCTTATGGCTTGCCTGCCTGGACCGCAATCAAGTGAAGCAGCAATCGGTGTGGCCAGTAGTCTTTCGAGCGGCCACGTTCTTCAGCGCTGCCTTAGTCCTTGTAGTGGTTGTATTGTTGCCTTATTTCTTGTCGCTGCTGCAAAATCCTATAAAACAGACCCCCATTTTCCACCAAAGCCGCTCTAACTTCCTGCTGGAGCCGCACTGGGGGATCCATTATTGGGTGGTGCCCTTCGGAGCACTGTTGTTGGTGCTTCCTTTCATTTTCTGGCGGGGTACGCGAGAGCGCCGCCTCTTCCCCCTGTTCATGGGCTTTTACCTGACCATGATCCTGGGGCTCGGCAACACTACACCGCTGCCCAAACTGCTGTTAGGACGGGCCTTTGACATCCTGACCTTCGAGCGCTTCACCTATTGGGCCTGCTTGATGGCCCTGCCCTTCGCCGGATTGTTGGCCATCCAGCTCGTGGATAAATATGGGCGCAAAGCTATTGTCGGATTGGCCGCATGCGCCATTGTGACTGGTTCGCTCGGCATCGCCTGGAACATATATTTCACCGTCATCCCGCCACCTATCCGCGTCGAGCCCATCCTGGCATTCCTGAACCATGATGGACACGATAAGTTCCGTTATATGACGTTGGGGTTTGGTAATCAGCTTTCCAAAGTGGCGTCCCAGACCAATGCCAAAAGCGTGGACGGAGAATATAACTCGGCCCGTTCGCTACCGGAGATCGTAGAGTTCGGCTCGGCCCAGCTATCCAGCGCAAAGTTCTATGGCGCCGAGGGCATGTCCGCCCTGAAGGCAGTATTGAAGCACGCTGATCGTTACGGATTGAAGTACATCTTTGTGCGCGATCGCTTCTACGAACCCATGCTGCACTTCGGCGGTTTCCGTAAGATAGCGGTCTACAACGACGGCGAAATCAGCCTGTGGTCGAAGCCTTTTGTTCCGGTAGCTAAGCCCATCCCTTCAGATTCCAAACCGCCGGCATGGCATGGCTGGCTTTGGGGAACTTTGCCCATGGCCACCAGTCTATTGGCGATCTTCATTGGCTTAGGCAATCGCAAAAAGACACGATTCGCGACCGAACCTTCACCGGTCGGAGCGGAGCCCGGCTCCGGAATGCCTGACCCCGTTCTAGCCCAACTGAACGTTGCCCGGCTGGACGGTTCGAGAGACAAGATATGTCTGGTGACGGCTTTCCCGCCGGGGCGCGGCGACCTCAACGAATACGGATATCACATTGCGCGGGAGCTACAGGAAATCCCGCAGGTTGAGCTGACCGTGCTCGCCGACCGTCATTCGTCGGGCGGTATCGAGGCCAATGCCTTTCCCATCCGCCGCTGCTGGTCTTTCAACTCTCTTCTCAATCCTTTTTACATCGTTAAGAACGCGCTGCAAGTGAAGCCTGATTTGCTGTGGTTCAACCTGGGCTTTTCCACCTTCGCCAAGCGTCCGGTCCCGGCATTTCTGGGGTTGACCACGCCGCTATTGGCGCGACTCTTCGGATTACGCACGCACATGACGCTGCATACCTTCATGGACAACGTCGATCTTCGGGATGCCAGTGTCAATTTCGCAGCCCTCTACCGGCTGGCCGGCAATGTGGCGACTCGCATGCTCCTGGCCGCGGGTGAAGTCACAGTGCTTCTGCCTTCGTATAAACAATTGCTGGTGAAAAAGTACGGCGCAGATCCAAACCGGGTGCATGTTCGCGCGCATGGAGCGATATCAGGAAGCCCCATTGCTCCCGACTTCGCTTTGCGCCAGAACCCTACCGTACTGGCGTTCGGCAATTGGGGCACATACAAGCGGGTGGAATTGCTGATCGAGGCGATGGAAGAAGTAGTAATCGCGATTCCCGAAGCCCGTCTTGTCATCGGGGGAGGCGACCATCCCAGCGCTAAGGGTTACATCGCCTCGATGCGGCAGAAATACGCGCGCCTCTCATTCGTTAAATTCCTGGGCTATGTTCCCGAGGAAGACATCGCCGGACTCTTCGGCAGCGCCAATGTCGTGGTGATGCCTTATACGTCCGCGGCGGGAGCAAGCGGAGTGGCCCATCAGGCCTGCGAGTTCGGTGTACCGATCATCGCGGCTGAGCTTGGCGACCTCCGGGAGATGGGCCAGCACCAGGGCATGGCCATGGACTTCTTTCCCGCTGGCGACCGCGCCAAACTCGTCCGGCAATTGATCGATCTACTCCGGTCGCCCGAACGCCAACGGCAGATGGCGCATCAAAATCACGAAGCTGCCCTCCGCATGAACATGGCTTACATCGTGCAGGATTACCTGCGTTCTTTCAGCAATCACGGGCAGCCACGATTGTCGCCGCAAGTGGCTACATGATGCCTAACCATCGACTGACCTCGAGCAGACCGCCTAAGGAGAATTGGAAATGAAGAATGCACTCATAACCGGGATCGCCGGACAAGATGGCAGCTATCTTGCGGAGTACTTGCTCGGTCTGGGCTACAAGGTATTCGGCATCGTCCGGTCAGAGACCAGCGCCGCTACGAATCTGCAAGGCATCATGCACCGCATCAACCTCTTCTACGGCAACATGTCTGATAATGTCTCGCTCCTGGCGGCCATCCGGAAATCCGAGCCCGACGAGATTTATAACCTTGCAGGCCAGCCCTTTGTGCCCAGTAGCTGGATCTGTCCATCGGAAACGTTCGACGTCAACACCGGCGGGCTGGTGCGTATCCTCGACATTGTGGAGCGCACCAATAAAAGTATCCGGGTCTACCAGGCGGGATCGTCGGAGATGTTTGGAAATCACAATGGTGCGATGAATGAAGATACGGCGATGGTACCCACCAGCCCCTATGGTGTCTCGAAATTGGCCGCCCATCATCTCTGCCGGGTCTATCGGTCGCGCGGACTATTCGCCGTAAGCGGCATCCTCTTCAACCACGAATCCCCCCGCCGCGGGCCGGAGATGGTGACGCGAAAGATCACTCAGCACGTCGCTAGCTGGATGGTGGGCAGCCAGAAACCGCTACGTCTCGGAAATATCAGCGTTCGGCGGGATTGGGGCTACGCGGGTGATTATGTACAAGCCATGCACCAGATGCTCCAGCAAGAAGAACCGAAGGACTATGTGATCGGTACAGGCAAGACACACACCGTCGAAGAATTCCTCAACGCCGCCTTGGAGCATGCGAATATTCCGTATTCCAGCGTGGAGCATCTCATTCTTCACGACAAAGTATTCGACCGTCCCAACGAGATCTATTACCTGCACGCCGACGCTCAGAAAGCTGGACAAGAGTTGGGTTGGGAAGCGACTACAGACCTTAAACGACTGGTTGGCATGATGGTTGATTCGGATTACAGATTGCTATCCTCGCAGCTTGAGGCGACGCCGGTGGCAGCCTGAATGAACACTATGGTGCACTACTCGCTTATCACCGCGACCTACAATGAAGCGGAGAATATCCAGGACTTCTTGCGTGCGCTGGCATCCACGGTCCGTCCGCTGGGGAGAAGTTTTGAAATCGTCGTCGTAGACGATAACTCGCCGGATGGCACCGGTCGATTAGTCGAAGATTTGCGCCGGGAGATACCAGAGATCCGGCTGATTACGCGCACTATAGAGCGGGGCATCGGTTCGGCGTTCCGGCGAGGTATCCAAGTTAGCAGCGGACGGGTGATTACCACCATGGATGCGGACTTTTCTCACCCGCCCGCAGCTTTACCGGAATTGCTGGCTGCGGCTGACACCGGGGCCTTGGTTTTGGGATCGCGTTTTCTGCGGTCAGGTGACTTTGAAACGCTTTGGTATCGCCGGTTGCCGACCCGCATTATCAATCGCTGGCATCGCCTGCTGCTGAATACGTCCCTGAACGACCACACCAATGGTTATATTGCCGTCCCCCGCGAGGCACTGGATCGTCTGCTCGCCGAAGGCGATGGCCGGGGTATTCCGCCCTTTGAGCGCATCCTTTATGGCCTGGTGCTGGTGGCTCTAGCTCGACGCCTCGGCATCCCGGTGATAGAGCGGCCGGCCCGCTATGTCTTCCGCACTCGCGGTGAGACGAAGATCCGTTTTGGGCGCGGAGTCCTCTTGTTCTTTGAAGAATGGCTGGACTCTCTCCGGTTGCTACCCGCTCGTTACGGGGACCCGGTGAATACCTTCTAATAAAACCTTTTCTATTGGGGTTAGGCCGCTCGGAGCACCGGCGCCAGTTCGGCTTCTTCTATTTCCAACAACGCCGTCCGCAGCATTCGGTACACGTGATCGAGGTCGGATTCGGAAAGGTTGGGCCCTGAAGGAAGGTTCAGCCCTCGTCCCGAGATCTCCTTGCTGACTTCACACGGCCCGCTAGGGCTACCCGCGAATGGCGGAAGTGAAGATAAGGAAGAGAAGAAGGGACGCGACTCAATGCCATTCTCGGCCAAGTATTCCATCACATGGTCGCGGGTCTTAGCGTCGCGCAACAGGATGGAGTACATCCAATAGCTCCCTGCGCAGCCCAAAGCCGGCTCGGGATGAAGTTCGACGCCCGGGAGGTTTCGCAATCTTTTGGCATAACCACGCGCAACCGCCTGCTTTCGCCGCAGGATCTCTTCCACTCTGCGCATCTGCGAGATCCCAATCGCGGCTTGCATCGCAGTCATGCGATAGTTCCAGCCCAGCTCTGGATGGAAATACCGTCGATGCTTGGACATTGCATGGTCCCGTAGAAACCGCATCCGCTCGGCCAGATACGGATCGTCCGTGGTGATCATGCCTCCCTCACCGGTGGTGATGGTCTTGTTAGCGTAAAAGGAGAATGTTGCCGCCGTTCCGAACGACCCGGCACGC
>DATLCI010000083.1:0-8132 GCA_035526435.1 Terriglobales bacterium
CTTGTCGTAGATGTCGCGATTCTGATTCAGGTGATTGAGCGTGGCCAGGCCCGCGGCCATCGCCAGCGGATTGCCGCTCAGCGTGCCCGCCTGATACATAGGCCCGAGCGGCGCGACCATGCTCATGATCTTGGTAGACGCGCCGTACGCGCCCACGGGCAGGCCGCCGCCGAGGATCTTGCCGAGGCAGGTGATGTCCGGCTTGATGCGATACAGCTCTTGCGCGCCGCCGAAGGCGAGGCGGAATCCCGTCATGACTTCGTCGAAGATGAGCAGCGCGCCGTTCTTCTTGGTGAGATCGCGGAGGCCTTCGAGGAATCCGGGCGCGGGAATCACCACACCCATGTTGCCGACCACGGGCTCAACGATGATGGCGGCGATATTGTCTTTGTAGCGAGTGAAGGCATCGCGGACCGCATCAAGATCGTTGTAATCAGCGGTGATGGTGAGTTGCGTGAACTCCTCCGGCACTCCCGCCGAATCAGGCACGCCCAGCGTGGCGCCACCGGAGCCGGCTTTGATGAGAAGTGCGTCGGCGTGTCCGTGATAGCAGCCCTGAAATTTCAGAATGTAATTGCGCTTGGTGAAAGCGCGCGCCAGACGAATGGCAGACATCGTCGCTTCCGTGCCACTGTTCACGAAGCGGACCTGCTGGATCGATGGATAGGCGGAGACGACCAGCTCCGCGAGCTCGGTTTCGATAGGTGACGAAGCGCCAAAGGTCACACCGTCACGCGCCGTCCTCTGAATGGCTTCTACCACCGGTGGAAAAGCATGGCCGAGGATGAGCGGCCCCCACGAGCCGACGTAATCGATGTAATCGTTGCCGTCAGCGTCAAACATGTGGCTGCCGGCGCCGCGGATGATGAAGGGCGGGTCGCCGCCAACGGACTTGAAGGCGCGCGCGGGTGAATCCACACCGCCGGGAATGACTTTTTCCGCGCGCTTCTGCAGCAGCTTGGATTGTTCCAGCGTGAAAAATCTGGGAACCGGCTGGTTGAGGTCGAGCGGTTTGACTGGCTTGAGGGTACGAGGCTTGCGCGGCGGCATTACCAGATGCTCCTCTTGCGGCCCGAACGGACAGCGCCACCCATGGCCGCGCCGACCAATCCGCCGAGGACGCCCCGGATGAGAGTGCGTCCGAGCTGACTGCTGGCGGCGCGTACCGCGCTCTTGGTGGCGGCTTCCAAAATGGTTTCGCGCGGACGGCCGGGTGCGCGTTGCTCCTGCGGCACCGGTGGAGGAGAGTCGTCCCCGGCTGGTGCGGGTGCGGCGGCTTTTTCTGCGCGCGCTTTCAACAACTCGTACGCGGATTCGCGGTCGATGGTCTTTTCATAATGCTCGCGCACCAGCGATTGCTGGATGATGGCGCTGCGTTGCTCCGGCGTGATGGCGCCAAGCTGACTTTCCGGCGGAACGATCAGCGCGCGCTCCACGATGCCGGGCGTGCCCTTGGCGTCGAGCAAGGAGACCAGCGCCTCGCCCACTCCCAGTTCGGTAATGACCTTTTCCACGCTAAGCTTCGGGTTAGCGCGGAAAGTCTCGGCGGCGGAGCGCACCGCTTTCTGGTCGCGCGGAGTAAAGGCGCGCAAGGCGTGTTGCACGCGGTTGCCGAGTTGTCCGAGGACGATGTCCGGGATGTCGAGCGGATTCTGGCTGACAAAATAAATGCCGACGCCCTTGGAGCGAATAAGGCGAACGACCTGCTCTATCTTTTCCAGCAGTGCCTTGGGTGCGTCGTTGAAGAGAAGGTGGGCTTCGTCGAAGAAGAAAACGAGCTTCGGTTTTTCGATGTCGCCGACTTCGGGCAGATTTTCGAACAGCTCCGACATCAGCCACAGCAGCAGCGTGGAATATAGCTTGGGTGACTGCATCAGCTTTTCCGCAGCGAGAATGTTGACCACGCCAAAGCCTTTGCTGTCCGTTTGCATGAGGTCGTCAAGGTCAAGCGCGGGTTCGCCGAAGAGCCGCGCTGCGCCTTGCTGCTCAAGTTCGAGAAGCCCGCGCTGGATGGCCCCGACGCTCGCCGAAGAAACCTTGCCGTACGAAGTGTTGAATTGCTCCGCGTTGTCGCCGACATGCTGGAGCATTGAGCGCAAGTCTTTGAGGTCGAGCAGAAGCAGGCCTTGGTCGTCGGCGACCTTGAAGACGACGGTCAGCACGCCGGCCTGAACTTCATTCAGATTGAGCAGGCGCCCGAGCAGGAGCGGGCCCATGTCCGAGATAGTGGCGCGGACGGGATGGCCGAGTTCGCCGAAAACATCCCAGAAGACGACGGAGGCGGCTTGCGGAGAAAACTTTTCCAACTGCAGTTGCTTAACGCGGTCGGCGACCTTGGGATTAGCTTCAAGACGACCGGGCTGGCTCATGCCCGCGAGATCGCCTTTGACGTCAGCCATGAAGACAGGAATGCCGCGCTGAGAAAAACTTTGTGCCAGTGATTGCAGCGTGACCGTCTTACCGGTGCCCGTGGCCCCGGCGATCATGCCGTGGCGGTTGGCCATCTGCGGCAGAAGTTCCAGCGGCTCATTCTTAGCCGACGTTTTGGCGAGGAGGATAGGATCGGACATAGGAAGATGATTCTAATCGCGCAGCAAGCTCTTTGGCTAAGGTGAGCGAGGAGTTTCGCGAAGACGAGATCCTACAGTTTCTGCACCCTTTGCACTTCTCTCACGCCCGTGATCTTGCGCACGCCGGTCACGATGCGCTCCAGGTGCTTGAGATCTTCGATATCGACGATGACGTCAATGCGGGCTTCGCCGTCACCGGTGCGAGTGCCGATGTTACGGATGTTGGTGTTCGAGTCGCTGATGACGGCGGTGAGCTGTTTCAGCATGCCGGCGCGGTCGTCGCAAAAGACGGTGATCTTTACCGGATACGTATTGGCGCCCAGCGCGCCGCGAACCTTAGCTTCGCCCTTACTCGACCACTCCACGGCGATACGTCGCTCGGGCTCGTAAAGGAGATTGGTCACATTGGGACACGCTGCCGAGTGGACCGCGACTCCTTTGCCGCGGGTGATGTAGCCGACGATATCTTCACCGCGGATGGGATTGCAGCAGCGGGCGCGATAGACGAGGAGCTCGTCGTGCCCTTTGACCTGGATCGCGGCGCCGTCGCCGCTGGAGCCGCCAAAGACGCGGCGGATGACGCCGGTGAGCCCGCCGGACTCCTGCTGCTCATCCGGTAGCGGAGTAGCTTCCGCGGTGGCAGGCGCAACGCGGCCGAGTACCTGACGAGCGGGATATTTTCCAAAACCGATGCCGGCGAACAGATCGGGCGTGCCGCCGAGTCCGTATTCGGAGGCGACGCGAGCGAACTCTTCTTCCTTGATGTCTTTGAGCGAGACCCGATACTTGCGGGCTTCTTTCTCGATAAGTTTTCTCCCGATCTCGATGGCGCGTTCGCGCTGATGCTCATTGAGCCAGTGCTTGATCTTGTTGCGCGCGCGCGAGGACTTCACGAAACCCAGCCAGTCGCGGCTGGGCGTGTGTCCGGCTTGGGTCATGATCTCCACGATGTCGCCATTGCGGAGCTTGTGGCGCAGGGGGACGATGCGTCCGTTCACCTTGGCGCCGATGCAGGTGTTCCCGACTTCCGTGTGGATGGTATAAGCGAAGTCGATGGCGGTAGCATCACGCGGAAGCACCACGACTTTGCCCTTCGGGGTGAAGGTGTAAACCTCTTCGGGATACAGGTCGATCTTGAGCGTGGAAAGAAATTCGTTAGGGTCGGAGACGTCCTGCTGCCATTCGACCACCTGGCGCAGCCACGCCAGGCGCTTCTCGTCTTTGGCATTGATAGGCGAGCCATCTTTGTAACGCCAGTGGGCGGCGATGCCGTCTTCCGCCATCTTGTGCATCTCCTCGGTGCGGATCTGCACTTCGAAAGGCGTGCCGCCCTCAACGACGACAGTAGTATGCAGCGACTGGTAAAGATTCGGCCGCGGCATGGCGATGAAGTCCTTGATGCGTCCCGGCACCGGGCGCCACAACGCGTGGATGGCGCCGAGCGCGGCGTAGCAGTCTTTGACTGACGTAGTGACGATGCGGATGGCGAGCAGGTCATAGACCTGGTCCACGGGAATGCGCTGCCGCAAAAGTTTTTGGTGGATGGAATAAAGACGCTTGATGCGCCACTCTACCTTCGCTTCCACACCATTTTCTTTCAGTCGTTGCTGAATGATGCCGACGGTCTTCTTAAGAAATGCTTCGCCGGTCTTACGATGACTCTCGACCGCATCTTTTACTTGCTGGTAGCCGATGGGGTCGACGTACTTGAACGCCAAGTCCTCCAGCTCCCCGCGGACTTTACCCATGCCCAGGCGATGCGCGATGGGCGCGTAGATGTCGAGGGTCTCGCGCGCGATCTGCACCTGGCGGTCGGGCGGGAGATGCTCCAGGGTGCGCATGTTGTGCAGCCGATCAGCCAGCTTGATGAGGACGACGCGAATGTCGTCCACCATGGCCAGCACCATCTTGCGTACGTTTTCCGCCTGGCGCTCTTCTTTGCTGGCGAAGTCGATCATGTCGATCTTGGTCACGCCTTCAACGATGTGCGCCACCTGCTCGCCAAATTCGCGCTTGATGTCTTCGCGGGTAGCTTCGGTGTCTTCAATCGCGTCGTGCAACAGCCCGGCGGCGATGGCCGCGGTGTCCAGCTTCATCTCCGCGAGAACATGAGCAACTTCCAGCGGATGCGTAAGGTAAGGCTCGCCCGAAGCGCGGGTCTGGCCGGTGTGATGTTTGAGCGAGTAGTCGTACGCCTTGCGGATGATCTCGGTGTCTTCACCGGGCCGATTCGCGGCCGCGAGCTTCATCAAGTCACGGAATTTGGTGACCGTGAGGACGTTGGTCGCGATCTGCTGGCGGAGCGTCGCCATGGCTGATTATAGCGTGGGAGGCGCGGCTGGCCCGGTGGGCCAATGGCGAAGATTAGTGCCGCTAAGCGCTGTTTTGAAGCTCGCGCAGGAACTGCTCGGCCTCTTGTTGCTGGCTGGCGATACTGCCGTCGAGGTCAGGCTGATTGGAGCGGCGAAGTTCGCTGATGAGCGACAGGCATTGAGACATAGCGTCTCCGGCCTCCTGCTGGTGGCCGAAGGAGAGCTGGACTACGGCCAGGGTGAAGCAGGCGTCTTTCTGGATAAGCGGGGGCGCATCCATGGCCAAGCCAAGCTGGCGCACGATGTCATCGTAATGGCCGTCGGCGTAATGCATGGCCGTGGCCAGCATGAGGCGGACTTCCGCCTTGGCGCGGCGGGCGGCTTCTTTGTCTTGCTTGGTGAGGTCATCGTAGGTGCCGCTGGTGAGCAGCTCGGAACAGATGTCGATGGTCTCCTGGTAATGCTGCTGCATGGCCGCAGCGGCGGCGCGGCCCATCTCGGTATGGTGGCGGGCGAGTGGATCCATGAGCGAAGTTTACGGCATCAGCAAGCGAAGAACAAAACCCACAGCGGAGACGCGGAGACACGGAGACACGGACGAGGCAAAGCAAAAAGCTTGCAGCCGCATGATTGAGTGTGGGTCTCTCGTTCGTCCTCCGTGTGTCTGTGCCTCTGTGGTGAGATGGTTCCTGTTAGCATCTGCGCATGGCGCAGACGGCACTCATCAGCGGAGCCAGCGGACTGATCGGAAAGGCGGTAGCGGATTCGCTTACGGCGGATGGATGGATGGTGAAGCGGCTGGTCCGCCGGCAGGGCTTCGGCGCGGACGAGATCGGATGGAACCCGTCGCGGGGCGTGGATTTCAAGACGCTAGAAGGCGCGGACGCGGTTATCCATCTGGCCGGCGAGCCCATCTTTGACATCTGGACGGCAGAAAAAAAGCGGCGCATCCATGACAGCCGCGTGCAAGGTACATTGGCATTGAGTCAGGCGCTGGCACATTGCGAGCGCAAGCCCGGGGTGATGATCTGCGCCTCCGCGGTCGGATACTACGGCGACCGGGGTGAAGAGCTACTGACTGAAGATTCTTCGCCGGGCACGGGCTTTTTGGCGCAGACCTGCAGCGAGTGGGAAGCCGCCGCGCAGCCAGCCAGAGAGGCGGGCATCCGCCTGGTGCATCTCCGGACCTCGATCGTGCTGAGCAAACACGGCGGGGCGCTGCAGACGATGCTTCCGGCCTTCAAGTTCGGCGTGGCCGGCAAACTGGCCTCGGGCTGTCAGTATTTTCCCTGGATAAGTCTCGCGGACGCAGTGGCCATCGTGCGCTTTGCTTTGCGCGAACAAAAGCTGACCGGCCCCATCAATGTTGCCGCGCCCGAGCAGGTGACCAATGCGGAATTTACCAAGACGCTGGCGAAGGTGCTCCATCGTCCGGCATTCATCGCCGTACCTGGACTTGCCCTGAAGCTTTTGCCCGGAAACATGGCGCAGGAGACCATCCTCGCTAGTGCGCGGGTAGTTCCGCAGAGATTGTTGGAGGCGGGATTCAAATTTACGCATCCGGAGCTGGAGGGTGCGTTGAGAGAGGAACTTGTCGGCAGATGAACGCAAATAAACACAGATGGATCATGCAGTGCGCGAGGGTGTTCACTCTGCTCACCGCATCCTCGGCCCTGCTGACCGCCAAGGACACGGGCTTTCTCAATCGCTCCGTGACGATGGCGGGCACGAGCTATCGTTACCAGGTCTATGTGCCAGCGGAATGGACGAAGCATCAGAAGTGGCCGGTCATCCTGTCATTGCACGGCGCGGGCGAGCGCGGCAGCGATGGACTTTTCTCCACGGAGAACGGGATCGGCCGCTCTATCCGCCGCAATGCGAAGGCATTTCCGTTTGTGGTGGTCTTTCCGCAGTGCCCGAACGGCGTTTACTGGACGGACAAGTCCATGCAAGAGATGGCGATGGCGGCTCTCGAAAGCGCGATCAAGGAGTTCAAGGGCGACCGCGACCGGATTTATCTCACCGGGCTGTCCATGGGTGGCTACGGGACCTGGGAGATGGCGATGCGCTATCCCAAATACTTCGCCGCCATTGCCCCAGTGTGCGGGGCGTTGCGCGGTTCCAAGATGTTGCCGGACTTGCACTCCGCTCAAGTGGACCTCGCCGCCGAGGATCCGTACACCGAGGCCGCGCGGAGGATCGGCGCGATGCCGGTGTGGATCTTCCATGGCGCGAAAGACCCGGTGATCCCAGTGGAGGAGTCGCGGCGAATGGCAGAGGCATTGAGAGCCGCTGGCGCAGCGGTGCGTTACACCGAGTATCCCGATGCGACCCATAACTCTTGGGACCGCGCTTACGCGGAGCCGGACTTTTCTCGGTGGCTGCTGGAGCAACGGCGAAAGCTGTAGCTACCGAATTGCTTGCGGCGACTGCCCCGACACTGCAGTCAAAGGAGAAGATCCGAATGCCTCCACTTCTCTAACTATGTTTACTTATAGCTATTAATGACACATTCCATTGATTCCAAAGCAAATATAAATGTTTGCCAACCCGTCCTAATCGCCTCGCAAAATGCTAAGTTGGAGTTAGTGTCTTGCGGAAACAAGTAACGCACGCAAACCCTCTGAAATCAGATATCAACTTTGCAAGTCTTACTGAATCAGCGCCTTGGAGGATAATCCCCGCCTAACTCCATGATTTTGCTAATAACCACGGGGTTGGGGAGTAAGGGGACAACAAACTGGTAACTCAGCTAAGCTCTTTGTTTTCTATGAGGGCCGGCTAACCCGTTTAGAATCACAATGTTGGAATCATGTCGTTGAAAACGACGAACTTAGGCCCCTAAAAAGTTTTTTGTGGAACATGTATTGTACCCAACGCCATGAAAACCATTTCCATCTTGCTCCTGATCACCCTCTCGCTCCCCGCCCAAACCAAGCTCGCGCCTAAGAAGATCGCTGGCCAGCCCGAGCCCAGCAAGATTCTCAACGCGCTCATCGCCGCCGAGTGGGAACACACCATGCAGGAATCGCCCGAGTGGGCCTCCCAACTTGGTGACCGCCGCTTCAACGACAGATGGTCTGATCTCTCCCTTGAGAACTTCGCGCGGGAAGCCAGGCGCAATGCCGACGTACTTCAGCAACTCGCTGCTATCGACCGCACTCGCCTCGCGCCTGCCGACCGCCTCAACTATGACCTCTTCAAGCGACAGTACGAAGTCGCGCTCGATGAGTACAAGTTCAAGAGCTAC
>DATLCI010000085.1:0-11393 GCA_035526435.1 Terriglobales bacterium
ATCAAGATCCGGACGCGCAAAAAAGACTCATCATCGTCTTTGCCCTCACCTTCCTCGCCATCATCATCAGTCAGCAGCTGATGGAGCGGTATGGCCCGAAGCCTGCGCCGAAGACCGCGCCGACGCAGACCGAAGCAACAGCGGCCACTCAGAGCACCATCTCGCCTGGCGCCACTGCGGCCGGTAACAACCCGCCAGCGTCGGTCTCAAAAGTGCCCACCGCGGCAGCCAAGGCGGAAACACCTGCCGCGGCCACGGTTGAGACTAAACAGGCGGCCGCCGAAAGCGATGTCGTTATCGAGAACGACCTCTATCGCGTGACTATCACCAACCGGGGCGCGCAGGTGAAGTCCTGGATCCTCAAGCAGCATCAGGACAACAAGGGCAAGCGTCTCGATATGGTGCATCCCGTCGCCGCGCCTCGCTACGGGTATCCACTATCGCTCTATACCTACGACGAAGCGCTGCGCAACAAGATCAACAGTGCGCTGTACGTATCCAGCGCTTCGGGTACTGTCAGCGCGCCGGCTACGGCAACTTTTGAATTTGCTGACGGCGAGACCTCTGTGCGTAAGACCTTCCATTTCGATCACAGCCATGTAGTGAAGGTAGAAACCTCAGTCACGGACAAGGGCTCCATTGTGAGCGCTTATCCTATGTGGCCCTCCGCCCTCGGCGATCAGGAGAATGCGCCGAGCTTTGGCGCCGGACAGATCATCTGGCAGCATCCGGACAAGATTGAGCGCAAGAATGCGCATTCCGGATTCTTCCTTACCGGCACTACTTCCATCTCGCATGGCAATACGCTGAAGGGACCGTTCTATTGGGCAGGTGTCACGGATCAATTCTTCTCCGCCATCTTCCTGCCCGATGATCCGGCGAACGCGACGTTAGTCGAGTTACATAAGACAATCCCGCAGGATTCGAATGAAAAAGATCCCGCCAAGCTCGCCAAGAATGTTTATTCCGTCCTCGGGGCAGCCGTGGGCAAGGAAAATTCCCCTACCAGCGTCCGACTCTTTGTGGGTCCCAAGCAATTAGGCGTGCTGCAGAAAGTTCACGCTTACACAGTGGATGCCAATGCCGCGTCCGCCGCGCCCATGGGGCCGGACCTGGAAGGCGTGACCGACTATGGCTTCTTCGGCGTCATCGCCAAGCCGCTCTTCCTGTGGCTGAAGTGGACGCACGACCACATGATCGCGAATTGGGGATGGTCCATCATCATCCTGACCATCATCATCAACCTGGTGCTGTTTCCACTGCGTTACACCAGCATGAAGTCGGCGCTGTTGCAGCAGAAGATCGCGCCCGAGTTGAAGGCCATCAATCACAAGTACCGGGAGGTGAAGTCGCTCACCGACCCGCGCCAGGCGGAGAAGCAGCGCGAGATCTCGGCGGTGATGAAGCGTGAGGGCATTAATCCCATGTCCGGGTGCTTCCCCATGCTCATTCAGTTGCCCTTCTTATTCGCGTTTTATTCCATGCTGTCGGCCGCCAACGAGTTGCGGCATGCCAACTGGCTCTGGGTAAAAGACCTTTCCTCGCCCGATCCTTATTACATCCTGCCCGTGGCCATTGTGGTGACCATGTACGTGATGCAGCGCATCACGCCCATGACCGGTATGGATCCCGCGCAGGCGAAGATGATGCAGACCATGATGCCGCTGATGATCGGCGCCATCAGCTTCTCGCTGCCGGCGGGGCTCGGTGTCTACTGGGTGGCGGGTAACCTGATCGGATTCGCTCTGCAATACGCCATGAACAATTCGAAGACCGCGCGCGAGATCCGCGAGCACCTGGCCAAGCGCGAAGGCAAGCGCAAGAAATAGCTATAATCTGCCGGAGAAGATACTCATATGAAAGATAAAGTCGCCGCCGCCAATCAGGTGAATGACCTGTTGAAGACCATCCTGGCTCAGGGAGGCTTCAAGCTGAAGTACCGCATCACCGTGAATCCGCCCCAGCCCGCTGACTCTGATTGGGCGCAGCCTGACATTTCCGTGGACTTCGCCGGCCCCCACAGCGCGCTGCTGCTGGAGCGTGGCGGCGAAGTGCTGAACGCCTTCGAACATCTGACTCTGAAAGCGCTGCGTCTCGAGAACGAAGAGCATGACCGCATCAGCTTCGATTGCCGCAACTCCAAGGCTGTCCGCCGCGAAGAACTGCGCATGGCCGCGGAAGTGGCGGCCGAGCGCGTCCGCAAGACCAATATGCCGTATCACTTTGCGCCCATGAATTCCCGTGAGCGCCGCATGCTCCACATGGTGCTGGGCAAGTCCGCCGACTTGCGCACCGAGAGCGAAGGTGAAGGCAGCCGCCGCTGTGTCGTCCTTTATCCCAAGGACTATAAAGGTGGGGTGGTGGCCAAGCCCTTTGGGCGCAGCCGCCGCTAGCGTAGTCAAAACTCGCAACCCCAAGCGCAACTCGGACCCACACTACAATAACGTCGTGCAGCCCGACGTCCACATGGATGACACCACCATCGTCGCAATAGCCACCGCTCCCGGACGCGGCGGCATCGGCGTCGTGCGGCTTTCCGGGCCGCAGGCCCGCACCATCGCCGCGCCCATGCTGCGTTTGACCCGCGAACTCGAAGCCGGGCGCGCAATCTTCGGCGAACTTCTCGACGTACAAGCTACCTCCGACCAGCGCCTCGATGAGGTCGTCGTTACGTACTTCCCCGCGCCCCATTCCTACACCACTGAAGATGTCGTAGAGATCTCGGCACACGGGTCGCCGGTCATCCTGCGCCGCATCGTGGAAATGGCGCTGGCCGGCGGCGCGCGCCTCGCCGAGCCCGGCGAATTCACCATGCGTGCCTTCCTCCACGGACGCATCGACCTCACCCAGGCCGAAGCGGTGCGTGACCTCATTGACTCCCAGACTTTGTTTCAGGCCAAGACGGCTGCCCAGCAGCTCGAGGGCTCCCTCTCGCGCCGGATCCAGCCAATTAAGAAGATGCTGGTTGAACTGATTGCCACGCTAGAAGCCGGTGTCGACTTCGCGGAAGACGACATTTCGGTCCTACCCGCCGACCAGATACTCGACCGCATTGCGAAGATCCAAGTACCGCTCCAACAACTCGCCGATTCGTTCGCCTTCGGCAAGATGGTGCATGAAGGTCTTACGCTCGCTATAGTCGGGCGTCCGAATGTTGGTAAATCCAGCCTGTTTAACCGGCTGGTGGAGCGGGACCGCGCCATCGTGACTTCAACTCCGGGTACCACGCGCGATCTGGTCAGCGAGACCGTCGCCCTCAACGGTATCCCTATCCATTTAATAGATACCGCGGGAATTCACGCCGCCGGCGACGAAGCCGAGCGTATCGGCATTCAGAAATCTTATGAAGCATTAGCCGACGCGGATGTCGTGCTGGTCGTCTCCGAAGCGAATGCCTCTCCGGCCGCCCTTCAGCACGACGCGAAGATGCTGGCCGCACTTCATCCCCGAAAGGCCATCCTTGTCGCCAACAAATCTGATTTGGCCCAATTGCCCGCTCAAGCCGTCAATTTTAATGGCGCGTCTGGCGTTGGTACGTCCGCGCTCACCGGCGACGGCATCGCCGACCTCCGCCAGGAGATTTTGCGCCAGATGGGTGGGGATCATTCCCCACAACTGGAATCGGGCTTTCTCACGAACACTCGCCATCAAGAACTGATTAAGGAATCGCTCGCAGCTCTGACTGCCGCACAAAGGGCGGTACAGACGCAAACCCCGCACGAGATGCTGCTACTGGATCTGTACGCGACGCTGCGTCCGCTCGACGCGCTGACCGGACAAACTTCCGCCGACGACATCCTGCACCTGATTTTTGGCACATTCTGCATTGGGAAATGAGCAATTTGGCGAGCCGGCTCTTCCAAAATCCATAGAACACTTTTCAAAATTTCCCGCGGATTTAGCCAATTCCTTATGGAAAGATGATGGCGACTGGGTTAGAGTATCTCTGCCCGTTCACATCTCCCCAGGATTGGATTTCCGTTTTACCTTCACGCAAGGTTGCTTGCGGAAGTATGTGCCATTTGAATTTCAGGAGCTCAGATATGTTCAGTTCGTCTATGAAAAATACCTTCCGCATCGTCAGCCTGCTTGCGTTGTGTCTGATGCTCTCGGCCGCCGCGGTGGCACAGTCCACCATCAACGGCGCCGTTGGCGGCGTAGTTACCGACCAATCCGGCGCGGTGATCCCCAACGCCAAAATTGAGATCAGGAATACCGAAACCAATAGCACCGTCACAACTTCGGCGGATGAATCCGGCCGCTTCCGCGCCGCTAACCTCGCCCCCGGCACCTATGACGTAAAGATCACCGCCGGCGGCTTCGCTGATTACAAAGCCACCCGCATGGTCGTCGAAGTCGGACGTATCAGCAACGTCGACGCCAAGATGAACATCACTGGCAAAGGCGAGACCATTGACGTGATGGACGAAGCTCCGGTGATCAACACTGAGCGCCAGGATTTCGCCAGCAACATCAATCAGGAAGCCATCCAGAACCTCCCTATCAACGGACGCCGCTGGTCGAACTATGCGTTGCTTACGCCCAACGCGAACCCGGATGGAAACTTCGGACTCATCAGCTTCCGCGGCATCTCTGGCTTGCTCAACAACAGCACCGTGGACGGCGGCGACAACAATAGCAATTTCTATGGTGAAGAACGCGGACGTACCCGCCTCAGCTATTCCACCAGCCAGGACTCGATTCGTGAGTTCCAGGTCAACACCTCGAATTTCTCTGCGGAATACGGACGCTCTGCCGGCGGTGTGGTCAACACCGTCACCAAGAGCGGTACCAATAACCTCCATGGCAGCGGGTACTGGTACATCCGTGATAATGCTTTGGGCGCCACTAACCCCAGCAGCCTTCTGAATAATCAACCGTTTAAAGCGGAAGATCGTCGCCAGCAATTCGGCGCCACCATCGGTGGTCCCATCGTCAAAGATCGCGCCTTCTTCTTTTTTAACTATGACCAGCAGAAGCGCAACTTCCCGGGATTGGCTGTTCCTATCACGACCGGAACGAACGCATATGGCCGGTACGCCCCGAGTGACCCGGTCGCCGCGGGTAAGGCTGCTTGCCCCGCGAACCAGTCGTTGCCGGCAAGTGGAACCGGTGCTTATACCCTGGGCGAGGCAATTTTCTGCCGTTTTGGCGGGAATCTCGCGGCCGCTCAAGCGGCTGAATCGGCTGGCTTCGGCTTCATCACCGGTTTGCTCGGAACCAATGAACGCAAGGGCGACCAGTTGCTCTTCTTCCCCAAGGTTGATGTCAGGATTCTGGGTGGTAACTGGGCAACCAGTTACAACTGGCTGAACTGGGATTCGCCGGCTGGCATCCAGACCCAACCAACTAACACTATCGCCAGAGATCAGTTCGGTAACGATCTGGTTCGCACCCGGGTTTTGAACTCCACCTTCAATCGGGCACTCGGTACCCATGCTGCCTTTGAACTACGGTTCCACTGGAGCCTCGAGAATTTAAGCGGCAGCTACCAGGAATCCCTGCCAGGTCAGCCCTCGGTCGTCGGTGCGGATGGCACTTCTCATCCTCCGGGAGTCACCATCACCAACTGGCTGAATTTTGGTACCCGCGATTATCTGCCGCGTCCTGCAAATCCCGAAGAGGAACAGTTTCAGGAGTCAGGCAACGTTCTTGTCAGCTGGGGTAAGCACAACACCAAAATCGGTGGCGAATGGCTTCACCAGAACGAGGAGGTACAGTCTTCGAGCCGAGGCTTCGGAGAATTTGCATACACCGGTGTCCATGCCTGGGCAAACTTCCTTGCCGATGCATATAACGCGAGTGGGAATAACTTCACCGGTAGCGGTCTACGCCGTTGCGGAACCTCGACGTCGAGCTGCTATTCCAACCTCACTCAGACTGTAGGAGCACTTGGGTACAGCTTCAAGACGAATGACTATGCCTTTTTCATCCAGGATGACTGGAAGATCCATCCGCGCTTGAACATTAACATGGGATTACGCTACGATCGTCAGCTCTTCCCTCAAGCACAATTCGTTAACGCCTTGCTGCCACTCACGGGCAGCTCCCCCAACGACAATAACAACCTTGCTCCGCGCGCAGGCTTTGCCTGGGACATCTTGGGTACCGGGAAACTGGTTGCCCGTGGTGGATACGGCATATACTTCGCCCGCATCATCAACTCCACGATCGCAGCGGGCTTGGCCAATACCGGCGTGGCAACGGCGCAGCCGAGCTACCGCGTCAGCGCTTCTGCAACCAGCCCGGTGTATCCCACGATTCTCACGAACAGCACGATTCCCGCTAGCGTGGGCGCCCCGAACGTAGTCTTCTGGGATCCGAACTTCAAAACTCCGATGATCCACCAGAGCGATTTCGTGGTGGAGTATGAGTTCATGAAGAACACTGTAGCCTCCGTGTCTTATCTCAACAGCATGGGACGCGACCTGGTGAACTTCCTGGATACCAACCTGCCGAATGGTTACTCCGGCAATACGACGTTTACGCGTCCGGATGCGAGTTCGTTCGTCGTGCCTACGTATGGTACGGCCGCACGCCCGAACGCATCTTTCGCGCAGATCACGAATATCACCAATGCGGTCAGCTCCGATTACAACGCCATCGTCTTTCAGGTGACGCGGCGTATGACGGCTGGGTGGCAGATGCAGTCCAGTTATACCTATTCGAAGGCAACGGACAATGGCCAGAACTCCGCCACCTTCACTACCGGTAACAATGCGCTCGACCCGAGAAACCCGGGGAATGAGTTCGGACGTTCGAATTTCGATGTGCCGCACAAGTTCATTCTCGCAGCCGTTTGGAAGCCTAACTTCTTCAAGAATGAGAAGAACGTGGCGCACTATGTGCTGGATGACTGGACCCTGGCGCCGATCATCAGCGTTTCATCGGGATTCGCTTACACCGGGACCATCAATGGCGACCTGCCCACGGGCAGCTGCGGTTCAAGTCGCTTTGGTATCAACTGCGCCAGCCCCGGCACCAACCGCCCTGCGGACGTGGAGAAAAACCTTTTTACCGCTCCTTCACGACAGACGGTGGACTATCGCATGTCCCGGTCCTTCCGCGTTACCGAAGGAACTAAGCTGGAATTTATAGCTGAAGCCTTCAACCTGTTGAACCGTTCTAACGTGACCGGGGTCACCACCACCCGATACAACATGGGTAGCTGCACGGGAACGAATGCTGCGGGAACCCTGGCGTGCGCGTTGACTGATAACGCTTCCTTCGGAGCACCCAATTCCGGCGGACTGAACAATGGCACCAACCTGCGCGAACGGCAGATCCAGTTCGCTCTCCGCTTCCAGTTCTAAGCGGACGCGTTCCTCTCGGGCGGCAGCTTCGGCTGCCGCCCTTTTTCTTCCCGTCTCCCTCCGCCATGAACGCGAAAAAACCCGCTAAAATAGAGGCTGTGACCGCTTCCCCACATCTTGACGTCCTCATCGTCGGCGCCGGGCACGCCGGCTGCGAAGCCGCCATGGCTTCCGCTCGTCTCGGCCTGCGCGCCGCGCTGGTCACCATGAAGAAAGACCTCATCGCGCAGATGTCATGCAATCCGGCGATCGGCGGCATCGCCAAAGGACATCTAGTCCGTGAGATTGACGCTCTCGGCGGCATCATGGGTGAGGTCACTGACGCGGTTGGCATACAGTTTCGCCTGCTCAACACCTCCCGCGGCCCCGCCGTCTGGTCGCCGCGCGCCCAGTGCGACAAGTCGCAGTACCGCGAGCAGATGCGCAAAGTACTCGAAGCCCAGCCGGGACTTGAGATCATCGAAGCCGAAGTGACGGGGTTGTTGATTGAAGACGCACGCGGCGGTGACCCGCGCAGCATCAAGGGCATCACGCTGCGCGATGGCAATGAACTTCGCGCTGCCGCTGTCATCATCACTACCGGCACATTTCTTAACGGACTCATTCATTGCGGCGAGCAGACTTACCCCGCCGGGCGAAGCGGTGAACCCCCCGCGGTCATGCTCGGCGAATCGTTAAAGAAGTTAGGCTTGCGCGGGACCCGGCTGAAGACGGGCACGCCGCCCCGGCTCGATGGCCGCACCATTGATTGGTCAAAGTTTGAGGTTCAGCCCGGCGACGCCGATCCCACTCCCTTCAGCTTCCGCACCCGCCGCGTCCGTCAGACACAGGTGCCCTGTTACATCGCCACTACCACGGAAGCTACGCGGCGTATCATCGCGGAGAACGTTCACCGCTCGCCCATGTACAGCGGGCAGATCCAGTCGGTGGGCCCACGCTACTGTCCCTCGATCGAAGACAAGATCATAAAGTTTCCGGACAAGCCCACGCACCAGCTCTTCCTCGAGCCTGAAGGCCTCAATACTCACGAGGTCTACGTGAATGGCATGTCCACTTCGCTGCCCGTGGATGTTCAGCTTGCCATGATCAAGTCCATTCCCGGTTTGGAGCGCGCTGAGATGCTGCGCCCCGGCTACGCCATTGAGTACGACGCTATTGACCCCACCGAACTCGATCGCACTCTGGCGGTGAAGCAGATCGCCGGGCTATATCTGGCTGGCCAGATCAACGGCACCAGCGGATACGAAGAGGCCGCCTGCCAGGGCCTGATGGCTGGTATCAACGCCGCTTTGAAGATCAAGGGCGAAGCCCCCCTCATCCTTGACCGCACTGAGGCCTACATCGCCATCCTCATTGACGACCTCATCAGCAAAGGGACGAACGAGCCGTATCGCATGTTCACTTCGCGCGCCGAGTTCCGCCTGCACCTGCGCATTGACAACGCCGACCGCCGGCTCACGCCCTACGGACGCCGCATCGGCCTGATCAATGACGACGCGTGGAATGATTTTCTGGCGAAGCAGGAGCGAGCGCAGAAGCTGGCGGCGTTGCTGGAAAAGACTCGCGTCAGCTCTGACCCGGCTTCCCTGCCGCCGGTATTGGCGGAGCGCCTGGGAAATGTTCTCGGATCCACCTACGCGCAGTTGTTGCGGCGGCCGGAAGTCACCATCGAAGATCTGGTGCCCGCATTGCGCACCCAGTTGCCAGAGTTCTTCGATCGACCTGCACGCGTCTTTGTTGAGGAAGTTTCTTCTGGTTTGTCATCCCGAGTGAGCCGCGAGCCTGGGCGAGCTGCGACGAGGGACCCCTACCCTCACGCCGATCCCGGCACCTACGACTTCAGCCCCTCTGCCCACCTGGCTGCTTCAGCCACCGTCGAGACGCCCTCGCTGCTCCCGGCATTTTCCGTTCAGGCCGTCAGCAAACCGCAAGACGCCCTTCCTGCCGAGATCCGCAACGAACTAAAAGCAGTCGAGACCGAAGTGAAGTTCTCCGGCTACCTCTTGCAGCAGCAGCGGGCCATCGATCGGCTGAAGAAAGCCGAGCTGCGGAACATCCCCGACTGGTTCGATTACACCCAGGTCAGCGGACTTTCCCGCGAGATGCATGAGAAGCTTACCCGCGTCCGCCCGCGCACTATTGGACAAGCGCTGGGAATTCCCGGCGTCACTCCGGCTGCCGTCTCGCTCATTAATATCTTTATTGAGATTCAGGGCAAACGGTATGCCCAAGCGCAAGCTCAGTAATAACTTCTTGACCCAAAAAGAAAACGGACCGATGCTCACCCATCCGATCCGTTATTAATCCTTGTTTTATCCGCAGTTAAGCTCTTCTTGTGTCCATCGGGAAACGGGAAACCCCTCTACGCCTTTTCGAACTCGTGCCGCGCCTCGATCTCCGCCAGCGCCGCCTGCATTGCCCCTTCGATCGCCGCTGATTCTTTCGTCAACGCATCCGTCGCCGTCGCGTACTCCCCTTCCAGTTTGATCAGTCCTTGCTTCTCGATGAGCTTCGCGGCGGCAAACAATTGTGCGGTGCTGCGTTTGAGGTAAAGTGCCTCCACCGGATCCCCAATCTGCGTCGTCTCCGCTCCCAGCTTCTTCGCCCAATAGACCTTGCGCTTCAGAAACTCCACCAGCTCCTCATCGCTGGGATTGTGAAAGGTGAATTCCCGTGTCACGAGGCTGAACACGCGACTGGAAAGCGCCATCGGCTGTCGCTTGGTGGACTTGATGAATTCAATGTCCTTCGCGTCCGCGGCTTTGCGTACTGCATTGATGCTGGGGGCCAACGCGTCTTTAGGGTCAACTGAAGGCAGCGCCTCGCGCACCGTTTGCGACATGTGAATAGACAGCGCCGCGTGTCGGCCGCTGCCGTCTTCCAGCTCCGCATTGCCATGCAGGACGTAGTAATCCGCGCCGCCCGAAGAACGGTGGTAAGGCCAGTCCAACGTGAACGTGAGTGGAATGCCTTTAATGGTGACGTAGGTAAGCTTAGGTTCAGACATAGTGTTCATTCATCATAAACGCTGTGGCCATCCGCACGGAAGGTAGGGAGATTTGCGCTACACTCGCTACCTGCCATGGAGAGACCCGACCGACTAGACACCGCCCGCATCGCCGAGTTGCTTGAGCCCTACCTGGAAACAGCGCTCACCGCAGACCAACTCGCAGCCGTCAGGGCACACCTCGATCTGCTGGTCCGCTGGAACGCGAAGACCAATCTCACCGCCGTACGTGATCCCGAAGAGATGGTGCGACGCCACTTTGGTGAATCATTCTTTGCCGCAGCGCAGTTAGTAGCCGATTCTCCTCGCCATGAAATCCCGCAGACCTCCATCGACCTCGGCTCCGGCGCAGGCTTTCCCGGTATTCCCTTGGCTATCTATGCACCCCATCTCGAAGCCACCTTGGTGGAGTCACAAAATAAAAAGGCGACCTTCCTGAAAGAAGTAGTTCGGGCTCTGGCGCTCAAGCAGGTAAAGGTAATGGCGGTTCGCGGCGAATCACTCCAGGGAAAGTTGAGGGCCCACCTCGTTACCATGCGCGCCGTAGAAAAGTTTTCTGACAGCGCCACCCTCGCTGCTACTTTGCTTCAGCCGGAAGGACGCCTCGCCCTCCTCATCGGCGCACCCCAGGTCGAAGATGCCCGACGGCTCCTGCCCGTCCTTTCCTGGCATGATCCCATTGCTGTCCCCGCCACTACCGCCCGCGTCTTGCTCGTCGGCCGAGCTGGAGTTCGCTAGCAGAGGTATCTCGTTCGCTACGAATCAAATTAATTAACCCGTGGGAGATTGTCGCGTCTGCCAAGGGCAAAGTGGGAAGAAGGCTTGCTCGTCGCCCGAGCACAAGGGCCAGTGCTCAAGGGGAGCGAAGAACCTGCGGAGTTAATAGGTGGGAACCAGCCGCCGAAAAGCAGGTAAAAGTGGGAGACTTCTCACCCTTTGTGGTTAAGATTACGGTCGGCGCCTGAAAATAATGGAAAATTCGTATCCCAAGCCAGCAGGGAAGAGCTGAGCTACCTTTCGTAGCCGCTCGGCCAGCGCCGCTGGAGCAAGTAGAGGGTACTCGCGCTCCCGCA
>DATLCI010000091.1:0-3126 GCA_035526435.1 Terriglobales bacterium
AGCATCTGCCATCCGGTAGCGGCAAAAATGTCGACCGTGACGTGCGAACGCTTGGAGACGATAGACCCCGTGGTCCAACTTAACGCGGCAAAGATAAGGGCGATCGCCGCCCACAGTTGCTGGCGGTCGAGCGCCGCCCCGGAGACGATCTTGGGCCACAACAGCACCAGCAGGCCGAATGTCCCAAAGACCAGACCGAGTACTCCACGCCGCGAGAGCCGGTCACTCTTCAGTATCCAGGCCTCAATGATGGCCACCCAGATGGGAGTGACCGCCAGGATCAGCGCCGCCAGTCCGCTCGGAACATATTTTTCCGCCCAGCCCACCACCACGTTGCCGCCGCTCAACAGCAGGATGCCGATCAGGCCCAGCATCCAGAAGTCGCGCAGGTTTATGCCGATCTTACGTTTGGTAAGTACACACCACAGCAGCATTACGGCCCCGGATATAAGAAAGCGGATCGCCCCCATCATCGTTGGGGGCATGTGGCGCACGGCGACGCTGATGGCCAGGAATGTCGAGCCCCAAAGGATATAGAGCGCGGCAAAGGCTACGATCAGGCGGGTGCGGTGCTGTTGCTGGGCAGCGGTCATAAGCGAACGGGAACTCTGGCAGTAACGCGCGGACTAAGAATATGAGACGCGCGAGGGGGCTTAAACGCTCCAAATTAATTTTAGTGTGTGGTTATATGTGCGGTATTTGTCATCCTGAGCGAAGCGCAAGCCACAAGGCGAGCGCGAAGTCGAAGGACCTATGTATTTATCATTAGAATCCTTCGTGCCCTTTGTGTCCTTGGTGGTTCAACTTTCCTTTCCTCGGTGCTCCTCCGTGCCCTCTGTAGTTAACCAAGCACCGGTTTTCGACTATAATCCAACCAGCATGATGCTCCCCGGCCACAAGCCCGATTGCTGGCTCCGCTCGCTGGTCTGTCCCCGGCGATACCGTGCCGTGCTGCCTGCGCTCGTCCGCGCCAACCTCTTCGCCGGCGACTAGTCCTTTTTCCTCCCGCAAATGTTTTTGCCTTGGATCTGATCCAAGGCCGAATTCCATTCGCTTCCAACCGCTTTCGTGAGGAAAAAACATGACCACCCAAGTACTCGCCCGTAAGGGCGGCCCCCATCTAAAGACCACCTTGCCTGGCCCTAAAGCCAAAGCTGCCGTCGAAAAAGATAATCTCTGGATCTCGCCCAGCTACACTCGTTCGTATCCGCTGGTCGCCAAGCGCGGACGCGGCGCGCTCGTCGAAGACGTAGACGGCAATGAGTTCCTTGACTTCGCCGCCGGCATCGCCGTCTGCAGCACCGGACACTGTCACCCCGAAGTCGTTGCCGCCATCCAGAAACAGGCGGGCGAACTCATTCACATGTCCGGAACTGATTTTTATTACGAGAGCATGGCGCAACTGGCTGAGCGCTTGTCAAAGTCTGCGCCGATGAAGAAACCGCACAAAGTGTACTACGGCAACTCCGGTACGGAAGCCGTCGAAGCCGCGCTGAAGCTTTCGCGATATCACACCAAGCGTCCGCATGTGATCGCCTTCTATAACGCCTTTCACGGACGCACCATGGGAGCGCTCTCCCTCACGGCCAGCAAGCCGCAGCAGCGTCGTCGCTTCATGCCGCTCACGCCCGGCGTCACCCATGTGCCTTATCCGCACAGCTTCCGCCGTCCTGAAGGGACGGACGCGAAGCAGTACGCCATTGATTGCGCTCGCTTCATAGAGGAAAAGGTTTTCAAGACCACGGTCCCGCCGGAAGAATGCGCGGCCATCTTCCTGGAGCCGGTACAAGGTGAAGGTGGATACGTTCCCGCGCCCACGGAATTCTTGCAGGAGCTTCGCGCCATCTGCGATCGCCATGGCATCTTGCTGGTTGCCGACGAAGTGCAATCTGGCGCCGGACGCACCGGCAAAATGTGGGCTATCCAGCACTCCGGCGTCGAGCCCGACATCATCTGCTCGGCTAAAGGCATTGCTTCGGGCATGCCACTCGGAGTCGTCATCTCCAAGGCCAGTGTTATGGATTGGGTCCCCGGCTCGCATGCCTCCACCTTCGGCGGCAATCCGGTTTGCATCGCCGCTGCGCTGGCTACGCTTGATGTGCTGGAACGTGAAGCCATCCAGAACGCTGCCACCATCGGCGCTTACATGCTGGAACGAATGAAACCCTGGGAGCAGAAGTACGAGGTTGTCGGCGAAGTCCGCGGCCGCGGCTTAATGATCGGCGTGGAGATCGTGAAAGACAAAAAGACTAAAGCCCTCGCCGGCAAAGAACGTGACCGCATTGTCGATGTCCTCGCCTTCGAGCGCGGCGTGTTGATGCTGGGCTGCGGCGAGACCACGGTCCGTATGTCGCCTCCACTGATCATCACCCAGGACCAGGCTGACATCGCCATGGACGTGCTGGAAGAATGTATCGCCATCGTGGACCAGGAAGTGGCCGAATCCAGCAAGATGGCCAGCGGGGCGGGCAAGCCTACCGGCGCGTAAGCAGGGAGCTCTTCGATGCATCTCTTTGCTCTCCGTGGTTAACAGGATCGTGGCCTCGGTGTGCCTCCTTGCTCCGCAGTTGACGAGGATTCCAAGGCGCGAAGCGCCGACAGAGAATAGCCTAGGCCGTAAGGCCTAGGTTGGATTCCAAAAAAGAGAAAGCCCGCAGCGCGGGCGACACTTCAACAATCGTTTGCTCGGTGTGCCTTTTGCGCTCCGTGGTTAACGAGCTTTAAAACGCGCCCCGAAACAACGTTACCTCGGTCTCGCCACCCTCGTAATAAACGCTCACCACATCAAACCGGGACTTCGGCGCACACTTCAACCGACGCAGATATTCTTCCGCCACCATGGTCAGGTCGCGCTGTTTTTCTTTGTCCACCGCCGCTTCGGCCGGGGCCACGGCCCGCGTCGTCCGGGTCTTCACTTCAATGAAACACAACACATCTTTCTCATATCCGATCAGGTCGATCTCTCCCCGACGCCGCGGCGACCGAAAATTCCTCGCCACCATCGTGTATCCCACCTTGCGCAGGTAAAAGTAGGCTTCCTCTTCTCCGCGCTCACCCGTCTTCAAGTGCGCGGCCCGCTCGTCATCTCGCCCCAGCGCGACCGCAGTGCGGTTGAGTGCTCGGGTT
>DATLCI010000092.1:0-5164 GCA_035526435.1 Terriglobales bacterium
AGGCATTGGTGACCGACGTCGGCAGCACGAAACGCGAGATCTGCGAAACGGCCAAAAAGGTTTGGGGCGAAGGGGCATCCGCGCGGTTTCTTCCCGGACATCCCATGGCGGGAAAGGCTGAAGGCGGGATTGAAAATGCCAACGCGACGCTGTTTCACGACGCGGCCTGGCTATTAGCGCCGTTGCAGGAGCCGCTGGCGGAAAATGCGGCAAATCTAGTAGGTGCCCTGCAAGCGATCGGCGCTCGACCGATGATGTGCGGCATCGAGGAGCACGACCGAATGTGCGCTTACGTGAGTCATTTACCGCAGCTCGTGGCTACCGCTTTGGCCAATGTGGTGGACGAAACCGAGCTGCGCAGCGGAGAGCTTGGATCACATCACCTGGCGGGAGCGGGCCTGCGTTCGATGACGCGGTTGGCTGCGAGCCCCTATTCCATGTGGCGCGATATCGCTCTGACCAATGCGGACAACATCGCGGAAGCCCTGCAAAAGATGGAGCAAAAGCTCGCGCACCTGCGCGAGAACCTGAAGTCCCCGGAGTTGCGCGCCGAGTTTGAAAAAGCGCAAGCTGCGCGGGCCATGCTTAAATAGACGGGTGTCCGAAGCCATTATCCCTGACGTGGAAGCATCGCCCCCGCTAGCGCCGGCTCCGCGCGATCCGCCCTGGGGATATCTCGATCTCCTGCTCATTCTGACTGCCGTGATCATTGGCGAGGTCGTGGTGCTCCTGCTGGGCTTTGCCGTTTCGCGGATCATTCCCCAACTGGCGACCATGAACTTCCGCCAACTGGTCGAAGTACCTCTGTATGTCATCGCGGTGCAGACGTTTTCCTACGGGATCGTTCTGGCGGTTATGTGGGCTACGGTCGAGGTTAGGGCACAACATAATTTCTTCGACGCGATCCACTGGAAGCTACCGCCGCGCATTCTGATGTTTGCCGCCTTGGGCTCAGTTTTGGCCTACGTCGTCTTGATCATCTCGAAATATCTGCCGTTTCCTCCGAAGGTGCCGATCGAAAAATTCTTTGGCGACCCGAAATCCGCTTACGCCATGATGGCGTTCGGGCTGTTGGTAGCGCCATTCATGGAAGAGGTCTTCTTCCGCGGACTTCTATTCCCTGTGCTCAAGCGGACATTTGGCTTGGCCGCAGCCATGGGCGTCACCGCCTTTCTGTTCGCCCTGATGCATCATGGACAACTGGCGGGAGCTTGGGCGCCGCTGGCAGTCCTGTTTGCCGTCGGATTGGTGCTGACTGCGGTGCGGGTGTGGTCAGGGTCGGTCGCAGCCTGCTGGATCACCCACCTGGCGTATAACGGCACGCTCTTCGCGACCATTTATTATTTCTCCAACGGATTCCGCAATATGACGCGCTAAGGACACAGTGGCCTCCGGCTCGGGGTAGCTGTTAGATTCTTACCGCAAACGTAATTCACGAAAATGACTCAACCTCTTACTCCGCGGGACAGCCTCCTGCAACTGCTGGCACGCCACTCCTTCAAGCTGGGAGAGTTCAAGCTCTCCTCCGGCGGCACCAGTGATTACTACATCGACTGCCGCACCACCACGCTGCATGCGGAGGGCGCACGGCTGGCCGGTCGGGTGGTCACCGATTTGATGAAAGACAAGGGATGGCGTCCACAGGCCATCGGCGGAATGACGATGGGGGCCGACCCGATCGTGACGGCGGTTTCGATCATCAGCGCGCAACAGATACAGACCCGCGCGCCCGCGCGGACCAAGCCTATCGACGGCGAAGAGTTCTGGGTGCATGGCTTCCTGGTCCGCAAGCAGGAAAAGGGACATGGCACCGGCCGCCGCATTGAGGGCTTCAGCAAGAAGATGGCAAAGGTAGTGATCGTGGATGACGTTTGCACGACCGGCGCATCCACCATCCAGGCGATTGAAGCCGCGCGGGAGTTCGGCTTCGACATCATCGGCGTCATTTGCCTGGTGGAACGCGAGGATGCGGGCGGACGCGCCGCAGTGGAGAAAACCGCGGCTCCAGCCAAGTTCATCTCCGTGTTCACGGCGAAGGAGATTCGCGAAGAACACCTGCGTCAGAAGCAAGAAGACGCCTAGTCCCATTTCCTGATTTAAACTAATCACATAATGATCCGAACCGTGGAATGGAGCGAAGCGGGTGTGGTCTTCATTGACCAGACCAAGCTGCCGATCGAAGAGGTCTACGTCACTTGCCGCACCTATCAGGAGGTTGCCGACGCCATTTACACCATGATCGTAAGGGGCGCGCCGGCCATTGGCGTAGCGGCCGCGATGGGAGTGGCGCTGGGCACGCGGGACGCGAAAGCGCAAAGCGTCGCCGAGTTACGGCCGCAGTTTGAGACGATCTGCGAGACGTTGGCGGCAACTCGACCGACCGCAGTCAACCTTTTCTGGGCCATCAATCGGATGAAAGAGAAGTTCGAATCCGTCGCTGCGCGGCCTGTCCCAGAGATCAAGCAGATACTGATCAAAGAAGCGGTCCAGATGCATGCCGAAGATATTGCGGCCTGCGTTGCTATGGGTAAGCACGGCGCGAATTTGCTGCCGATGACGGGCGGAGTCTTGACCCATTGCAATGCCGGCGCTCTCGCTACCTGTGGATACGGGACTGCACTCGGGGTCATCCGCGCGGCGGTTGAAGCCGGCCATAAGATCAATGTGTATGCGGATGAGACGCGCCCGTTCCTGCAAGGCTCACGCTTGACGGCCTGGGAGCTGATGAAAGACGGCATCCCGACCACGGTCATCTCTGACAACATGGCCGGGGTGATGATGCAGCAGAAAAAAGTAGGCGCCGTGATCGTGGGCGCAGACCGCATCGCGGCCAATGGCGACGTTGCCAACAAGATCGGCACGTACTCGGTGGCGATCCTCGCGAAGGAGCATGGCATTCCTTTTTATGTGGCCGCGCCTTGGTCCACGGTGGACATGAAAACTCCCGACGGTGAACACATCCCGATCGAACAGCGCAATGCGAGAGAAGTGACGCATATGGCGGGCAAGCAGGTCACGCCGGACGGCGTGAGCGTCGAGAATCCGGCCTTCGATGTGACCCCGCATAAATACGTGACGGCCATCGTCACTGAGCGGGGCATCGCCAAGCCGGATTACTCGCAGTCGCTGCAGCGCCTCGCCGAAAGCATCGCGGTCACTGCCTGACCTACCTTTTTATCAAGCTGAAGAGATCGCTGTAGTCGTCCGTCCACAACGGCGCTGAGGTGTTGGCCAGCATGGGCTGACCTTCATTGCGAAAATCCTGAGCGTCCAAAGTAGTTCGCGAATGCGAAAGAATGACCCACTCGCTGGAAGAGATGGTTTCGCCGAAGGTGGCGTTCTTCACGAACACCGCTTCAAAGTTCAGCCGTTGCGCTAATCCGGCGACCACCGGTTTAAGGTCTACGGCGCGGTTCGAGATGTGGACGGCAATCACCGAATCGCGGTCGCGCAGATGCTTCTCATACATCTGCAACGCTTCCAGCGTCAGCAGGTGGACCGGGATGGCGTCGCTGCTAAAGGCGTCGAGAATGAGCACGTCATATTGTTGCGGACGGTTCTCCTCCAGTTCGCGTTCCATCGAGAGGCGCGCATCGCCGCGCACGATCTCAAAGCGTCCCGGACAATCATTGAGATAAGTGAAGACCGCATGCTCGCCCAGGTTCAACTTCATGACTTGCGGATTGATCTCGTAAAAACGGATTAGGTCGCCCGCGCGAACGTATCCGGCGACCGTGCCCACGCCCATGCCCACGGCCCCGATGCGAATGGGCCCGCTCTGGCGGCGAGGATGGTTCATGATGGCGATCCCTAAACCGCTGCCCTTGGTGTAGTAGGTGGTCAGGGAACGGCGGTACTTCGGATGCTGCAACTGCATCCCGTGAAGGATGCGTCCGTGGAGCAATTCGTAATATTGGAACTCGGCGTTGTCCGCATTGCGGTCCCGGACTTTGAGCACGCCGTAAAAGCTGCGCCCTTGCAGCAGCAGCTTGCCCTGCTCGGAAGCGGTTTCCAGGTACAGCGCTAAAGCCAGAAACGCGACACTTGCCACCAAGCCGGAGCGTGTGAACCAGAGGCCGGGCTTTAGGGGCACGCGCATCTTCGATTCCAGATAGACCACGAAGACGATAATGATGGGCAGAGCCAGCAGCATCAGGTTGATCCAGCGCATGTCCCGCGGCGGGATGGATGCCCAACCTACTTTGTCGAGATAACGGGGAACCAGGCAGATGATCCACAGAATGGCGAAGGGCAGCCATAGATTTGGCCGGCGGAACCAGGGATGGTCCTCGCGCAGCATCGTCCACAGCACCAGGATGGCGGAGAGCACCAGCGCAATGTGATATTCCCAGAAGCCCTTGAAGACGAGCGGCGCCACGATGCCGGTAAGGATGCCGCCCGCCGCGCCTCCGGCAGCGATGATGAGATAAAAGTTCGTCAAATGCTGGACCGCTGGAACACTCCGCGCGAGCTCTCCATGACACACCATGCAGATCACGAATAGGGCGAAGCAGTAAACGTAGATCTGCGCGGTCGCGGAGAGGTACGCGCCGCGAAAGAGTCCCATGGTGGCCATCACTAATACCAGCACCATCGCGGGAAAAAAGATGGAGCGCAGATAAAAGGGAAAGCCGCTGAAGCAAAGAATGAACGTCAGCAGGTAAAGGGTGAGAGGCAGTACCCACAGCAGCGGGACGACGCCCATGTCTTCCGATACCAGGCTCGTAGTGGAAAGCAGCAGCACCGAGCCGCACAGCGAAAGCGCGAACCAGAAGAGGCGGTCCCGCAGAGAGACGGAGGACACCGAGCCATCGGATGTCGGGACCACTGGAGCCCTGCTACTTCGTACTCGCCAGGCGCAGAGGGCGGCGCAGCCGGCATAGAGAAAAAAGCCCGCGGTCCAGATCCGCGCCTGGGTCATGATTCGCAGGTTCGGCTCGACGAGGAACGGATAGCTGACTAATCCCAGCAGCGACCCGAAGTTGGAAACCGCATATAACCGGTAGACCGCCCCCGTCTCCTGGCCCTGGGTTGCCAGCCAGCGTTGCAACCAGGGGCTAGTGGTGGCGAGCAGAAAAAACGGCAGCGCCAGGCTCACGGTCAGGACTAAAAGCAATTCCTTGATGGGCTGCGCGCTATCTTGCGGACGCCACGCCGGGCCGGG
>DATLCI010000094.1:0-14055 GCA_035526435.1 Terriglobales bacterium
ACGGCGCTGCCGAACTTCCGCGCCACCATGTTTGGTGGCAATCCGCCGGATTTCAAAGAAGGTGACCGTGCCTGGCCGGGGGCGGCGGTGGCAGAGATCCCAGACCTTTCAGAGATTCGATTTGAGGCGCGCATTGATGAGTCTGACCGGGGGAAGCTGAAGCCCTCGCAAACCGCGATGATCCGGGTGGACGCGGTGCCAGAGAAGGAATTTGCGGCGAAGATCCGCGACATCAGCACCCTGGCGAAGCTGGATTTCAGCGGCTGGCCACCCACTAAGAATTTTTCTATCGACATCGGGATTGAAAGCACGGACGCGCGAGTGCGTCCGGGGATGAGCGCGAACAGCCGCATCGAGGTAAACCGGGTGCCCGATTCGATCCTGGTGCCGGTGGAAGCAGTCTTCCAGAAGCAAGGCCGCCAAGTGGTGTACGTGCTGAAAGGGAAATCCTTTGAGGAGCGAGCGGTGACGGTGGGCCGCCGGAATTCGACGCAAGTGCAAGTACTGGCAGGATTGAAGTCGGGCGAGAAAGTGGCGACCAAAGATCCGATCGAGGCGGTAGAAAAGAAATGAGCACCAAACTAAGACGAGGAATCATCGGCGGCGTGGTGGTGATGGCGCTGATCGGTGTGGGCATGGCATTTGCCGCGCGCGAATTCAAGCCCGCCGAGCGACTCGTGCCAACGACGAAAGTCGAGCGCGGCCCGGTAGAGATCAGCGTGATGACCACCGGAGAATTCCGCGCGCCGCATAGCTCCACGCTGGTGGCGCCGCAAGTGAATGGCACCTTGCAGATCGTCTCCATGCTGCAGACCGGGATGAAGGTAAAGGCCGGCGACGTGGTGGTGGAGTTTGATCCGAGTGAGCAGGAATACAACTACGAGCAGGCGGAATCGCAACTGCGGCAGGCCGAGCAGGACATCATCAAGGCAAAAGCCGATCAGCAAGTGACGGCGGCACAGGACAAAGTCACGCTGCTGAAGGCGAAGTTTGAATTGCGGCGTGCGGAATTGGAAGTCCAGCGCAACGAACTGGTCAGCGAGATCGACGCGAAGAAGAACGACCTCGCGCTGGAAGAGGCGCGGCGGCGGCTGAAGCAGATTGAAGATGATGTGAAGTCGCGGGCCGCTTCCGGGCAGGCCGGCATCCGGGTACTGGAAGCGAAGCGCGGAGCCTCGCAGATCGCGATGCAGGTGGCAAAGCAGAATATCGAGAACATGACATTGCGAGCGCCACTCGACGGCATTGTGTCGGCAAAAGAAAACCGCGATTCCACGGGCGGATTCTTCACCACGGGTATGGTGTTGCCGGAATACCGCGCCGGCGACCTGACCTGGCCCGGTCGGCCATTGGCCGAGGTCTTTGACGTGGCACAGATGGAAGTCCAAGCCAAGATCAGCGAGGGCGATCGCGCGAACGTGAATCCGAATCAGCCGGTGGAGGTGCGGGTGGACGCGCGTCCCGGGCTGACGTATTCGGGCAAGGTGAAGTCGGTAGCAGGGTTGGCCTCGCGGAATATGTGGAGCGCGAGTTCGCAAAAGCGCTTTGAGGCAAGCTTCCAATTGGACCAGCCGAACGCCGAACTGAGGCCGGGAGTCTCCGCGACGCTGCTCATCCACGGACAGAAGTTGCAAGACGTTCTTTACTTGCCGCCGCAATGTTTGTTTGAGAACGACGGCAAGCAGTACGTATACAAAAAATCCGGGTCCGGCTTCGAGCCACAAGAGCTCAAGGTAAAGTTCCGCACGGAGAATCGCATCGTGGTGGAGGGCATCGAGCAGGGAGTCGAGGTGGCGCTGGTGAACCCGACGGCAAAGGGTCCCGGGGGCAGCGCAAAATCTGGCGCGTCTGGAGGAGCAGCGCGATGAGCAGCCAACTTACGCTGATCCGGGCCAAGGCGGCCAAGGTGAAGTCGAGGTTCCTGCCTGATCTGGGACTCGGATTACAAAATCTTCTGCTGCATAAGCTGCGCTCGCTGCTGACCATGCTGGGCATGATCTTTGGCGTGTCGGCGGTGATCGCGATGCTGTCGATCGGCGCGGGCGCGCGCCAGCAGGCGATGGCATTCATCGAACAATTGGGCGTGCGCAATCTGATCGTTGAAGCCAAAGAATCCACCTCCTGGGAAGACGTGCAGAAGGTCCGGAAGACCTCACCGGGATTGACGCTGGCGGATTATCGCGCAGTAAAAACGATCGCGACCAATGCCGTGGAATCCACGCCGCGCAAGCGGTTTATTCCGGCGAAGGTACTACCTAAGCCGCAGAACGAATTACCGACGGTTTATGGCGTGAACGCCAGCTACCTGAAGATCGCCAACTTGCGAATGGGCGGAGGACGCTTCTTTACCGAAGAGGAGAATGAGCGGGCGGTGCCGGTGGCAGTGTTAGGCGAAGCCGCAAAGATCGCACTGTTTGGTCAGGAAGAGGCCATCGCGAAGTACGTGAAGGTGAACGATCAGTGGCTGCAAGTGATCGGCGTGGCCGGACCGCAGTTGAGTTCGGGCGGCGCGATCGAAGGCGTCCCCAGCCAAGACCTTAACAACCTTATCTATGTGCCGGTGAATACGGCGCTGCTGCGCCTGGAAGACAATCGCAGCGAGATGCGTGACGAGATCGACGGGATTTACCTTCAACTGAAGGATGCGAACGAAAGCCCCAATACGGCGGAGATCGTGCGTGGAGTGTTGAACGTGTCGCATAAGAACGCGGGCGACTTCAGCATTATGGTGCCGGCTGAACTACTCTCTGAGCAGAAGCGCACGCAGCGCGTATTCAACCTGGTGATGGTGGCGATCGCGTCCATCTCGCTACTGGTAGGCGGTATCGGCATCATGAACATCATGCTGGCCAACATTTTGGAGCGGATGCGGGAGATCGGCGTAAGGCGCGCGTTAGGCGCGCGGCGCAGTGACATCGTGAGCCAGTTCCTGATCGAGGCGGTGCTGATCTCATTCGTAGGCGGCATGATGGGCGTACTGTTGGGCGTGACCATGTCGAAGGTGATCGCGATGCTGGCGGGATGGTCTACGGTCACGACCTTCGCGTCCATCTTCCTATCGTTTATTTTCTCGGTGTCCGTGGGCCTGGTCTTTGGTCTCTACCCGGCGATGAAAGCCGCGAAGCTCGATCCGGTGGAAGCTATCCGTTACGAGTGATGTTCGTCTAATCCCGAAAAGGTCATTCTCCGAAAGGCCAATGATGAGCCGAATCCTGCGTACCATCAAGCTAGCTGTGCCTGCTCTCGTCTGCTTGTGCGCTTCGGTACTACCCGCGCAAACTTTCCCTACACCGAAGTATTGGGGACAGGTATTTTCGCCGCAGCGGCAGCCCATGACGGTCCCCGACCCGGAGCAGATCGACGTCTACGTGGTGGACGGCAAGCTGACGCTGAGCCTGCAGGATTCCATCCGGCTAACATTGCTCAACAATACTGAGATCAAGATCAACCGTTCCCAATATGAGCAGGCAGCCTATGCGGCTTTAAGAGCGTATTCGCCCTTCGATCCAGTGCTGACCGCGAGCTTCCGGCCGGTGCGTTCCACCCAGCCCACCACTTCGACCTTGCAGGGGGCGACCACGCTCAGCGACCTTTCCCAGCCGTTCAGCGCGAACTATAACCAGACGTTTTATCCGGGAACGAATCTGCAAGTACGTTTTAACACCGTCCGCAGCACGACGAACAGCACCTTCGCCACCTTTAATCCGTCCTTTTCGTCGGGGACGACCTTCCAGCTTTCCCAGCCGTTGCTCCGCGGGCGAGGCTGGACCGTCAATCGCGCTCCCATCGTCGTGGCCAAGAGAAACATCGATCAATCGCGCGCGGCATTTGAAGCCCAGATCAACGACTCCATCCTGACCGTGATCAATCAGTATTGGGCACTGGTGGAAGCGCAAAAGCGGCTGGCGGTGTTCCGCGACTCACTGAAGTTGGCGGAGGAATCTTACAAGCGCGACAAGCGCGCACTCGAACTGGGCGCGCTGTCTCCGCTGGAGATCTACCGTTCGGAGGGCACCGTGGCACAACGTCGGGTGCAGGTCATCCAGGCGGAATATGCATTGAAGCCTTTGGAAGACCAGTTGCGCAGGACCATTGGCGCGGACCTGAATGACCGGGTGGCGGCGCTGGACATTGTGCTCACCGAGAATGCGGAGATCGCCGGGGAACTTCCGGTGCCGGACATGACCGCCGCTATCGAGTCAGCGATGAAGAAACGCCCTGAGTTGGAAGCCATCCGCCTTCAGTTAGCGAACGATGACACGAACGCGCAAGTGGCCCGCAACAACCTCAAGCCGGACCTCTCGCTCTCCAGCTTCTTTACTTCGAACGGGCGAGGCGGGAATCAGCTTACGGGTACCGGCGTCGTCCCCGGGGGATTTTCCGATTCGCTTGACCAGGTCGGGTCCTTCAACTTTCCTACCTACGGGCTAAGTTTGGACCTACGGTTGCCCATCCGCAATCGCGCGGCGCAGGCTGATCTGGGAACGTCCATGGTGTCGAAGCGCAATAGCCTTTACCGGTTACGGCAAAGCCAGCAACTGGTAAATCAGGATGTCCGCAACGCAGTTCACGCGGTGGAGGAGAGCCGGTTGGTGATCGCGGCGGCGGACAACGCGCGGGAACTCGCGCGCAAGACACTGGCATCTGAGCAGCGGAAATACGAGTTGGGAGCGCAGACGATCTTCTTTGTGCTGGATGCGCAGAACCAGTATCAGCAGGCCGAGCAGAATTATTTGCAAGCGTTGGTCGGGTACCAGCGGTCGCTGGCGCAACTGGATCGCGCCACGGGAAACCTGTTGGAGAAGAACCGCGTGCTGGTCGACAGCGCGGTGAAATAGAGCTTAGCTCTTGGCCTCGCCGGAAGAAACTGCCTTGGCGGTGGTGCGCAGCTTCCATTCATAGGGCACACGGCCATCCACCATCTGGGTGGTGACCTGCTCAAAGCCGGCGGAAGATTCCAGCTCGGTCAATACTTCCTTGCTGGTCCACAATGAACTAGGC
Organism: Terriglobales bacterium; assembly: GCA_035526435.1. Lineage (GTDB taxonomy): Bacteria > Acidobacteriota > Terriglobia > Terriglobales > Acidobacteriaceae > DATLCI01. Next base: position 5,002 of record DATLCI010000094.1, read on the forward strand.
GCGGCATACTTTTGCATGTGCCCGGCTACGTCGATGGCCTCGTCGCTGATCTCTTCCATGGCCTTATCGTCAGGGAAGATGACCTCGCCGGTATTGAGGCCGCAGCGCACATTGAAGGGCGTACGCAAGCGATGGACGCCATCATTGAACCATTCCAGCTCGCTGAGGATGGTCTGCGCCGCGCGTGAGGCTTCTTCGGCCGAGGTGAAGGCACACATGATGCCGTCAGGGGTCCACGCTACCTTCCAGAGGTTATTCCCCTTGAGGATGCGCTCGACGAACTTCTTGTATTCGGCAAAGGCGTGCTCGATGACGAGCTTGTCTTCACCAATCTTCATCTTGGTTGAGCCGACGATATCGACCGAGAGGAAAGCGAGATGGCGGCGGCCCTGTTGCAAGACGCGCTGGGCTTCGCTGTATTCACGCAGCATCGCCAGGCGCTGGTTGCTTACGCGGTCTTGCACCGTGATCACGCCCCCCTTAGCGCCTGCGCCCTTGGAACGAACAACCTTCGTCTTGGCCCACTGCTCAAGCTTGTCCACTGGAAGCAACACAAGGTGACGCAGAGCGAAGGCGGCCACGGCCAAGCCGATGAGAACGAAATCCCAGCCATTCACGGTGGACTTGAAATTAAAAATGTCACCCGCAAGAGTCTGGGCTGGGGTGCAGATCCATTCCACGTACGACCAAAGCTTGGTGCCGTAGATAAATTGCTGCTTGATGACTCCGCCGACCACAAGAAACTTTATAAAGAAGCTGAGCGGCAGCGTCAGCGTGAAGATTGAAAGCCCCCAACGTAAAACTTTGACGGCGGTGTACTGCAAGCGAAGCCGCTTGGCTTCCTCGGGAGTAATGGGAGCGGCCGGTGCGGTGGAACCTGAGGGCGGCGTAACCGACGATGCCGATCTGGAGCCGGATTTCGTCCCCGACGAGGAGATGGGGACGATGGGAACTGTGTTGCGCATGGCCGAACCCGAGCTGCTACCACTGAACGAACCGGAGGGGAAGGAGCCGCTGGTTCCCGAAGAAGGTTGCATCTGCGCCGGAACCATGTCCCTGGCGCTGAGCGAAGCCTGTATCCGTTTTAGTTCCAGCGTGACTTCCTTCGCCGTGGGCCGGCGCAGCGGGTCCTTTTCGAGGCAGCGATTGATCAACTGCTCGAGTGGCTGCGGCGTGGTGGGGTTGAGCTCGACGACCGGGCGTGGAGCCTGATTTAATAGGCGCGCGAGCGTGGCTTGCGGTGTAGGACCCATGAACGGGCTGAAGCCAGTGGTCATCTCATATAAGACGACGCCAAAGGAAAAGACATCGGCTTTGCCATCGACTTCATGGCCCATCGCCTGCTCGGGAGACATATGGCTGATGGTGCCCAGCACGGTGCCAGCCTGGGTCTTATACATGTCCGTGACCGTGGCATCCGTGGGGAGAACGTCTTCGTCCTTCATCTTCGCCAGGCCGAAGTCCAGGATCTTGGCATGGCCCCGCGGAGTCACCATCACGTTCTCCGCCTTCATGTCGCGGTGAATGACGCCTTTTTCATGCGCGACGGAAAGCGCATCTGCTACTTGCACCGCGATCTCACATAGCTGATTGATGGGAAGCGGCTGATTGTTGATGATGCGCTTGAGGGTCTTGCCCTCAATGAACTCCATGACCAGATAGCGGGTGCCATCCTGCACGCCGAACTGGTAGATAGTCATGATGGCGGGATGCTGGAGACGGGAAGCCGCCTTGGCCTCACGCATGAAGCGGGCGACGCTTTCCTCGTTGTCGCTGTCAGAGGAAAGCACCATCTTGATGGCGACGGGGCGGTCGAGTTCGGTATCCTGAGCGCGGTAAACCACGCCCATGCCGCCTTCGCCGATCTTAGATTCGATCTTATAGCTGCCGAAGTTCTTGCCGATCACGCCGGGAGCTCCCCTGGTAGACGCAAAATGAGTGTTGGTCAGTTTACCTTTGATATGGGTTTTTGGGCAGTCTATTTCACCCTAATCGCTTGCAGGAATGCCCTAGAAGCGATAAGTAAGACTGCCGCTGATCACATTGGAACGCCATTGGCCGCTGGTGCGCAGCGCCGGGGAGGCCGGGGTCTCCGTCGAGAACCAGTCGTAGGCTAGGGTTGGGCTGAAACGACCGAGGTTGAAGGTGATCTGCGACCCAAAACTGCCAGTGGTTCCCCAAGTGGGGGGCGGCGGATTCAAGGCAGCGAAGCCGAAGATACGCTGCGGTCCGAAGGTCCCATTCACCTCAGCGTGGACCTTAGGACTCGGGTCCCAGGCGATGCGGCCGGTGCCAGCCGCGCGCTGGTAAAGGCGTGGGGTGAAGAAGCCGGCGGAGTCTACGCCGTTGGCGGGGTCGAGAATGGCAAAGGCGTCGTCAAAGTAGGTGAAGCTGTCATAGCGAAAGCCGCCATCGATATGGATGTGGTCAGTCTGGTAGATGGTGGGAGTAATGAAGCCGGACCCGCCAATGGAAGTGGTTTGGAAGCGCTGGGGCTTGCTGGTCTCCGGCGATTCGATGCGATAGTGCGCGCCCCAGAATTCGCCCCCGGTGCGAACCCGTTTGCGGAAAGTGTAGGACATGCCGAGCGAATAGCGTTCCTGGACCACGTTGTCGTAGATGGCAAGCGGCGTGTAATCGGCAATATGGCGGGTCATGGCTACGTCGGCGCGCAGATTCCCAAAGGTGAGGACGGGATGAAGGTCGTAAGTGAAGTGGTTGCGCGTGGGCGCGCCGGCCCCGAGTGAACGTCCGCCAGTCTGACCGCCGCCTGCGCCCAGGATCAACCGCAGCCACGGACGCACGCGGAAGTTGATGCGCGCGCTGGTCTCCATCGCGACCGCATCATTGTTATGCTTGCCGAGCAATGGGTTGCTGGTAAGCGCGTTGGTGAAGGTGTTGATGACTTCCATGCGGACGTCAGGATGAATACTGAACTCGATGGAAGAGGTATAACGCAGGACTTTGGTAGTGGAATCGGCCGAGCCGCCGGAGATCTCGCGATCATCTTCAAAGCCGTAACGGAAGCGCAGGACCGGGCGCATTTCCGCGCGGATAGCATGGCGCAGGCCGTCGGTCTCAAGTCCGGTAGGCGCATCATTCAGCAGGCGCAGCGAACGCGAATTGTTGCCCATGCCATGTTCTATGGCGGCCAGGGTAAAACTGGTTTCCGGGTGCTTAGGTTTTACCTGGAGCAGAGTACGAAGCTGGGCAGAGGATTCGTCCAGCTTGCCTGACCAGAAGGTGGTCTGGGCTTTGCCCAAGCGCGCGTCGAAATTTTCCTGATCAATGGCCAGGGCTTCATCGTAAGCGGCAACGGACCGGTCATATTGCCGCGACCAAGCAAGGACACGGGCGCGCTCGACGATGACGGGAATGTCCGAGCGCTGGCGGGCTTCGCCATCCGGCAAAAGGATCTGGTATTGCGCGAGCGAAGCGTCGTAATCCTTTACCCAAGAAAGCACGCGGGCATACTCCTGCCGAATGTCACGGACGGGAACGACCGGCTTCGCGTCGGATTCAGCGAGCTTTAGTGCGGTGCGATATTCGTCGAGAGATTCGGGAAATTTCTTGTCCCAGGAGAGTACGCGAGCTTTCTCCGCGTGGGCATAGAGATTGTCAGGCGAAGTCTTGAGAAGCGTGTCGTATTCGCTGACCGCGTCGCCATAGTTCTTAGACCAGGAGAGGACCCGGGCTATCTGCAATTGGATGGCGACGTCGCTGGGCTTCAGCGACAGCGCCTGATGGTAGTAATGGATAGCCTGGGTGTAATTGCTGCGGGCGGCAGCGTTTTCCGCGTCGCGGAGCAGGCCGGGTAGCGGGTCGACCGGCGTAGGCGGCGGCGGAGGTTCTGTCTTGGCTTCGGCAATCACTTCGGGCTTGGCTTCGACCGGCGTAGGAGTTGGCTTTGCCGGCTCAGCCTTGGCCACCACCGCCGGCTTCTTCGCTGGGCGAGCGGCGCGCGCAGTCTGGCTGCCCGGCGCCGAAGGACGTACTCGGCCAGAACCGCCACCTTGCAAAGCCTTAAGCGTGGCCGCTACTTCCTTGTCTGAAGGATCCCGGTCATGGGCGGCGGCGAAGAGCTTGCGCGATTGTTCGCGGTCACCCATCCAGTAGAGGACGTAAGCCTTACCGACGACGGCGTCGTAGTATCCCGGATTCTTCTCCAGGATCTTGTTGAACATGTCGAGAGCGAGGTCAAGCTGGTTCTGCCAGGAGGTGATCTTGGCAATACCGATGCGCGCAGAAAGATCTCCAGGATTGCTCTGCAGGACGGCCTGATACTGATTCAGCGCCGCGGGGTAGCGCTTTGCAAAACCCAGCATCCGGGCAAAGTGCAGGCGGACGGGGACCTGGTTGGGGGATCGCTCCAGATATTGTTCTAACGAGACTAAAGCCAGCGCGACTTCACCCTTCCAGTAGAGTGTGTTGGAAAGACCCATGATGTAGTCGCCATTCGCGGGCTGCGCGTTCAACAACAACTTCCACTGTTGGACGGCCAAGGCGTATTTTCCGCCCCAAGAAAGGGATTGCGCGAGCAGCAGTCGAGTGTCTTCGGCGGACGGACGCAGACGGATGGCGGCTTCGAACCATTTGGCGGCCGCCTCAAAGTTTTGCGGCGTGCCATTCAGATAGCAAAGCGCGAGGGTGCGCGAGCGAACGTAATCGGTATCGACTCGTTCGCCCGCTTGAATGGCTTTCTCATAGGCGATGCGCGCCTGCGTGATCTGGCCATCATTCGCGAGCTTATCTGCTTCTTCAAGCAGTGATCTAGCGTTGCCCTGGGCGCTGGACTGGGGCAGCAGCGCCAGTGACAGCAGGAGCAGGCATAGCAGCGCCGGTAGTCTTCTCATTACGGTTCGACTCCAAATACTCTTTTTGCATGACAAAGTAAGATTTCTTCAAGTATGGCTCAGGCGTGAGCTTTTCCCACGTCTTCCACTCAAGCTTTTTACGCGGCTGGTCTCGTTCCGGGAATGAACTGATCACGGACATCGCCGCCAGATCATTGCCCTCACGCTTCAATTCAAAGAATGAGACTTCGAGGCCGAGAGTGGGCATGGTAGTGACTTCGCCCGCCGAATCGAAGCCAAAGAAAGCCCTACGGCTTGAAGGATCGGTGACCAGCAGCTTGCCCCAGGGTATCCGGATGACGACCGCCTGCGACTTGGAATCTGTATACCATTCCGCGAGTGAGTCTTTGTCGCGGTCCGCCAGGGTGGTGTACCGCATCTGGCTGCGGCTGTACCGCTGGCCGGGGAATACGGTACCGTCACGGCCAAAGCGGCGGCGATTGGTCTCCACCAAAAGTTCCTGGAAGGTGCCACGCGCGTCCATATCCGGCGTAAATGACCGTCGATAAGTGAGCTCGGTCTCGTTGGGAACACCCGGCTTGGGTGAGAGGTGGTAAGGGTTGTAGGTATCGGCAATGAGGACTTTGGCGTCGCCCGTCGAGGTGAGGGTGACAAGGAAGTTCGCCCCGGAAGAGACGGAGCCGCCGCGGAATGGCATCTGCTTCAATCCCGCGCGGTCAGGGAAGGTATTGAGAGCGAAGGCGTAGGACAAGCGTTCGCCTTTCGGTGAAGGCTCCAGGCACTCTACGCAAGCACCGTTGAGCCGTAGGTAGACGAAGGCTTCATCCGATGCAGCTTGAATGCTGATGTTGCGCTTGCCGGCGCGCTGATAGAGCGTTGGTTCCTTTTCCCAGTCGGCCGCAAGGCCGTTGAACAACTTCCATTTGGACGGACGGAAACCGATCAAGCCATAACGTTTTTCAGGGTCGAGTTCATTCAGCCACAACGAAGCTCGATCGATGGGATCTTCAAAATCTACCGTCAGCCAGTTGTGCTTGTACCACTCGTCCACGAGGGAAAAGACGATGCCGCCGGAGCATCCGGTGTCGCGAATGCTGTGATTGAGCTGGCGGAGGATGGCGCCTTGCTGCTCTTCGGAATGCCCGCCGTGATGCCAACCGTAAGGATGGAAATGGGAAATGCCCATGGAATCCGGCATGCCGTATTCGGTTACGACTAACGGATAGGGAATATGGGCGCGTAGTTCCTTCAGATATCCATGGACGGGGTTGAGTCCCTCGGCGTCGCGGGTATTGAGGTACTTGGGATCATGCAGCAGGAAGTCAGGATAGTAAGGATAGACGTGATACGAGGCGAAGAACCCGGCGTATAGGTCCGAACTCACCTGGTATTTCGCTTCGTCGATGGAGACGGTGTCATTGTCATCGTCAATGTCTTTGGGCAGCTCCAGCTTTTCGCCGCGTCGCATGCGGTACTTCACTTCTTCCATGTTGGGAGCTTCAGTCGGATGGAAGAGCGGATCCAGCGGTGGCCAGTTCACGATGGCGACCGGATGCTGCCAGTTGTAGGTGTCAGTCTCGTAGGCGACGAGGTAGTCCATCATCTCCGCGAACCAGACTTCGGTGGCGGTTCCATCATTGATGGAGATATAGCGGCCTTTGTAGCGCTGCTTGCCCCCATTAACGATGTTGGTCTGGATGGCGACGGAGGCTTCGATCTCACGGCCCAGCAAAAGAGCGCTTACGTTCCGCGCAATGTCCTGGTCATAGATACCGTTCCCGCGCGCGCGTTTGGGCGGAACGTCGGCCGAGCCGTGCATGGCATCGACGGCATACCGGATCTCCGCCCGCGTCTGTTCGGTAAAGGCGGCGTCATAAAGGTCTTTGTTGGGCGGATCACTTACCCAGATCTGCTGGTAGAGCGTGATCTTGCCCCCATTGTCTAAATGTTTTTTGTAAGCGCGGTAGAAGGCGGGCGGAAGCAGCGTGTAAGCCCGCAGAACGTTGGCGCCCATGTCTTCGGCATTCTTGAGCCAAGTAGCATACTGCTGCACACTATGGGGCGGGGCAGCCGGATAAAAACCGGGAGCGCCTGGCCCCAGATTGACGCCATTCACATAGAACTTTTTCCACTCGGAACCTTCGAGCGCCCAGAGTCCTCCATTGGCGGCGCGATACGTCGCCTGAAGCTGCGGCGCTTTCTGACGCTTGGGCAGCGAAGCCGGCGCGCTATCAGTGGAGTCTTCCAGGCCAAAAATGCGCTTCCAGGTGATGAGCGCCACTTCGCCATAATTGGGATCATTCTGGAGCTGGTAAAGCATGCCCGCGGCTTCAAAGGTCCTGCCATCCTGCAGCAGAGCGCCGGCGACCAGTATGGCGACGTTGGGATCATTCAACCGCTTGCCCAAATACTTCACCAGGATCTTGTAGTCGAGCTTACCTTTGCCGGTTTCCATGGCGACGAAGGCAGCGCCAATCTGGGCCTCTTCCACGCCCGGATCGATCCGCAGTACCCGCTGGAAATACATACGGCTGTCGTCGAACCGGTTCAGCTTCAGCGTGGTCCAGCCTTCCATCATGACCACGTCGAGCGAGTTGGGAGCAATGGCGTATGCACGGTCGAATTGGGCCAGGGCCTCGAGGTAACGTCCGGCTTGGTAGTAACGGACCCCTTGCTCATAGAACGGGCGATATTGCGGCTTCCACTTGAACTCCCAAAATCCAATGAGAACGAGGAAAACCAGGAGCCCGATGTAGACGCGATTGGTGAACCATGGGGTCGCTCTAGGCATCGGCCGCCTCCAGCCCCGGCTCCAGGCCGCGATGAACGACTGCTTCCCACTTCCGCTTACCGTAAAAATATTGCAAAACGCCTTGTGCGCGAACGAATGCCACAATCTGGCGATAACCAAAGTTCTCGACCAGAGCGAACAGCAGCAGGGTCAGCACGTCACGGTAGCTGGGATAGCGGCGCACGGTGGCTTCCGCCAGCAAAACGGAACCAATGGACAACAGCGTGCCGTAGCCTACGGCCAAGAACATCAGCATTAGGAAGAGAGAAAACGGCATAGCGCCGACGAGGAAAGAGAAGGGAAGCAAGATGAGTCCGCCGGCCTCTACCACGCAACCAATGGCCTCAATGTAGGCGTGGAAGGGCATGCTGAGCACGCCCATCAAACCATACCGCGGATTCCCGATCATGTGATTGTGCTTCATCACCGTTTGCATCAGGCCCAACTGCCAACGACGCCGTTGGCGCGCCAACATGCTGAAGGTGTGCGGCGCTTCCGTCCAACAAATGGGGTCCGTGGTGAAGACCATCTGATATTTGTAGCCCTTGCCCTTCATGTGGTCGTGCAAGGTGGCGATCATGTCGATGTCTTCGGTCACGGTGTCGGTACTGAAACCGCCGGCCAGCACCACGGACTCTTTTTGCAGGAGGCAGAACGCGCCGGAGCAGATAAAGGTGGCGTTAAAGAAATTCCAACCCGGACGGCCAAACAAGAACGTCCGGATGTACTCGACTACCTGGCAGCGTTCGATCCAGCTTTTGGGCAGGTGGATCTCATTGATATGTCCATTCTCCAGGGTGCATCCATTGGCGATGCGCACGACTCCGCCACTGACGATGGTGTTCACGTTGGAATGGACGATGGGCGCCATCAACCGCAGCAGCGCTTCCTTCTCAATGATGCAGTCGGCATCTACGGTGCAGAAGTAGGGACTGCGCGTCATGTTAATGCCTACGTTCAGCGCGTCAGACTTGCCGCCATTCTCCTTGGAGATGAGCATCAACTCGGGCACTTTGGGATTGTGGTAAAAGGCGAACGGCGTCTTCGCCGGTAGGGCTTCACGGTAGACTAGGTCCATGCGCTGCAAGTTGAAGTGGCGGATCACGCGCAGGGCGGTCTCGTCAGTAGAACCGTCATCGATGACGACAATCTCTTTTTCCGGATAATTCAGCACCAGCAATGATTCAATCGTTTGAACGATGCCGTCCTGCTCGTTATATGCCGGCACCAGCAACGCTACGGGTGGCGTTACCGGAGAGTCGGCAAGGTCGCTATATCCGATCTTGGCGGCAAATTTGGAATGTAGAGAGACGGTGTACAACGAGATGACCATCAACACCGTGTAGACGAGGTTCGCCACCACGAAATACACCAGGATGATGGTGTTGAGGTAATCGAAAAAATGCAGGCCGGCATTATGCATTTAGACATTACCTGCCGCGGTGCTGG
>DATLCI010000105.1:0-5564 GCA_035526435.1 Terriglobales bacterium
CGCGGGACCATTTGCAGCGCACGAGCCAGTTTCGCTCTGCCCAGTGTCCGCAAGACATAAATCACCGCATCCGATCGCAGGTAAAGCCCGCCCGCCTCGTTCCGCACCACTACGCTGTCAGGCAAATCCTGCCTCTGATCAGTAGCGAACGTACGCGTGAAAGTCTCACCCTGCAGCGGCGCAAATTGGAAAACCGCCGCCTGATCATTCGCCAGCACCCAACGCACAAATCCATGGCACAGAACGCACGTTCCGTCGTAGAAAACAATGGGTTTGGCGGCCGTCTGCATCCAGATACACATTACAGCATCTAGATAAGCGAACGGACGACCTGCAAGGAGCAAGCAAGATGATCACCGTACGCAAGAGCGCCGATCGCGGACATGCCGACTACGGCTGGCTGTTCGCGCGTCACAGTTTTTCTTTCGCGAACTATTATGATCCGCGCAACATGGGCTACCGCGCGCTACGGGTGATCAATGAAGATCTGGTCCAGCCGGGAAAAGGCTTCGGTACCCACGCGCACGACAACATGGAGATCATCACCTATGTGCTCGAAGGCGCGCTCGAGCATAAGGACAGCATGGGCAACACTGGCGTAATCCGCCCCGGGGAAGTGCAGTACATGAGCGCGGGTAGCGGCGTGCGCCACAGCGAGTTCAACCACTCGAAGACCGAGCCGGTCCACCTGCTCCAGATATGGCTGCTTCCCAACCAGGAAGACGTGAAGCCGCATTATGCGGAGAGCAAGCTCCCGGATGAAGAGCGTCGCGGACAGTTGAAGCTGGTAGCTGCGGGAGAGCCCAATGGCAGCGGCGCATTCCAGATCCATCAGGACGTGAAGCTGTTCGCATCGCTCCTGCCAAAGGGGAAGAGCGTGGAACATCCGATGGCGGCGGAGCGCGGAGCCTATCTGCAGTTAGCCCGCGGTTCCGTCACCGTCAATGGCCAGACGCTTGAAGCGGGTGATGGCGCCATCGTGGAAAAAGAATCCAAGATCACCATCACGGGGACCAGCGATCGAGAGGCAGAATTCCTGCTGTTCGACCTCAATTAAGAAATCCGTTGGGCAATGCATAGAATCAGACCTATGCGCAAGGAGCATTCATGGCTTACGTTCCCAAGATATTGGCCTTTGCCGGCAGCACTCGCAAAGGTTCCTTCAACAAGAAGCTGGTAAGGGCGGCGATCCGCGGGGCGGAAGCCGCCGGCGCCCAGGTGACCTATCTCGATCTCCGTGATTTGAGATTGCCGCTTTACGACGGCGACGATGAAGAAGAAGGTGGATTGCCCGAAGGGGCGGTGCGATTAAAGGAGATGATGAAGGCGCACGATGGCTTTCTCATCTCTGCGCCCGAATACAACAGCTCAATATCCGGCGCGCTCAAGAATGCCTTCGACTGGGCGTCACGTCCCGCGCAGAACGAACCGCCGCTCGTCGCCTTCGACGGCAAGGTTGCGGCCTTGTTGAGCGCGTCGCCGGGTGCGCTCGGCGGCCTGCGCGGGCTGGTCACGGTACGGTCGATCCTCGGGAATATTAAGGTGCTGGTTCTCCCCGAGCAACTTGCCGTGAGCAAGGCGCATGAAGCTTTCAACGAAGACGGATCGATGACGAACCCCAAGCAGCAGGCATCGGTGGAGAAGATCGGCGCTGGGCTGGCACAATTTATTGTGAAGCTGAACGCGGGCCAATGAGAACCGTACCGAGCCTCGGCCAGCGGCTGGCGGACCAGCTTCGTCGCTCGCAGAGTGGCGACGCCTGGCACGGGCCGTCGCTTTCAGAAGTTCTGGAGGACGTGACGGCAGCTCAGGCTGCAGCGCGGCCCATCCCGAGTTCACACACCATCTGGGAGCTGGTGTTGCACATTGCCATCTGGCAGAAACACATTCTCGATCGCATTGAGCGCGGCGGCATCGCTGATATCCCTGATGAACTGGACTGGCCCAAAGTGGGAGAGACGACTGAGTCCGCGTGGAGGTCCGCTCTAACTCAACTCCAGCACGCGAATGACGAGTTGGCGGCGGTACTCGATCAGCTGGACGATGCCAACCTGCACTCCCGGGTCCGCGGCAAAGATTATGACTTCCACTTCATGCTGGAAGGCATGACGCAGCACAACCTCTATCATGCCGGACAGATCGCCCTGCTGAAGAAACTCGTTTGATCAGCAGTTGCCGGGCGTGAATGTCTTCTTCGCTTGCCACTCCCCAAACGGATCTTCCAGGCTGGGGCTCTGCGGCGACATCAACTCCGCGCCCGATTCCGTGATCACCATATCGTCTTCGAGGCGCACGCCGAACTCGCCGGGGATATAAATACCCGGCTCGTCGCTGAAGACCATGCCGGGCGCCAGCGATAGCTTATTGCCGCGCACCAAATAAGGCCATTCGTGGCCGTCCATGCCCATGCCGTGGCCCACGCGGTGCGTGAAATATTTGTAATCAGGACCATAACCACCGTCGGTGATGACTTTGCGCGCGGCAGCGTCCACCGCTTCGCAAGCGACTCCGGGCTTGGCCGCGGCCAGCGCCGCGGATTGGGCGCGCTTCTCAATGTCGAATACGGTCTTCATCTTTTCCGTCGGCTTGCCAAGGACGAAGGTGCGGCTGATGTCCGATGAGTAGCCTTCCACGCCGCAGCCGCCGTCGATCAGGAGAATCGCTCCTTCTTTGATGACTTGCGGCTTCACCGAACCGTGAGGAAGCGCCGAGAACTCGCCGACCTGGACGCCGGCGCCGCCTTGAAACCCCAGCTTGGCATGGGCGGCAGAAACTAAACTGGCAAAGTCGTTCTGGGTCATGCCCTCCTTCAGGGATTCATACGCAGCTTTGTAAGCGTGCCAGGTGACTTTGGACGCCAGGCGCATCAGCTCGACCTCATGCCCGTCTTTGACGGTGCGGCACCCGGCGCTGATGGGAGTTCCACTCGCGATCTTGAGCGCGGGCGCGGCTTGAGCCAGGCCGTCGCTAAAGACGAAGCGCACCGTCTCTTCCATGCCTACGCTGCCGCTGGTGATGCCGCGGTCTTTCAAGCCCTGCACGGTGCGCTGCCACGGGCTCTCATCTTCCTGCCAGGTACGTACGTCAGCCTTCAGGGAAGCAAATGGCGAAGCGCTGCTCATGATCTGTTCGCGGGCACGTTCTTCCTCAAACGCGGGGCAGACAAAGAACGGTTCGCCCTTTACCGGCAAGATCATTGCGAACATGCGTTCGCTGAGTCCCCAGCGGATGTTGCTGAAGTACACCAGCGAGGTGCCGCCGGTCAGCATGAGCGCATCGAGCTTGTTCTGCGCCATGAGTTGGCGGGCGCGTTCGATGCGGCGCTGGCGTTCGGCTCCGGTGATGGGGCGGGCGTCGGAGCGCATGGACTTGAGCGCAGCGATCGGGGCGGGAAGGGGGGCCGCATCCCTTTGGGATTCAGCCAGCGGGATCGAGACCGCGGCCGCGCCGGCCACGGCGGACGTCTTGATGAAATTGCGGCGAGAGAGCAATCGAGCACCTCCGGAACGCACCAATGTATCAGACACCTTCGGGTCTAGCTTTGCCTTTGATTATTCGGAAGCCAGTTCTATACTTCATCGCTACATGGCGCTCTCTGCCAATACGAAGCTGGGCCCTTACGTGGTCTTGGGGCCGCTTAAATCCGGCGGCATGGGAGAGGTCTACCGCGCGCACGACACCGGGTTAGACCGCAGCGTCGCGCTGAAGGTCCTGCAATCGCGGCTGGTGGGGGATGCAAGTGCCATCGCTCGCTTCCAACGCGAGGCCAAGCTTGCCTCTTCCCTGAACCATCCCCACATCATTTCCATTTATTCAACCCATGAGGTTGAGGGGCTCTTATGTATCGCCATGGAATTAGTGGATGGCGAGACGCTCTCCGAATGGCAAAAGACACATAAGCCCTCCCTGGGAAAACTTGTCGAGGTGTTCACTCAGATAGCGGACGCATTGACCTCGGCCCATAAAGCGGGCATCGTTCATCGGGACATCAAGCCGTCCAATCTGCTGATCAATGATCAGGGCTACGTAAAAGTTTTGGATTTCGGTCTAGCCAAGCACGTGGCGACGGTGGACGGCGAGAGTTCGCAGACCAGCACCGAAACCAATATCACCGGCGGTAATGATGTGGTGGGAACTCCGGCATATATGTCCCCGGAGCAAGCCAGCGCCCGGCCGGTGGATGCGAGGACGGATATCTTTTCGCTGGGCGTGGTTTTGTATGAAGCCGCCACCGGGATGCGGCCGTTTCAGGGCGAGTCCACCATCGAGGTGTTGAACGAAGTCATCTCCAAGCCGGCCCGCCCGGCGCGCGAGATCAAGCCATCCCTGCCCGCGGAGATTGATTGGATATTGGAGCGTGCTTTAGCCAAGCAGCCTGCAGAGCGGTATGGCGCGATGTCTGAATTTGCCGCTGACCTGCGCCGCTTGCGCACCCGGTTGGATGGTGAATCGACTGTGACCAGCCGTCCGAGCGGGCGAAACCTGAAGCCACTGTACGCCGGTCTTCTATTTGCGGTGATGCTCCTCGCCGTGGCTGGCACTTGGATGTATCGGCAATCGCGACCCGGGCGCCAAAGTTCGGGAGTCCGCTATGAGAAGCTCACTGACTTCAATGATTCCGCACTGGCTCCCGCTATTTCGCCAGACGGACGCTTGGTGGCCTTCATCCGAGACGGAGGCTTCGGCTTCTCGGCGTCCACAGGCGAGCTTTATGTGAAGCTGTTGCCCAACGGCGATCCTATCCAGTTGACCCGAGACGGGCGCGGCAAGCACACGCCTACCTTTACTCCCGACGGGAACCGCATCGTCTACACCTGCCTGGATCGTAACTTCGCGTGGAATAGCTGTGAAGTTCCAGTCCTTGGCGGTCCCACGATTACCTTTATGCGCAATGCTTCCGGACTCACTTTTCTCGACAACGAGCGAATCATGTTTGCGGAGATTGACAAGAACCCGCACATGAGCATCATGACCTCCCGCTTGAACCGGATCGGCCAGCGTCCCATCTACATACCGCAAGGCGATGGCAGCATGGCCCACCGGACCGCGCTGTCGCCAGACAAAAAATGGGTGCTGGTGGTGGAGATGGATGGCAGTGGCTGGCTGCCTTGCCGGATCGTCCCGTTTGACGGCTCTACGCAGGGCCGGCGAGTCGGCCCCGCCGAGGGGCAATGCACCACTGCATCCTGGTCTCCGGATGGGAAATGGATGTACTTCAGTTCGAACGCGGGTGGAGCATTCCATATCTGGCGTCAGGCATTTCCCGATGGGATTCTGGAGCAGATCACGTCAGAAAGCAACGAACAGGAGGGCACCGCGGTTGCCCCGGACGGAAAAAGCCTGATCGCATCCGTCGGCACTGCACAAGGATCCATCTGGTTCCATGATCAAAAAGGCGACCGCCAATTGACCTTTGAAGGCGTGGCCATGCTGCCGAAGATGTCGCCCGATGGCAAGACCGTCTTTTACCTCCAGCGCAGCGGCTCCTCTCGTTCTTACATCAGCGCGCAATTGTGGAAGCTGGACCTGCTCAGCGGAGTGAAAGAGCGCGTCTTTCCCGGATT
>DATLCI010000122.1:0-6651 GCA_035526435.1 Terriglobales bacterium
CGGTTTTCGAACGGTTGATGGTACGTTTTTCACGAAGGAGATTTGCCGTTGTAGTTACCATGGGAATACTCGCTCTGGCACTTCGGCTGGCGACGTTCCCGTGGAATCCCGTCCCTACGCCCGGCATTCACGATGAGTTCAGCTATCTGCTGCAGGCGAAGACTTTTGACGCTGGGCGGATCACCAACGTCACCCATCCGATGTGGGTTCATTTCGAATCGTTCCACATCAATATGAAGCCGACTTACCAGTCGATGTATCCGGTGGGGCAGGCAAGCTTTCTGGTGATAGGACAGGCCCTCTTTAATAGTCCATGGGCGGGAGTTCTAATCAGCATCGTCGTCATGTGCTCGGCCATAACCTGGATGCTGCAAGCTTGGATGCCTTCCTATTGGGCACTCTTCGGCGGGCTCATCACCGTACTGCGCTTCGCCGTCTTTGGACACTGGATCAATTCTTATTGGGGCGGGGCCGTCGCCGCCATTGGCGGGGCGCTGCTGTTTGGCGCTATGGGGCGGCTGAAACGCGATAAGAACATCGTTAGGAATTCGTTGATCTTCGCCGCGGGTCTCGCCATTCTTGCGAACACCCGGCCATTCGAAGGCTTCGTGTTCAGTCTCATCCCTCTGGGGTGGATGGCTTGCTGGCTCTACCGGCAATTCCAGCAAACCCCGCCGAATGCTTACAAGGCCCTGGCCTGTGGGTTGGTGGTCCTCATTCCGGTGTTTTCCGGCATGCTGTACTACAACTACCGCAGTACCGGGAATCCGCTGCTTCTACCGTACGCGGTGAACCACCAGACTTATCACATATCAAAGCCGTTCCTCTGGCAGCAGCGATATCCGTTTCCTGATTACAACCACTTCATCATGAAAAAGTTTTATATCTTTCATGAGCTGCCGGACTATTTGAACATTCGCCAGCCGGGCGGGTTAGCCAAACTGACTGCTTCCAAAGTCCACCTGTATTACGACTTCTTCATCTGGCCTCTTGGCATCGCCTTCATTCCCGCGGTGTGGTTCGCCGCCAAGAGCCAGCGATGGCGACTGCCATTTCTCTCGGCCCTGCTGGTCTTTCTCGCATTGCTGGTGCAGCTATGGCCTCCGCACGGACACTATGCCGCTCCGGCTACCTGCGTCATCGTCGCTTTCCTGGTGCTGATCATTCGATTGGCACGCACGGTTCGCATTCGTGACCTGGGGCTCGGCGTCGGTCTCTCACGGGGGCTGATAGCGGCATCCATGGTCGTCGGCGGCCTTTGGTACGTCGGCAGCGCGTTGAATGTTGAAAATCTCAATCCCTTCATTATGAGAATGCCCCCGGACGTCGACCGCGCGCGCGTCGTCGATCACCTGGAAAAGACTCCCGGGAAGCACCTCATCATCGTTAAGACCAATTACTTCAGTTGGCCTGGTTTTGATTGGGTCTACAACGAGCCTGACATCGATGGGTCCAAGATCGTGTGGGCACGAGACATGGGCGATCGCAACCAGGAGGTGCTCGATTACTTCAAGGACCGCCAGGTCTGGGAGATCAATGTGGACTACCGCATCCTTCGCGCCTACGCTCCGCCTCCTTCCGCCGGCCCGCAATTCGCTGCCGCGACCGACAAGAATTCGACTGCGACGTTGCAGTCCGGAACGCCTTCATCTCAAAGGATCCATGCCAAATAAGACTGCCATCATCATTGGAGCCGGCCCTGCCGGACTTACCGCGGCATACGAGCTTCTCACCCGTACGGATATCAAGCCCATCGTCCTGGAGCGCGACGAATACATGGGGGGTATCTCGCGTACGGTTCGATATAAGGGAAATCGCATCGACATCGGCGGCCATCGGTTTTTTTCCAAAAGCGATCGGGTGATGGAGTGGTGGTATCGGCACATGCCCATCGAAGAACGGCCCTCCTCGAACGGCAATGGCCAGATCTCCTATCACAATAGGTCGCGTGCCCTGCCCACGCCGAAGGCCACAGGCAAACCCCAGGACCCAGACGAAGTCATGCTAGTGCGGCAACGGAAGTCTCGCATTTATTTTCTACGGAAGTTCTTTGACTACCCCATTACGCTGAGCAAGACCACCCTCGCCAACCTGGGGATCTTCCGCACGATCCGCATCGGTTTTAGTTATATGAGGGCCGCGATGTTCCCCATCGCGAAACCGGCAAACCTCGAGCAATTCTTCATCAATCGTTTTGGCCGCGAACTCTACCTCACGTTTTTTAAGTCCTATACCGAAAAGGTCTGGGGCGTCCCTTGCCATGAGATCAGCGCCGAGTGGGGCGAGCAGCGGATTAAGGGCCTATCCATCAAAAAAACGCTGATGCACATTCTGAAAAAACAATTTCAAAGTGAGCAGGACGTCGCGCAGAAAGACCTTGAGACTTCGTTGATCGAGCAATTCCTTTATCCGAAGTTCGGCCCCGGCCAGATGTGGGAAACAGTCGCTCGCAAGGTTAAAGAGATGGGCGGCGAGATCCACACCGGCACCGACATTACGGGAGTGCATTGTGAAGGCTTTCAAGTGAAGTCCATCTCCGGGCGCGACCAGACTGGGGCTGACCGGCGATTCTCTGGCGACTACTTCTTCTCCACCATGCCCATGAAAGATCTAGTCCGCTCGCTGGATGTGCCAGTGCCCGCCGCAGTGAAGGAAGTGAGTGAAGGTCTGATGTATCGCGATTTCATCACCGTGGGATTATTGTGCAAGGAACTGAAGATCACGGAGAAGAACAAAAAGCTGGTGGAGGACAACTGGATCTACATCCAGGAGCCCGATGTCCTCGCCGGGCGTCTCCAGATCTTTAATAACTGGAGTCCATACATGCTGGCAAATCCAGAACTCGTCTGGATCGGCGTGGAATACTTTTGCCAGGACGTTGACGAACTGTGGAAGAAACCCGAAGCGGAGATGGCCGAGTTCGCCCGTATGGAGCTGGAGAAGATCGGCATCATCGATAAGAACGACGTATTGGATTCCACCGTGATCAAGGTTCCCAAAACCTATCCGGCATATTTTGGTACGTACGATCGCTTTGACGAACTTCGCGACTACCTGGACAGGTTTGAAAACATCTTCTTAGTCGGCCGCAATGGCATGCACCGCTACAATAATCAGGACCACTCCATGCTCACCGCGATGTTGGCTGTGGACAACATCATTCACGGCGTTACCGATAAAGCCAATCTGTGGGAGGTGAATACGGAGATGGAGTATCACGAAGAAAAGGGAACTACGGAAAAGGCCAAGGCCGCAGGAGCGACCGCTTAGACCCCCACCGGGAACGGCTTAGCATGGTCACTCTCCCGTTTGAGGGAAAGCCGTTCGAATCGCCCCTGCAGCAATGACATCAACCCGGTGTACCAGTATCCGATCACGAATAGCATCAGGAACGGTACGGTGATGTAGTTCTGCGTTGAGACGGCATAGACGATCGTCAACACAAAGTAAGAGCCGATCAGCAACTCGATCCACGGGATGATCCCCAACCGTCGCCGATACTTCTTCGCCGCCACCGTTTTATCTGACTTCTTCTCCACTCGATACTTCGGCGTCCGCTTGAATGATGACTGAATCCCCAGCAGCGCTTCCATTACTGCCTTGGTGTTAGTGATCGTCAACCCGATTCCCAGCGCCATTAGGAATGGCAGGTAAAGGAAGGTCTTTGGCCAGGTCTTGGGGAACAGTTCTTTTTGCGAAACCAGATAAAACGAAGAGATTGAGAATGTCGACGCCAGGAACAGCGGCAGATCGATGAACAGCATCTGGAACCAGCCCTGGTAAGAACGCAGGATCATCGCCGGCATCATCAACGTGGACAGCACGATCATCAGGGGATAACTGATGTTCGCGGTCAGGTGATACCAGGCTTCCATTTTGACGGGCCGGGGCGCGTCACTCTTCAACACCTTCGGCAGGATCTTTAACGAGACTTGGATGAGGCCCTTTGCCCATCGCGCCTGTTGCGTCTTAAAGGCAGTCATCTCGATCGGCAACTCTGCCGGACACTCCACGTCCTGCAGGTACTTAAATTTCCAGCCCTTCAACTGCGACCGATAAGAAAGGTCAGTGTCCTCCGTGAGGGTGTCGTGTTCCCAGCCACCCGCTTCCTCAATCGCTTGCCGCCGCCACATGCCAGCCGTGCCGTTGAAGTTAAAAAACACGTCCGTCCGCGAGCGCCCGCCATGCTCGAGCACAAAATGTCCGTCCAGCAGAATGGCTTCCACTTGCGTCAGGAAGGAGTAGTCGCGATTCAGGTGAGTCCACCGGGTTTGCACCATACCCGTCTTGGGCTCGGTGAAATGGTGAATGACTCTCATCAACCAATCTTCTGGAGGCACGAAGTCCGCATCGAAGATGGCAATGAATTCGCCTTTGCAATATTTCATGCCTTCATCCAGCGCGCCCGCCTTGTAGCCGTGACGGTTTGTCCGGTGGTGATAACCGATCGGATGTCCCAGGGCGGCATACCGCTCCACCACCGACCGGGCGACTTCCACCGTCTCATCCGTTGAGTCGTCGAGCACCTGGATATCAAGCCGATCTCGTGGGTAGTCCATCTTGCAGACTGCGTCCACCAGCCGATCGATCACAAATTGCTCGTTGAAGATCGGCAGCTGGATGGTGACCTTAGGAAGCTGGCCTTCCGGCCAGTAAGCCGGTGGTTCCTTGGCCGCGTTTTTCCGGTTTTTGTAATAAAGGTAGACCAGCACGTAACGATGGATCCCATACGAGGCCAGAAACACCAGCACGATGAAGTACGGGACCAGCAGCATCATGTCGAAGGCGTTGGGCTGATATAGCCCGCGGAAGGTAGGATCAAGCTGCTGCCGGATAAACTGCCCTATGCCGCGGTTTTGGGAAAACGAGAAGGCTGGGCTTGCCGCTTGGGCTAGCGTCGCCAAGGATATGGAAAGAAGACTCAGGGCAGTTTCCTGGGCCAAGGGAATCGTAAAAGTCAGCCGCGCGTAGGCCGCCGGGCGACCCCCGATTGTAACTGACTACTAATTCAAAAAATACGTGCGGTACAACGTATCGCGCTGCTTCGGCTTGAAGCCCGCGTCCCGAATGATGAAGCGCAACTCTTCTTCCGTCGTGCAATTGGTCACGCCAGCCGACCGGACCACATTCTCTTCCAGCATCACGGAGCCGACATCGTTGCCGCCGAAGCGTAATCCTAGTTGCAGGACCTTGAGACCCTGCGTTACCCAACTGGCTTGCACGTTGGTGATGTTGGAAAGGAAGAGGCGCGCGATCGCGAGCGTCTTTAGATATTCGACTGACGTTGCCTCATCCCACTTTCGGCCGCCCAACGCGGTGTTCTTCGGCTGGAAGCTCCAAGGGATGAACGCCGTGAATCCGCCGGTTTCTTGTTGTAGATCGTAAACATGCTGAAAGTGATTGATACGATGCTCGAAGCTTTCACCCACGCCAAACATCATGGTCGCGGTCGTGCGCATGCCTAATTCATGGGCGGTGCGGTGCACCGCCAGCCAGTCGGCAGTCAAACATTTCAATCGCGCGATCCTATGCCGCACTTCATCGTCGAGGATCTCTGCCCCGCCCCCTGGGATCGAGTCAAGTCCGGCATCCCTCAACCGGATGATGGTATCCCGCAACGAAAGCTCGCTGTATTCGGCTATGGCCAGGATCTCACTGGCAGACAGACAGTGCAGGTGCACTTGAGGAAACCGCTGTTTGATCCCCGTGAATAAACGTTCAAACCAATCAATCTTCAAATCGGGATGAAGGCCGCCTTGCATAAGAACCCCGGTGCCGCCCAGTTCTACGGTCTCGCGGATCTTTTCGTAGATAGTCTCAAAGTTGAGGATGTAGCCTTCCGCCGACATCTTCCCCTTGAGCGGCCGATAGAACGCGCAAAAGGTGCAGTATTCCGTGCAGAAGTTCGTGTAGTTGATATTGCGGTCGATCACGTACGTGACCACGCCCTCGGGATGCAGTTTGCGCCGTAGCGCGTCGGCCTCCATCCCAATCCCGATCAAGTCGTCTGACCGGAACATATCTAGTGCTTGCTCTCTTGTAAGCGACATATACCGTTAGAAGATTTTAGCGTGGAACGGCGATATCCACCAATTGCCAGATTTCAACGGCCAATGAAAAAGGGGCCGCGAAATGCGGCCCCTTCAACTTAACGGGGTACTTAGATCGCTGGATCAGTCGTAGACGCGGCGGAACCAGACTTGGCGCGGATCACGCCGGATTGATCAGTGAAGAAGTTACGTACGCCGGTTGAACCCTGCGTCTGCGGGGTATTCAACAGCGTGTAAACGCCGGAGCCGGCCGTCGAAGTATAGGTCAGGTAATAACCGCTCTTCGGAGTGGTGGAGACGGTGGCTGCGGTGATGGTGTTATCCAGCAAGCAGGCCGACGCCGTACCCGGGGTGTTAGGGCAGTTTGATGTCCCGCCGTCAGACAGATAGTTGAAGTTGGCGGAATCCGGGAAGGTGCTATAGGTCGACAGGTATGTGACCAGCGACGTGTTGATGGTACGCATGTTTGCCACTGCAGCCGACTCGTTCGCGCTGATACGAGCACGAAGCAAGTTGGGGATCGCGATGGCCGCGATGATAAGGATGATCGCAACCACGATCAACAGTTCGATTAGCGAAAAACCTTTTTGCTTTCTCATTT
>DATLCI010000127.1:0-6567 GCA_035526435.1 Terriglobales bacterium
GGTCAGACGGTGAATGACAATTGGACGGGGCAAGCTTCCGTAGGCACGAATCCAGCCAGTGACTGCGCCCCGGTTTCCACCTCGCCGGTGGACGAGCACGTGGTCACGGTGAACGTTCCAGCCGGCACTTATAGCACGGTGAACGCCCTGTTCACCTTCCAGATCACGTGGACCCCGGTCAGCGGAATGAATGAGACCAACGACTTGATCCTGACGGTGATCGGTCCAGATGGACAAGAGATCAACTCGAGTGATGGCGGCGAACCGAAGGAAACGGTGACCATCAGCAATCCTGCGCCGGGGAACTATCGCGTCCAGGTCTGTGGCTTTGTGAATTCTTCAACCCAGCCCTACAACGGCAACCTGCAGATCACCACGACCACCGGCGGAACTCCTCCTCCCGTGATCATCTCCGGACCAGGAAAAAACTGGGGAGCGCCCGTACGGATCACGCCGACGAATGGTTATGGCTACGAGCCGACTCTATTGGTGGATAAGTACGGCAACGCCTTCGCTACCGCCCATAAAGAGAATGTGGAGCTGGCGGTGTCACCCGACCCGAACTCGCCGGACGGATTGCGCAGCCAGTCATGGATGTGGTGGTCCGTGGATAAAGGGCAGAAGTGGATCAATGCGCCAGGCCTCACGCAACTGGCCCTGCAGGACCAGGAGCCGGGTGATGAAGGTGACTTGGCCTATGACGATGCCGGCCACATCTACTTTGCCGACACCTATCTGGGCGACATCACTCTGACGCGCTGGACGTCGAACGGACTAGGTCAAGTGACTTACGATTTCAACCGGCCCATCGTGCCATCACCGGAATCCGATGATCGTCCGTGGATCACGGCCCACGGGAATGGCCACATCTTCTATTTCAGCAATGACGGCTCGCAAGCGGCCGATGGTGCGCGTTACACCGTGCATGCTTCTTACGACGGCGGCGTGACCTGGGACATTCCCGGAAAGAGCTTGCCGAACTCCGGATGGTGCCGTCCGGCCGCCGATCACCGCGCGGGCTCGAAGTTGGTCTATGCCGCATGCACTGACGACAACGGAAAGCTCTACTCCTACGTGACCACTGACGATGGATTGACGTGGAAGCGCTATGACATGGGCACTTACAACGATGGCGATGATACCCAAAGCTATCCTTCGATCCAGGTAGCTCCGGACGGAACCGTTTGGGTGATCTACCTCGACTCGAACGATATCGGGGACGCCGGTATCCCGAACACCAATCGCATCTACCTTTTCCGTTCGAGCGATCAAGGCAAGACCTGGACCAAGCAGGACATAACGCCGGTGCGCGGTCGTTATCAATATGTGTGGATGGCGATCTCGGCTGACGGCAAGAAGATGGGACTGGGGACCTACTTCCGCCCGAACAATACCTATCCCTGGGTTGTGGCAGGAGCCACCTGGACTCCGGGCGGAACGATTCGCGCGAAAGATTTCCTCTCGCTCGATCCGGACCATCCCGTGGCTGACGCGAACCGCACCGGCGCACCCGGAGACTACCTGGGAAGCTTCTTCTTCCCAGATGGAAAACTGGGAATCGTGTGGACCAGGTCGGTGCTCTACACCGATCAGGCCACATTGCTGCGTGACATCTATTTCATCCGGCAGAAGTGAGTCGCAAAGAGGAAAGCCGGGGCTTCGGCCCCGGTTTTTTTGTTTTGCGATCAAAACCTAAGGGATCGTTGCGTGCGGAAGGTGTGCGACTCGTTGGTTCTAGGGTCGCGAAAAGTGAGCCGACAGGCCAGTAATTGCATGGGGCAAGAGAAGTCGGCGGGATCCAGGCGCTTCAGTTCCGGGTAAAAAGGGTCGTTCACTATGGGAAAGCCCAGCGACCACATGTGAATGCGAAGCTGGTGCTTCTTGCCGGTAGCGGGGAAGAGCCGGAACAAGCGGCGGCCCGCCTTCGAGGTTTCATAAACGATGCGGGTGCGCGCATTCACCGCACCTTCCCCGATGCGCATGCGGAAGCTGCCTGGTTCGGGCTCCAGACGATTTTCCACCATCCATTCCTGTGCGGCGGGAGATGCTCCATTTTCCGCGTTCGCTACGGCGACATACTCTCGCTCCACCTCTCCATTTTCAAAGAGCCTAGCGTAAGGCGCGCGATCGGGCTTGTGTTTTACGAAAACCACTAACCCGGCGGTGTCGCGATCCAGGCGATGGACCGGAGCCAGGTCGCATAGCCCGGTGCGTTTTTGCAGCCGAAAGAGCAGACACTCATTCACGACGTCGCCGCCCGGGGTTACGGGAACAAAGTGCGGTTTGTCTGCGACCAGGATGCGTTCGTCCTCATAGACGACGCTTTCAGCGAAGGGAATCTGCAGCTCGGAGATCACTTCACGGAAATACGAGATCATCCTCCCGGGTTGATAAGGGGTGGAGGGGGTGATTGCGCTGCCGTCGTCCAGACGAATAGTGCCGGCCGAGCTGCGAGTCAGCCATACGTCGCGGCCGATGTGGGGGAATTGCGCGCAGAGAAAATCGAGCACCGTAGGGGGAGGCACCGCGAGTCGCGGCAGCCGGATCCGCGCGGGAGTGGGAGCAATGCTCACGCGTCCCATTATAGGGAGGGCGTTTGCAGGGCGGGACCCGCGGCTTATACTGTTCGTCTTGATGGTAATCACGCTGGAACAGATCGTAACTTCGGTGCGTAAGGGTCTCGACGAGGCCAAGAAGGCGGTGCCGCTGGCCGGGATCGCCGCGCAGGCAGAAGCCGTGCCCCATACGCCGCGCGGATTCCGCACCGCGATCGAATCTGCGCCCGGGGGTATCGGCATCATCGCGGAATTGAAAAAGGCCTCACCTTCACGCGGTCAGATCCGCGGCAGTTTTCCGGTGGGCATGCTGGCGATGCAGTTGGCGAAGGGCGGAGCTTCCGCAATCAGTGTTCTCACGGAAGAAGAGTTCTTTGACGGCAGCCTGCAGAACCTGAAAGAAGCCTCGGCGGCCAGTGAACTCCCTTGCCTGCGCAAGGACTTCATCGTCGAGGAATACCAGCTCTATCAAGCGCGGCTGAACCATGCGGATGCCGTCCTGCTGATCGCTTCGGCGCTGAGCATGATCGAATTCAAGGCGCTTTACAGCCGCGCACGCGATCTGGGGTTGGAAGTGCTTTGCGAAGTCCACGACGAGGCGGAGATGGAGATGGTGGCCGAAGCCGGCGTGGACATCATTGGGGTGAATAGCCGCGACCTGAAGACACTGGAGATGAATCCCCGGTTGCACGTGGAGCTGGCGCGACTGCTGCCGACCAGTGTGCTGCGCATCGCCGAGAGTGGCCTCGCGTCAGGCGCCGAGATCCGCAAGCTCAAGGCGCTGGGCTATCAGGGTTTCCTGATCGGCGAAATGCTCATGAAAGCCGACGATGCCGGCGCCGCGCTTGCCCAGCTCCTGGCTGAGGCGCGAGCGCCCGCTGCCATGGCATAGAACCTGCATCCCCAAGGACGGCCGATTGAAGACGTGGATCAAGATCTGCGGGACAACGAACCTGGTAGATGCCTTAGCTGCGACCCAGGCCGGCGCTAATGCATTGGGTTTCATCTTTGCCGAGAGTCCGCGTCGCATCGATCCCGAAGCCGCGGCCGACATCGTGCAGGAATTGCCGGAGGAGTTGGAGAAGGTCGGCGTATTTGTGAACGAATCGCCGGAATACATCCTGCAAGTTGCGAGAGAGGTTGAACTCACCGCCATTCAACTTCACGGGGACGAGTCGCCTGAATATGTAAAAAGTTTGATCTCACTACTGCACCAGCCGCTGAAGATATTGAAGGCGCTCCCGGCGCAAAAGGATAAACCGGGTGGACTGAGCGATTACGGCGATGTGGACGCGGTGTTAATTGATTCCGGCAACCAGAAGGTTCGGGGCGGCACCGGCAAAGTCTTCGACTGGCTTAGCGCGGGCGACTTCATTGTTGAACTGCAACAATCAATCCCCGTGATCATTGCGGGCGGATTGACTCCTGAAAACGTGGCGGCCGCAGTCTGCATGTTTCGGCCGTTCGGCGTTGACGTAGTCACCGGCGTAGAGCGGGCACCCGGGCACAAGGACCCAGAGCGTTTGCGCCGATTCGTTGCGAACGTGCGCGCGGCGGAGTTAGCAGGCTCCGAGCGCAAGCAGTGACCGCTTCAGGCGAAAAAATCTGCTAAAAATCCCACGTCGCGAAGCCATCTGGTTTAATTGAAGGATGGCGGGCAAGCCCATAGCGGGACGGTTTGGCGAGTACGGCGGACGGTACGTGCCGGAGGCGCTCGTCTCCGCGCTGGAAGAACTCGAACGCGCCTACGGCAAAGCCTGCAAAGATAAACGGTTCCGATCTGAACTCACTCGTCTGCTCACCACTTATGCGGGGCGGCCTACGGCACTTTTCTTCGCCGAACGCCTGACCAAGCATTTGGGCGGCGCCAAGATCTATCTGAAGCGCGAAGACCTGCTTCACACCGGCGCGCACAAGATCAACAACTGCTTAGGGCAAGTCCTGCTCGCGCGACGGATGGGCAAGAAGCGCATCATCGCCGAAACCGGCGCGGGCCAGCATGGAGTGGCGACGGCGACGGTCTGCGCGCTTTTCGGTCTGGACTGCGTGGTGTATATGGGCGCGGAAGATATGCGCCGGCAGGAGCTGAATGTTTTCCGCATGCGCCTGCTGGGTGCGGAAGTACGCAGCGTGGAGGCGGGGCAGCGCACTTTAAAAGACGCCATCAATGAAGCCATGCGTGACTGGGTCACGAACGTTCGCGATTCGTACTACCTGCTGGGGAGCGCGTTGGGCGCGCATCCTTATCCCATCATGGTGCGCGATTTCCAATCCATCATCGGGCGTGAAGCGCGGGCGCAGATACTAAAAGCTGAAGGCAAGCTGCCGGCCATGGTCGTCGCCTGCGTGGGGGGCGGGTCAAATGCGATCGGCATCTTCCACGAATTCATTCGCGACAAAAAAGTGAAACTGGTCGGCGTGGAGGCGGGTGGTCGAGGCAAGAAGTTGGGCGAACATGCCGCTCGCTTCGAAGGTGGCGCGCCGGGGGTACTGCAGGGAACATTCTCGTACGTGTTGCAGGATAGCGCCGGACAAGTAGCCGGAACTCATTCGGTCTCCGCGGGATTGGACTACCCCTCCATCGGGCCGGAGCACGCGGCGCTGCACGACTCAGGCCGGGCAGAGTATGTGTCGGCATCGGATGCGGAAGCGCTCGAAGCAGTGAAACTTCTATGCCAGATGGAAGGAATCATTCCTGCGCTTGAATCCGCACATGCGGTAGCGGAGGCAGTGAAGCGTGCGCCGAAGATGAAGAAGAGTGAAATCCTTATCGTGAATATCTCTGGCCGCGGAGACAAAGACATCGGAATACTCAGAAAAGAATTGCCATGAGAAGAATCGCTCTTGGCAATCGCGGCGATCACCCCGGCCTGGTGGTGTATGTGACCGTCGGGGATCCGGACATGGACACCAGTCGCCGGATAGTCATTGCAGCGATTGACGCCGGAGCCGATGTGGTGGAATTGGGCGTGCCATTCAGCGATCCTGTCGCTGATGGGCCGGTGATCCAGCGAGCCAGTGAACGCGCGTTAAAGAACGGCACGTCGGTGAAAGACGTTTTGCGCTTGGCCGGCGAGGTGCGCGGCGAGCGGCCACAGGCGGGACTGCTCATCTTTTCTTATCTCAATCCGTTGTTGCGGATGGGGTTGAAAGCCTTTGCCGATGGGGCAAAAGCAGCCGGAGTAGATGGCGCACTCGTCACCGACCTTCCGATAGAAGAAGCGCATGAGTATATGAAGCTGATGAGCGAGCGTGAGCTGGCGACTGTCTTTCTCGCTGCGCCCACCAGTACCGACCAGCGGGTGAAGTTGATCGCCCAGGCTTCAACTGGATTTATCTATGCGGTCTCCCGAACGGGCGTGACCGGAGCGCAAGCCAGCATGGCTGACGATGCGCATCGCCTGGTGAAGCGGATCAAGAAAGCGTCGAAGCTCCCAGTCGCGGTCGGGTTTGGAGTTTCCACGCCTGAACACTTTCGGGAAGTGGGACACTACGCTGACGCAGTCGTGGTCGGCAGCGCCATCATGAAGCTCGTGGAAGAATCTGGCAAAGAATCGCCGGCGAGAGTTGCGGAATTCATCCAGCGATTGAAAGCGTAGAACCAGGCTTATGCACTTCAAGCAAATCACGATCGTGGGCACAGGGCTGATGGGAGGCTCTCTCGGGCTGGCGTTCAAGGCGAACGCGCTGGCGGGCCGCATCATTGGCTGTGATCGGGATGGCATCCTGACCATTGCGCAGAAGCTTGGTGCCATTGACGAGGCCTTCACGGACCTCGCTTTGGCGTGCGGGGGCAGCGACCTGATCGTGCTGGCCATGCCGGTGGGGGCGATCATTGACACCCTCGGGCGGCTACCGAAGCTGAGTGCCGAGGCATTGGTGACCGACGTCGGCAGCACGAAACGCGAGATCTGCGAAACGGCCAAAAAGGTTTGGGGCGAAGGGGCATCCGCGCGGTTTCTTCCCGGACATCCCATGGCGGGAAAGGCTGAAGGCGGGATTGAAAATGCCA
>DATLCI010000129.1:0-13613 GCA_035526435.1 Terriglobales bacterium
TGCAACAGGCCATGCAGCCCATCGCCAAGGACCACCACTCCACCATCATCTCGCGCATCAAGGTCATGAGCGAGCTCGACATCGCCGAGCGGCGCGTGCCGCAAGACGGACGCTTCCGCGTGCGCTACAACCAGCGCTCCATCGACTTCCGCGTCTCCATCATGCCCAGCATCCACGGCGAGAACGCCGTATTGCGCGTGCTGGATAAAGAGTCAATGAGTGAGAAATTCCGCACGCTCACGCTCGATGTGGTCGGCTTCAGCGAGGACGACCTGCGCCGCTTCCGCCGCTACATCAAAGAGCCTTACGGCATGGTGCTGGTCACCGGGCCGACCGGTTCGGGTAAGACCACTACCCTCTACGCCGCGCTGAACGAAGTGAAGACGGAAGAAGATAAGCTCATCACTATTGAAGATCCGGTCGAGTACCAGGTGAAAGGCGTGACCCAGATCCCGGTGAATGAGAAGAAGGGACTCACCTTCGCGCGCGGGTTGCGCTCTATCCTGCGCCACGACCCGGACAAGATCATGGTGGGGGAGATCCGCGACACCGAGACGGCGCAGATCGCCATTCAGTCCGCGCTTACGGGCCACCTGGTTTTCACTACCGTCCACGCCAACAATGTGGTGGACGTCATCGGCCGCTTCCTCAATATGGGCGTGGAGCCTTATAACTTCGTTTCGGCGCTAAACTGCATTCTGGCGCAACGCTTGGTCCGGCTCATCTGTGAATCATGCAAGAAACCGGTTAAATATCCTGTGGATGTGATTGAATCCAGTGGACTTGATTTGAAGGAATGGAGCGACTATACCTTCTATGAAGGCGAGGGTTGCATCGAGTGCTCTGGCACCGGATACAAAGGACGCACCGCCATCCATGAGCTGCTGGACCTCACGGACCGCATCCGCGAGATGATCCTGGAGAAGAAGCCGACTTCCGAAGTGCGCCGCGCGGCCAAGGAAGAAGGCATGCGCTTCCTGCGCGAGTCAGCGCTTGATAAAGTAAGAGCCGGCACCACCACGCTGAAAGAGATCAATAAGGTCACTTTCATCGAGACCACCCGGTAAGCGACGCATGTCCATCACCTCTAATTCGAGCAGCCGTCCGCGATTGGCCTGCGAGATCACGGCGGAGCGCGTCATCGCGGCGCGCGGAAACGCGGCACACCGCGCGCTGGAAGTTTATTCCACCCGCCGCCTGCCAACGGGCACGCTGCTCCCGAGCCTGTCGGGAGCAAATATCCATCAGCCGGAAGCTCTACGCACGGCGGTGGGCAGCGCTTTGGAATCCGTCTCCGGGAACCTGCGCGACGTGATGGTGATCATCCCGGACGCCGCCGTGCGCGTGCTCTTACTGGACTTTGACGACCTGCCGCAAAAATATGAGGACGCTGCCGCGGTCATCCGCTTTCGCGCTAAGAAATCGCTTCCCTTCGATGTTGAGTCGGCGGCATTCTCTTTCCAGGTGGATCGCAGCAAGCGTCCGCTGAAAGTGACCGCGGCGTTCTCTCCGCGCGACGTGGTGCAGGAATATGAGAACGTGATCGCAGACGCCGGATACATTGCGGGCGCGGTCCTTCCCTCCATCATCGCCACGCTGGGCCTGGTGGAAGCGAGCCGCCCGACGATGATCGTAAAAGTCGATGGCGCTACGACCACCGTCTCCATCGTGGATGACAATAGCTTGATCCTGGTGCGCACGCTGGAGATCCCCGGACGCACTGTCCTCACCACGCAAGACATCTCCGCCAACGTGCTGCCTTCCATGGTGTTTTTTGAGGACACGTATTCTTCGAAGGTTGAACGCTTGCTGGTGACCGGTGACGCCGAGATGCAGACCTTGGCCTCGGTATTGCAGACTGAGACCAATGTTCGGGTGGAGCCGCTGGCCAGCGCCTCGCTTTCCGGCGACGGCCTGGGGGACACGCTGCCTCCGTCCGTCCTGGCGCCGGTAGCGGGAGGGTTGACCGGCGCATGAGGTTTGAACTCAATCTCGCCACGCATCCCTACGAAGATTCCCGGCGCTTCTATGCGCAATGGATCCCGCTGCTCACATTGCTTACCATCCTGGCCCTGGGGTTGAGTTGGTTCGCGTTCTCGCAATATGCCGATTACCGCCGTCAGACTCGCGAGCTGAATGAGTTGCACCAGAAGATCGCGGAGCTGGAAAAGGTAAAAGCCCAGGCCACGGAAGTGCTCAATCGTCCGGACAACAGCGGCACTCGCGATCAAGCCGCATACATCAACGACCTCATCACCCGGAAGGCCTTCAGTTGGACGCAAGTTATGGCTGACCTGGAAAAGATCATGCCCGCGCAAGTGCAGGTGGCTTCCATCAAGCCGACATTGACGCCACAAGGCGCGCTCGAGTTCACGCTGGTGGTCAACACCCGCAAACGCGACAACGGGATTGAACTGGTGCGTCGCATGGAAGGCTCGCCACGCTTTGCTTATCCTGAGGTACGCGCGGAGCGGGCGCAGGTGGAAGGCAAGACCAACGCCGTGGAGTATTCGCTGGAGATCAGCGCGCTGTACCGTCCGGCGGTCACGCGAGGTGGCGATTAATGGCCAACCTCGCGGACACTCGTAAACGTTTTCAGATCGCAGCCATCGCGCTGGGTGCTATTGCCCTGGTGGCGGCGGTCTTCGCTTTTCTTCCCCTGTTGCCTTCTACCGAGCAAAAGGAAGCAGACCTGAATGAGGCCAAGCTGAAGAGCAAGCAACTCGAAGTGGAAGTGGCTCCGCTGCGGACGTTGCCGGATAAGCTGGTCAAAGCCCGCACCGATATTGCTACGTTTTATAAGGAGCGCTTCCCTGACCGCTTCTCCGCCATTCCTGAGGCCATCGGCGACTTATCGTCGAAGCACGGCGTTCGCCTCGCCGACGTAAAGTACGAGACGGTAGAGACAAATTTCCCCGGCATCCATGAAGTCGCGATGGAAGCCAACCTTTCCGGCGACTACGCCAAGGTCGTTCGCTTCATCAATGCACTGGAGCGCAGCCAAGTCTTCCTGCTGATCGACCGCATCACGCTGGCGGAAGAGGGCCAGACCGGCGCCGGTGAAGTGCGCTTGCAAGTGCGCATCCTCAGCGTATTGCGAAACGGCGCGGCGGGAACTACCACCGCCGCGGCGAGGAGACGCATTTAATGAAGCTCGGCTTCG
The DNA here is from genome assembly GCA_035526435.1 of Terriglobales bacterium. Lineage (GTDB taxonomy): Bacteria > Acidobacteriota > Terriglobia > Terriglobales > Acidobacteriaceae > DATLCI01. Next base: position 3,164 of record DATLCI010000129.1, read on the forward strand.
ACAACAAGCGCGAACTCGCGATCATGGTGTTGGTAGTCCTGCTTGCGCTGTGGGTGATCTCCCGGTTCTTCACCCCGAGCGGGCCCGTGGTGACTGCTTCCAAGCCGCCGGCGACCAAGGCCCCGGCCAGCGGCGCCACCGAAACACAAGTCTCAGCCGATCGCAATAAACGCAAGGATGTTCTGAAGTTTCTCAAGCCGAGCCTCGACCCGAGCTTGCGTTTTGACCTATTGAAATCGAGCGAACAGACCGCTTACGAAGGCGGCAAGCGCAACATCTTCCGCGAGCAGATGGAAGAGGTAAAGATTCCTCAGCCCATATCGCAAGTGGTCAAACCGACCCCGCCCATCGATCCCGGCCCGCCACCGCCGCCGCCCATCAATCTGAAGTACTACGGCTTCGCCAACAAGCCGGGTGAGGCCCGTCGTGTCTTTCTCTCCTCCGGCGACGAGGTCTTCATTGCCGAAGAAGGCCAGATCATTCAGCGGCGCTACAAGATCATCAAGATCAGCGCGTCTTCTGTAGAAGTGGAAGATGTGCTCAATAACAATAAGCAGACCATCCCGCTGACGCAGGGATAAGCGATGCCCACGCAAAAGACCACATCCGCCGACAGCTCCCAGCGCGGCTACGTCTTGATCGCACTGTTGTTCATGGTAGCGGTCATCATGATCGTGATGGCGAGCGCGGCGCCGTCCATCGCAACCTCCATCAAACGCCAGCGCGAAGAGGAACTAATCCACCGGGGCAAGCAATATCAGCGAGGCATCCAACTTTACTTTCGCAAGTTCGGACGCTTCCCGGCATCGCTCGACGACCTGCAGAATACGAACAACATCCGCTTTCTGCGCCACAAGTACACTGACCCCATCACCGGCAAAGATGAATGGCGGCTGATCCGCTTTGGCCAGGCCAAGCCGCGCACGCCCCCCGCATATTTAGGCGGAGCGCAAGGCGGCAGGCCGGGACAACCGGGAGGACTGCAAAGCCAGGGCTCCCAGGGCGTTCTGCCGGGCTCGAGCGCCGCCAGCATCTCACGACCGTTGTCAGGCAGTGCCTCCATGGGCGGAGGCCCTATTGTTGGCGTGGCCAGTACGAGCGAGAAGGAATCACTGAAGGAGATTGACGGGAAGAACCACTACCACGAATGGGAGTTTGTATATGATCCCTCGCTGGACGCCGCCGCGCGTCCGCAGCCCGGCAACGAACGCAATCAGCGTCCGGGACGTAATCCGGGCGAGCCGCAGCCGGGGCCGCCGCCGCCGGGTCCTACTCGCCCGCAATAAATAAAGCCCCACCGAAGTGGGGCTTGCTTGATTCGTATATCTCTTAAACGCTAAATGACGAGCCGCAGCCGCAAGTGCTCTTTACGTTCGGGTTCTCAAACTTGAATCCGGCGGCTTCCAGCGTTTCCACGTAGTCCACAATGCAGCCGTTCAGGTACATCACGGAAGTGGCGTCAACAAAGACCTTCAGCCCGTCGAAGGTGAAGACCTTGTCCATCATGCCGGGCGCGTTCTCGAAGGACATGTTGTAGGAGAAACCGGAGCATCCGCCACCGACCACGCCCACGCGCAGTCCAGCCGGGACCGGGTCCTGCTGCGCCATGATCTCCTTGACCTTGGCGATAGCATTGTCAGTCAGATTGAGCGGCAGACTCTTAGTCTCAGGGGTCGCGGGCGAACTGGTAGTGGTGGTGGCCATGTAGTATCTCCTTGAATCGTATGCACTTAGATTATAACAAAATCGCCTTTCAGAGAATGACGGGATGTAATGATTAGATGCGGCACTCGGAACCGCCGACGCAGATTCCTTCCGCTCGTCCCTGGCTTTCGTATACGGCTCAAAATAAAGTCCGAAAAATGCTATCCAAGCAGGGCTATAATCTGCGCAGGCCTCACGTACCCGACGGACCGGGCCCCTCCTGAGTCACAGCTATGGAGGCCCAGGTGCCGGACTCGAGCCCATCGAGTAGCGCGGGACCGGCAGGATATCCCTGGCCGAGGTGCCGAATGACTCCGTTAACAATGATGCTGTTCCTACTCGCCGCTTTGGTGGCGGTTCTCGTGGTGCTTGTAATCTATCGCAACACCCTGGAGATGCACGAGGACGACCAACTTTTCCTGGCTGAAGGCGAGTCGCAAATGGCCAAAGATCAGGAAGAGCTACAGCGCAAGATGGGGAAGATCGAACCAATGGTCCGCTGGGTGGGGGCAGCGTCTGCCGTGCTCCTGCTGGCGATCGTCGGTGTGTGGCTGTACGGCGCGCTGAATCGCCCCATCAGCTGACTGCAAGCCCTCGAAAACTTTTGCAGCCGCACGATGATGTTATTCGTGCGGCTGTTTCATTTGAGCTTTAGACCTTCCACGACTCGCTGGCCACCGCCGCCATGTCTTCCTCGCTGCGCACCTTCACTTCCATGGCGCCTTCGGGGGGCAAGGAGTCGATGGGCAATCCGTCCTGCCAGTAGCTGAAACGCAAGCGCAACGCGTCTCCCACCTTGGCATTTAGCAATGCCAGCGGGATGCGGAACTCGCAAACCTTTTCCAGGCTTACTGAGATCTTGCTCTTCTGGTCAGGGAAGGAATGTTGCTGGTCTTCTTCGAATGAGCGGGCGGATACCTTACCCAGTTTTCCGGCCATACATTCCGCCACTACCTGTAGCTTTTCGCCCGCCACCCCCGCCTGGCCGATCGCCTCTACTTGCAGACGGACTTCAAAACTGTCGTTCTGCTTGCCGCTACTTCCGTTCTTTGCGGCGGAGGCCAGGTCCAATCGGCAGTAAAGGTTCTTCTCGTCAATGCCGGCGTAGGCGCGATCGAGCATGAATCTCTTTCCATGCATGGCCGACCCGCTGCGCGGGGCCACGAATTCCGCCGCGCCCAGCCAGTCAAAATAACCAACGGTCTTGCCGTCGATACGCGGATGGATGTAGGCCACTTGTTCGGTGAACTTGGCGGCGGGCATGCCGCCGGCGATGGGCCGCGACAGGTAGTCCGGCGGGTTCTCTCCCAGCGCCACATAAACGTTCGCCAGATGCTTACGATAAAGCTCGTCAAAATCTTTGTCGTTGGCGGAATGATGCTCAGGCCCGTACCACCAGTTCCAGTCGCTGCCCTCGGCGATCAGCAATTCTTCAAAGGCCAGCTGGCGCTTCTCTTCGGGAGCGCGGCTGGCCCGGTGCTCATAGAGCTCCCGTGCTGCATGGAGATAATCCCACGCGAGGTTGTCTTCCGGCGCGCCGATCCACACGTTGAAATTGGAATTGATCCAGGAGCCCGGCACCAGATGGTCAAGCCTGCCAAAGCTGTCAGCCCCATGCCGCTCGATCGCTTCAGAGACGGTGGCGCATTCCAGCATGGGATCACTTTGGATCGCGCCATACAGTTGCCGCAAGAACTCACGTCCCGAGCCGGGAAAATACTCCCAGGCGTTTTCGCCGTCGAGGATCACCGGCACGATGGCGTCGCGGCCTGATTCCGTCAGCGAGGCGGCGGATGCTTTGATCTTGCCCAGGAAGTGTTGCGCGGCATCGTGCGGGTTCATTCCCGAATAAACGAAGCCGACCAAGTCGGAGAGAGAATGGTCGCGGAAGACCAGATGCATCCGCGTCTCATTCTGCTCGAATTTGTAGATATTGTAGAGACGCGCGGCCGAATCCGGGGTCAGGATGCTCTCGCCGGGGCGATCAAAATAATAGTTCGACGAGCGTCCCAGCACACCTTCGTCGGTCGCCATCCACTGGACGCCCAACTCGTGGCCAATGGCCATCACCTCATCGGACACGCTGCCCTCTGACGGCCACACGCCTTTTGGCCGGACGCCAAAGACCTTCTCATGCAGCTCCATGCCGCGCCGCAGTTGCTCGCGCGCATCTTCCGGGTGCTGAAATCGTTTTTTCGGCAGCGGCAGTCCCGGCGTGGAGACTTTGCCCATGTCGGTATCGCAGAGCAGCGGCAAGATGGGGTGGTAGAAAGGCGAACACGAGACTTCTATGCCCCCGCGTTGCGCCGCGTTTGCGTATGCCGGCATCACCGCGGAAAGGATCTCGTGCTGCTTCTTCATCACAAAGCTCTGGTCTTCGAGCGAGTAGTTCCGTCCTTTTTTTGCGATGGCCTGTACGTCGGGCTGCGCCAGAAAGAATTCGTCAAACCATGCCAACTGCGAGAGCACCTGGAGGTCAGTGTAATCCTGCTTCTTGAAGGCCTTCAGGCCGTTGCTGACATCCGGCGACCCGGCTCCGGCCATATGAAAGAGCTCTTGATAGCGCGGATATCGCCCGATCATATGCACCTGGTTGGCCTGGAAAAAGTATTCCAGCGCAAACCGCCGCTCTTCTTCTGAAAGTTCGTCGGCGGGCTTGCTGGCCACATTCAGCCACGGATCCACCGCGGTGCCGTCCACATAATCCTGAAGCTGGGCCACCAGCGAGGGCACCATGTTGAATGTCTGATGGACGTCCGGGAACTCGTCCAGCAGCTTGACCATGCCGTAATAATCTTTGAGCCCGTGCATGCGGACCCAGGGCAGGCGATATTGTCCTGTGACCAGGTCCTTATAAAAGGGCTGGTGCATGTGCCACAAAAAGATGATCCGGATCATTGCCACCCACCTAGTCTAATCACTTCTGCTATAACCATAAGACTTTTCGCAAGGTCCGCATTTTGCCCCGACTGCTTTGCATCTAAATCGCATGCCTTCTTTCAGTGCCCTGGTCCACGCTACGAGCGATCCCACCACTCTGGGCCGGTTGCTCGAAACTCTTCGCCCAGCCGACGAAGTCCTCGTCGTCGACCATGCCGGCGACGGCGCCATCCGGAAGGTCGCGCTGCAGTATGGGGCTAAGGTCATCCCGGCAGTGCCCGGCGTCAATCATGGTGCGTATGCCGTGAATTGCCGCAGCGACTGGATCCTCTGCCTGCTCGCCACGGAGTCACTCTCCGAATCGCTGGAAGCTTCGCTCTTCGAATGGAAGCGGGCCGACCAGCAGGCGGCCGACAGCTTTTCCATCGCTCTGCGCGAACAGCATAATGACGCCTGGCAGGTCCTCGACCAACCCGAAACGCGCCTGGTAAACCGCGGCACCGTGAACTGGCAGGGAAAGCTTCCTCCTTCACTGGAGGGAGCTATTCCCCTGGCTGGCCATCTTCTCCGCTTTGCCGATCAGGTTCCTGAATAGTCTCTCCACCGGTTTGTGCCCTGCTTCTATAATCAGCGCAGCAAATACTGAACCGGGACGGACCCCATCGAAGCATTCAGCGAGTTCACACTCCTACTGACCTGCGCGTTCATCTACGGCCTGGCCTTTGGCAGCTTCCTCAATGTCTGCATCTACCGGATGCCGCGGGGACTATCGGTGGTCCGCCCGGCTTCAGCTTGTCCAGCCTGCAAAACTCCCATCAAGCTCTACGACAATGTTCCCGTTCTGAGCTGGCTGGTCCTGCGCGGAAAATGCCGGGCTTGCCGCGCCGCGATATCACCACGGTACTTGTTCGTCGAACTGCTGACCGCGGCACTATTTGTGCTGAGCTTTTATCTTTTCGGTCTCTCGTTCCAAGCGGTGAAGTTCTGTGCCTTCAGCTTTTTGCTGGTTGGCCTGATATTCACTGACGCCGACCTTAAGTTGCTTCCCGACCGTCTTACGTTGCCCGGGCTGGCGCTCGGCTTGATCTTCAGCCTGTTTGCCCCGGTCGACGGCCTCGCCGGATGGCTGATGCGCTCCGTCGTCTTCCCTTTTACTTACGACATCACCTGGCGACTCCTCAGCGTTCTCAACTCTGCCCTCGGCGCGGTCATCGGCGCGGGCTTCATTTGGATGGTCGGCGAAGCGTACAAAAAAGTACGCGGCGTGGAAGGCATGGGCTTCGGCGACGTCAAGCTGATGGCGATGGTCGGCGCCTTCATCGGCATCAAGCTCACCCTGCTTACCTTGATGCTTGGCTCACTCGGCGGCGCTCTGGCCGGAGGCGTCGCCGTCCTACTGGTTTACCGGAAGCGTATCGCGCGACGTCGCGCCGCGGGTGAAGACGCTGCCGCTCATGACCGCGCCTGGGAATCTGCGCAACTGGTGATGCGGCATTTCGAGATGCCTTTTGGCGTTTTCCTCGGCATTGCCGCGCTCATCGCCGGATTCTTCGGCCAGCCCTTGGTTGACTGGTATCTTGGATTCTTCTGATGCAACGCCTGCTCGACAATCCGCAGTTCATGAGGATCGCGATCACTGCGGCCATCGGTACGTTTTTCTTCCTGCTCATCCTCATCGTTGGCTTCGTGCTTTACCGCAAGCTCCGCACGGAGGTCCGCGCCGAATCACTACAAGGGCCCACCCGCATCTCTGAGGACAACTCTGCCTTCAGCCTCGCCGCCTACGAAGGCGTGATTCGCAAGCTGAAGGATCAGGAGAAGGAACTGGAACGGCTGCGCAAATCGGAGCGTGACCGCGCTTATGAATCCGCGAGCATGAGTGAGGCCGTGCTCTCGAATCTCGGCAGCGGCGTTCTGTTATTCAGTCCCGCGAGTCTCGTTCGCCAGGCCAATCCGGCTGCGCGCAGCCTGCTGGGATATGCGTCGCCCACCGGACTGCATGCCCGGGACGCATTTCGCGGCGTCTCCGAGGTGCGCTTTCCTGTTCTGCCGCCGGGCGACATCTCCCTGGAAGCCATTGCCAACCTCTCCGGTTCCCAATGCCTGGTCAGCGCGGTGGAGCAAGCGATGAAACTTGGCCTCTCCTTCCGCCGCCTGGAGGCGGATTACAGGACGCCGGATAGTACGCACCGCGTGCTCGGGGTCACCATCTCGCCGGTCAAAGGCGCTACCGGCGACATCATGGGCGCAGCGGTATTACTCAGCGACCTCACCGAGATCACTCATCTGGGCCGGCAAGTTCGCTTGCGCGAGAACATGGCGGCGTTGGGCGAGATGTCGGCAGGCATCGCGCATGAGTTCAAGAATTCACTGGCGACTATCTCCGGCTATGCGCAAATGCTCTCGGCGGATGCCGCCTCCGGCGGTGCACTTTACGCGGGCAAGATCGCCGACGAAACGGCTGCGCTCGCCCGCATCGTGAATGACTTTTTGAATTTCGCCCGGCCCCAGGGATTTGCCCAGGAACCAGTCGATCTCGCTGCGGTCTTGGGCGATTGTGCCGAAGAATGCCACGTCCGGCTTGAGACCACCGCCGGCAACGGGCCGTGGACTGTAGTCGCCGACCCCACCGCCCTGCGCCAAGCCTTCAGTAATCTTCTGCGCAACAGCGCCGAGGCAGTTACGGAAGGCCAGCAACCCATCGTCCGGGTGGACATCGCGGAAGGGCCGCCTCCATCCTACTCCCTGAGAGTCACCTTGCGGGACAATGGCGGCGGAATCCCCCCGGAGGTGCTTCCCCACGTCTTTGTTCCGTTTTACACGACTAAGCCCACTGGCACCGGGCTAGGACTGGCGCTGGTCCACCGCATCATTACTGAGCAGGGCGGGACCATCCAGGTAGAGAGCACTGGCGCGGGGGCGACGTTTACCTTGACGCTACCCCGGCCTAAAAATGCCGCCATTTCAGGTTAGAATGAACAGCAGATACCGTGAAAACGGGGGTTTTACAGATGCGTATGAAGACCAAGTTGTGTTTTCTGGTGGCCGCGGCCTTGTCCATCCTGCCTCTGACCGCGCAAACGCTGGCTGACCGCGCCCGCGAACTGCGTAAGAGCAAACGGACGCAAAGCGTCAATGAAAAGGTTTACACCAATGAGACGCTGAACCTGCGTCCGGCTCAAGGCATCAGCGAGACCTCTGCCAATGGAAAAGCGACGGACACCAAGGCCGCCGGCAAGACCGACGCCGCCGAAGAAGACGGCGAAGCGAAGCTAACGCCCGACGAGCAGAAATCCGCCCTCGCCGCCAGCCTGGCGGGCAAGATTGAGAAGGCCAAGGGAGAGTTAGCGACCTTACAGCGCGAACTCGACATTGCCACTCGCGAGCAAAAGCTCCGAACCGCCCAATACTATGCCGACGCCGGCAACCGCCTGCGCGACGAGCGCAAGTTCGTAGAAGATGAACGCAAGACCCAAAGTGACATCGCGGAGAAGCAAAGCAAGATCTCTGCGGCGCAAACGCTGATTGAGAGCTTGCGCAGTGAGGCCCGTCGCGCCGGGATCACTCCCGGATTGATCCCATAATGATTTTGGTTCGCTGGTACTGGCCTTCCGCCTGACCGCGGAAGGCTTCTCTGTTTCACCGTTCATTTATGGAAACCATCCTGTTGGTGGAAGACAAGGCTGAGCTGCGGGAGATGCTTCAGCATGCGCTTACCCGGATGGACTTCCGCCCCGTTGCGACGGCCAGCGTGGATGAGGCGCTGCACGAGCTCCGCACTCAGCGCTTCTCTGCCGTACTCACTGACCTTAAGCTGCCGCCTGGCTCGGGCTTGAATGTGCTCGCGGCGGCGCTGGAGGAAGATCCGAACCTTCCCGTCATCATCATGACGGCGCATGGCACTATTCCTGACGCCGTCGCCGCGATGCGCGAAGGCGCTTATGATTTCATCCAGAAGCCCATCGATCTCGCCCATCTGAAGCACCTGCTCACGCGCGCTATCGAGCGGCAGCAACTGCTGCGGGAAAATCTGGTCCTGAAAGAGGAATACGCCAGGACGCTAGGTTTCCCGCGCATCCTCGGCGAAGACGCCGCCATGCGCACGGTCGCCCGCGAGATGCAGCGGATCGCCCCTACCGACAGCGCGGTCCTCCTGCTCGGCGAAAGCGGCACCGGTAAAGAGCTGTTTGCACGTGCCATCCATCAGCTTAGTCCGCGCGCGGCCAAGCCGTTGGTCTCGATCAACTGCGCCGCTATCCCTGATTCCCTGATCGAGAATGAACTCTTCGGCCATGAGCGCGGGGCCTTCACCGGGGCCGACTCACGCCGCGCGGGAAAATTTGAACTCGCCCATAGCGGGACCATCTTCCTAGACGAGGTGGGCGAGCTGCCCCTCAATGCGCAAGCCAAGCTCTTGCGCGTGCTGGAAGAAAAGGTGGTGGAGCGCCTAGGCGGCACCGCGCCTATCAAAACTGACGTCCGCATCGTTGCCGCCACCAACAAGGATTTGGAAGCTGCCATGCGCGCGCAGGAGTTTCGCGAAGACCTGTTTTATCGCTTGAATGTCTTCCCAATCCGCATCCCTGCATTGCGCGAGCGCGGTGATGATGTGATCGCCCTCGCCCAGCACTTCCTCCAGCGTTTTCGTCAGGAGCGTAATAAGGCCAGACTGAGTCTCGGCGCAGATGCGCTCTCTGCATTACGGGCACATAGCTGGCCCGGCAATGTCCGTGAGCTTCAGAATGTTATCGAGCGGGCTTGCATCCTCAACGACGGTGAACTCCGGGCAGCAGACCTGGGTCTGGCGGCGAATGTCCGGGCCACGGGCGCTGGTTCCTCAGGTTTACCTGCCACTTCGCTCGATGGTTCTTTGGCGGAGGTCGCAGCCCGCGCGGTGGAGTCCGTGGAAAAGGCGAAGATCGATGCGACGCTGCGGGAGTGCAAGTGGAACAAAGCCGAGACGGCTGCCCGTTTGGGCATCGCTTACAAGACCCTGCTTTCTAAGATCCACAACTATGGACTGGACGGCTAGCCGCGGGCTTCGACCGCCTTCGCGTTTCGCTGATCGCGCAACGCCCGTATCTGCTTCATGTGGTGCCTGGTATGAACGTAATGGAACGTGCACCATTGTTCATTGGTCAGGGGCCCCAGTATCGGATGGTTGGCCAGCCGGCCGCGCGTCCCTAGCTTCTCCCGACACACCGCCAAGGTCTGGTCCATGGCGATAAGATTCGTACGAATCTTCTCCAGCGCCTCCAGTCCGCCCAGTTCGCCCTTGGGCGCCACTAATTCGGGCGACTTCCGGCCGGTCGGAAAATGCCTCAAGTCCAGGACCACCGCATGAAATATCCGTTGCTTGAGGGTGGGCTCGTCGCCCAGATTTTTCCCCGCTGCCAGGCACCGGTTCATGCCCCGCACGGTATGCTCGAAGGCCAGCGAAAGGTGCTCCAGAATCTCCGCCGCGCACCACTTGCCTTGCGGATGACAACGCAGCTCCGGTTCGGTCATCCCCGCGGTCGCAGAGTCGATGTCTCCCAATGCTTTTTGCAGTAAGCGATGCATGCTTGCCGACCCCGAAATGTAGAATGAATATGCATCTAAGGGATAGCCTATTTTGAAAGTGGTGTCTATGAGAAAGCTGAACCGTTTGCCCGCAGGGTTCTGCCTCACATGTCTGTTTTTGCTCTGGGGATGCTCCAGCCAGCCGGAAAAACTGAAGGAAGCGTCCGCGCCGCAGGCCAAACCGGCGAAAGTGGAGTCTGAATTCGAGACTGGACGCGCCGCTTTTCAGCGTATGTATGTATCCGCCCGGACTTGGTCTGCCGATGCGCAACCGGTTCGCCTCGAATCCCGCCCCACTAAGGAA
>DATLCI010000131.1:0-17570 GCA_035526435.1 Terriglobales bacterium
CTTCGTATCTCGTAACTCAAGATGGGAGGGAGATCGCCTTCACTTATGATCCCGTGGAGCGCGAATTCATCCTCGCTCCTGCTTGGCGAAGGCTGAAAGCGCTGGTGGCGCCTCTGCTTCCTGCGGCACGTCCCAGGGCTAATAACGATTCAATCGCCGAGGTTGAAACTATTGCTTCCCCCGCTACGGCAATGTCCGAAGTTGAGGTTAAAGCTGACGTGGGATCTTTCAACCATGCGAGCCAGCTTGCTGACGTTGAAGACCTCGAGCCCACCAAAGTTCTGGAGAACGAAGCTATCGGTGCTGACGCGATAGATACGGCCGTATTGAAGAATGAAGTTGTTCCGGCGCCTCCTGTAGAACCGTCACGGCAAAGCCTCTACATGAATGATTCGCTTGCATTTGAATCAGAGCCTGAGCCGGAAGTCGAGTTCAGCAGCGCCGAATATTTTGACGGAGGCGGACAACGCCGCACTTTTGACCAAAGTACCCACGAAATGGCAGCTCCCGCGTCGGCTGATGTCGAAACCATAGAAGCGGCGACCGCCGCTCCCGTGGTTCCGGCTGAACCGGTCGCGTCCCGTACCCCGTGGCTGGTTACCGCCGCAGAAAAAGCGGAAGGAACGCGCCTCGCCATGATGGCGAAGCTGCATGCTCGACGCAGAGACGCGATCCATCATGCGCGGCGTCTGCGTGGCTATGACGAATCCTGGTTGCGGGCCATGCCGGTTGCCGCCATTATCACCATCGCATTCCTATTAGGATGGGGCTTCTCCGGGGCCCAACGGACGACATCCGCTTCGCCAGTGACCAACACGGCTTCGCTTCCTGCCGAAGGCACTCGGCAAGCTGCAGTGATTCCCGTGGCGGCCGCGAAACCTGCAGTCGTCAAGACTTGGGTGGCGGCTAAGCCCGCGCCCAAGCGCGTCGTACGACGGGCTGAGGTAGCCGACTACGATGAAAACGATGACATAGGTCAGGACGTCGTGGTCCGCCACTATCCGAAGCATTATCCGTCGAAGGCGGTCAGCGCCGCGAACCGTAAGACGGTGAAGCGCTTTAGCGACATCGAATAGGACGTTTGGGCAATAAAAAAGCCGCGCTCTGGGAGCGCGGCTTTTTTGCGTACTGGTTATCGTTTTACCGCGAGTTGTTTCTCCATCAACGCGCTGTAGTCCACTTTGTCGAGTCCATGGACTTTCTTGTTGAAGTCGTCGACCTTCGACGAATAGTTCATGGAGCAGAACTTCGGCCCACACATGGAGCAGAACTTTGCCTCTTTGTAGTAATCATCGGCTAAGGTCTCGTCATGCATGGAGCGGGCCGTCTCTGGATCGAGTGACAGCGCGAACTGCTTTTCCCAGTCGAAGGTATAGCGCGCATAGCTGATGGCGTCGTCGCGATCTTGCGCGCCGGGACGATGGCGCGCGATGTCCGCCGCATGGGCCGCGATCTTGTAAGCAAGGATGCCGTCCTTCACATCTTTCGCGTTCGGTAATCCCAGGTGTTCTTTGGGCGTCACATAACAGAGCATCGCCGCCCCGTGCCATCCGATCATGGCCGCGCCAATGGCGCTGGTAATGTGGTCATATCCGGGAGCGATGTCGGTAACGAGGGGCCCCAGCGTATAGAACGGAGCCTCGTAACAGTATTCGACTTCCTTATCCACCTGCTCTTTGATCTTGTCCAGAGGCACGTGGCCGGGGCCTTCGATCATGACTTGTACGTCGTATTCCCAGGCTTTCTTGGTCAACTCGCCGAGCGTCTTCAATTCGGCGAATTGAGCGGCGTCGCTGGCGTCCGCGATGCACCCCGGCCGCAATCCGTCACCCAAGGAGTAAGAAACGTCGTACTTCGCCAGGATTTTGGTAATGCTGTCAAAATTCTCGTAGAGGAAATTCTGCTTGTGGTGGTGCGCCATCCACTGGGCCAGGATCGAACCGCCCCGGCTCACGATGCCGGTGATGCGCTTGGAGACCATCGGCAGATACTGGATCAACACGCCGGCATGGATGGTCATGTAATCCACGCCCTGCTCCGCCTGCTCCTCGATCACCTCCAACATCACATTGATGTTCAGGTCTTCGATCTTCTTCACCCGGGAGATGGCCTCGTAGATGGGCACGGTCCCCACCGGGATGGGCGAGTGTCGCAGGATCGCTTTACGGATCTCCGGGATCTCGCCGCCGGTGGAGAGGTCCATCACCGTATCCGCGCCGTAATGCACGGAGGTATGCAGCTTGGTCAGCTCTTCATCGATGTTCGACGTGACCGACGAATTCCCGATGTTCGAATTGATCTTGCACAGCGACGCGACCCCGATCGCCATGGGCTCCAGCTCGGGATGGTTGATGTTCGCGGGGATGATCATGCGTCCGCGGGCCACTTCATCGCGTACCAACTCGCCCGTAAGCTTTTCCTTAAAGGCGATGTATTCCATCTCCTGCGTGATGATGCCTTTGCGCGCATAGTGCATCTGGGAGAAATTCGTATCGCCGGACTTCGCCGCTTCGGCTTTCCGTTGCTCGATCCAGGCCGCGCGCGGCTTGGGCACGTCCGCGCCCTGATACTTCGCCTGCGCGTGATGGGTCTTCAGATTCACCGTTCCGTTTCCGTTTGCGCTCATACGGGCTTGCAGCCTTTCCCCCGACCGTTGCTAAAAATGGGATTGAAACATCTGATTATACGCTGCCAAAACCGGTCTCTGCTTGACCGTGCTCACGTGGGCGCGTACGATTTTTACAGGGAATCCTATGTCTCATAGATTTGTCCGCTTCGGCGCCGCTATCGCCGTTATTGTCCTCACCCTCGGCTATCTGGCTTATACCGGTGTTCAGGAAAGTAAGAGCTATTACGTGACCATTTCTGAACTGCGCGGTATGGGAGAAGAAGTCCACAGCAAGCGGTTACGCGTCGCCGGCGACGTGGTCCCCGGATCCATCAAACGGCAGGGGACGACCGTAGAGTTCATGCTGAAGGAAGAGAGCAATACTTTAGCGGTCATCTATAAGGGCACGGAGGCTCCTCCCGACACCTTCAAGGATGAATCACAAGCACTGGTAGAGGGTGAATTCGGCAAAGATGGCGTTTTTCACGCCAAGCACCTGCAGGCGAAATGCGCCTCTAAGTACGCGCCCAAGAAGGACGAACCCGCCGCCCCCGCACCGGCGGGAGCTCCGTCTAAACCCGCTGCCACCAGCACCACTTAAGGCTCTTACGGTTGACGACCTCCGCGATCGCAAATCCGACGTCCTCCGCCCACGCCGTCACCGTTCATAACGTCTCAAAATTCTTTGGCCGCTTCCCTGCCTTGCTGGGGATCACTGCCGATTTCAAAGCTGGCGAAGTCGTCGCCCTGCTCGGCGGCAACGGTTCCGGAAAATCCACGCTGCTGCGCATCATCGCCGGGCTTGCCCGTCCATCCGATGGTTCCGTCCAAGCTACTAGCCGCCTTGGGTACATGGCTCACGCGTCCATGCTCTATGACGAAATGTCCGGCGTGGAGAACCTGCAGTATGCAGGCGCGCTGTACGGGATCGCCTCACGCGAGCATTGCGCCTCCGCTATGAGCAGCGTTGGACTGGATCCGGGACTTCCGCGGCTGGTACGGGATTATTCCCAGGGCATGCGTCAGCGCCTCTCGCTTGCCCGCGCCATCATTCACGACCCGGATCTGCTCCTGCTGGACGAGCCGTTTTCTAACGTAGACGCGTCTTCGGCGACCCAGATGCTCGCGCTGCTGGATGATTTGAAGGCCAGAGGGAAAACCATCCTCATCGTCACCCATCAGCCCGAGCTGCTTCGCTCCTTGGCCGATCGCTCCATCGTCTTGTCCGATGGCCGCGTCGCCAGCGACTCACGAGGAATCCGATGACCCTACTCGGACTCGCCGCCACCAATCTCCAGAAAGATCTTCGCCTGGAATGGCGCTCGCGGGACACCCTCAACGCGCTCGGCTTTTTCGCCCTACTCGTAGTGGTGATCTTCAGTTTTTCTTTTGACCCTAGCGCCGAGGAATCGCGACGCATCGCCGGGGGTATCTTCTGGGTGTCGTTCGTCTTTGCGGCATTGGTTGCACTGAACCAGTCCTGGGCGCGCGAACTGCGCAACCAGGTGCTCGACGCCTATCGCGTTTCCGGCGCCCCGCCGGCTTCGCTTTTCATGGGCAAGGCCTTCGGCAATTTCCTTTTCGTCGCCCTCATCGAGGCGCTGGTTTCCCCGCTCTTCGTCATTTTCTACAATCTGCGTGCCATCGGCTCCCTGTGGATGCTCGCCGCTGTATTCCTGCTGGGGACCTGGGCGCTGGTCATCAACGGGACCTTCTTCGCTGCACTATGTGCGCGTACCCGCAGCCGCGAGATGATGCTGCCGCTGCTGCTGCTTCCTATCTCTCTCCCGGCGGTGCTCGCCATGGTTGAGGCCACCACCGCCATCCTCACCGGAGAAAGCTCCCCCGGAATGTGGATCAAACTCCTCACCGGTTATGACATTGTTTTCACTACCGCCAGCTTGTTGCTTTTCGAGACTGTATTAAACTCAGAGTAACTTCTTTATGCGACCTCTATCAGAGTAACTTCTTTATGCGACCTCTAATCGTCTTGTTCGTCGTGGTAACGCTTGCGCTTCTCGGGTTTGGTTTTTATCAGGGCATGTACGCTGCCCCCACCGAGCAGACCATGGGCGACATCCAGCGCATCTTTTACTATCACGTGCCTTCCGCCTGGACGGCCTTCATCTTGTTCTTTGTGAACTTCGTCGCCTCCATCTGGTACTTGATGAAGCGCCGAACGACCACGGACGCGCTCGCTCTCGCCTCGGCGGAAGTCGGCGTCGTGTTCTGCACCATCGTGTTGATCACGGGACCGCTTTGGGCCAAGCCCGTCTGGGGCATCTGGTGGACGTGGGATGCGCGGCTTACTACTACTCTGGTGCTATGGCTCATCTACGTGAGCTATCTCATCCTGCGGCGGTTCTCTGATTCCCAGCAGACGCCCACGCTCGCTGCTGCGCTCGCTATCTTCGGATTTCTGGATGTGCCTATCGTCTACATGTCGATCCGCTGGTGGCGCACGCAGCATCCGCAGCCTGTGATCGGCGGCGCTCCCGGTTCTGGGCTTGATCCCTCAATGAAGTTCGCGCTGTACTCCAATTTTGTCGCCTTTATGGCGATGGCGGCCTTGATCATGTGGTTCCGCTATCGGCTGGCAGTCAAGGAGCAACGCCTGGAAGAAGAACACCGCGCGCGGACGCTGCGCTCACAGTTGCGGGAGGTGCGCTGATGCTACGGAACCTTTATCTTGCCTATGCCGTGACGTGGGCCATTCATGGCGTTTACTTCATTTTCTTGTGGCGCCGGCATGTACGGCTGAAGTCGGAAGAAGGCACCCCCAGCAAGTAGGGCTACTCGCTTTGCAGCATGGCGAGACGCGCGGCGCCGAGCAGTCCCGCATCGCCGCCCAACACGGCGCGAGTCACGATCGTCTGGCGTTTGCCGTCACCATCATCGTTGGTGGCTCTGTAAACGAACGACCGCGCCCGGATCTCTTTCATCATCGTCGGCGCAAATGCCTCCCAAGCGCCTGCGACTCCTCCACCGATCACATACATCGGCAGGTTGAGCGCATTGATCCACGATGCCAGTGCGATTCCCAGCGCCGTCCCCACCTGTTCAAAGATGGCTGTGGCGGGGCGATCTCCCCGCAATGAAAGCTGAAACACCTGCTGCGCGGTGATCTCAGATGTCGCGCTCATCGCCCGGCCAAGCTCCGGCGCTTTGCCCGAACCCACCGCCTCCAGCGCCATTCGCTTCACCGCAGTGGCCGAAGCGTACTCCTCCAGGCATCCGCGATTGCCGCACTTGCAAGGCTGGCCTTCGGGATAAACCGTCGTGTGCCCAAGCTCGGCCGCCATTCCCGTCATCCCGTGGTGGACTTTTCCGTTGAGTACGAATCCGCCGCCGACCCCTGTTCCCAGCGTCACCATGCAGAGGTCGCTAAAAGCCGAATCCTGTCCTGCGCCCATCCACTTTTCACCGAAAGCCGCGGCGTTGGCGTCATTCTCCAGCACCACGTGCGTGCCCAATCGCTTCTCAATAGCTTGCTGCACCGGGAAATCATGCCAGCCGGGGAGGTTGGGGGACTCCCGCACCATCCCGCGCTCCATATCGATGATCCCGGGCACGCCGATGCCGATTCCTGTGATTGCGTGCTGCTTGTCGGTATGGCGAGTCCGTAGTTGCTCGATCGCCGCGCACATCTCTTCGACCACGGACTCGCGCCCGCGTACCACTGCGGTCTCCGTTGTGATGGCTTCTACCAGCCTGCCGCTGTCGTCCACGGCCGCCACCCGCAGGTTCGTACCGCCTAGGTCAACGCCGATGGCGAATCTCGTCATGGGTCTGAATACTAACCAGTTTTAAGATGCATCGCCACTGCGCTGCGCGCTAAAAACGAAGTGATCACTGACCACAAAGTTCGCAGTCCCACACAGGACGATCGCTAGCAGGTTACTCAGCAACACCGGGCCACCTAATATGCCCACCAACCACCCCATCAGCAGGATGTTGCCTCCGATGGAGATGAGTCCATTCGCCAGGTGAAAATGTAACAGTCGGCGCGGCCAGCCGCGTGGGGCAACACGCGCGCGGTCGCCCCACGTGAATAATTCGTGCCATACAAAATTGTGCAGCACCGCGCCCTCCACCGCCAGCAGCGTTGCGACGAGATATCCCATACCCGCATAGGTCAGGACGGCGAGCACCGCCATTTGTATTCCCACACCCAGCAACCCGGCGCCGTTGAACTTGCACCAGCGCTCCCACCCGCCCGCGCTCACAGCAGCCGCTCCTGCAGATAAAGGATGCGAGCATTCTTGATCGCCGAGACTGTGGCCACTGCGAGCATCCCGGCAGTCGCGATCGCGCCGCCCACGTCGAATAGTTGATAGCTCACGGAAGCTACGCTGACCATAGGACGGTTCCACAATGCCAACGCCCCGATCGCCAACACGATGCGCAGCTCGGTGGGCCCGAATCCAGCAAAAGTGATCTGGAAGCGCCGCAGCGTGTACGTGGCCAAATATACCTCGATTGAAATGAGGAAGTACGCGACCACGATCCCCATCGCGATCTGCCAGCTCATGAATCCAGACAGGGCCATTCCCGCCATAAGGAACAGCATGCCGAATGCATCGATGATGTGGTCCACATAAAACCCATACCGTGGACGCTGTCGGTTCCTCACCCGTGCCAGCGTTCCATCCAGGCTATCGCCAAACCAATTCACCGCCAGCATCACGACGACGCCGATGAGCCATCCGCGGCTCCAGCGCCCCAGCCAGAAACAGACTCCCGCACCCAACATTGCGGCAAAACCTACTGCCGTGAGGTGATCGGAGTTGACCCATTGAGGAAGTCGCCCGGCCAGCCATACCAGTGTCTTTTTTTCTAATCTTGCCAGCGGACTTTCCATCACCCGCTTGGCTTCCAAGAATTTCGCCATCTGAAACCTCCCATAGGAATCGCTTTGTGGGTAATCTGATTCACGCCTGGCTGGAAGAGCAATGCACCACGGCTCAAGCGAGCCTCACCTGCAGGTAAATTCGCAACTGTTTGGATTGACAGTGGTTGCCGCTGGCTATTTTTGGCAGCGCGGACAGTAATGCGTGCTTCTTCCGCCGACTACGATGCGCTTGATGGGGGTTTTGCACTTCACGCAGGGCTCGCCCGTCCGCCCATAGGCACGCAAGCGAAATTGGAAGAAGCCCGCTGCCCCATCGGAATCGACATAATCCGAAACGGTCGTGCCTCCGGCTTTGATCGCCGCCCGCAGTACCTTCACCAGTTCTTGGTGCAGCCGCACCAGTTCGTCCCGCTTGAGCCTCCCGGCTTGCCGGGTAGGACGGACTCCCGCGCGGAATAGTGATTCATCCGCATAAATGTTCCCTACTCCATGCAGAAGTTTTTGATTCAGCAGAGCGGCTTTGATCGGGGTCTTTCGTCCTCTGAAGAGTTGAGCAAAGTCTTCCGGGGAAACCGTCAAGGGTTCCGTGCCTGGTCCGGCAAACCCGGCTCCTTCGCGAACGACCGCCAATCTCCCAAAACGGCGGGGGTCGACGAATCGCAGTTCTCGTCCGGACTTCAGCTTCGCGATCGCGTGGGTATGCTTCACGATCTCAGCGGCAGCATCCACTACGAGGAACCTTCCCGTCATTCCCAGATGAACGATCCACTGTCGTAGTTCGTTCTGGCGCTTCCCCAGCGGTTCAAGGTCCACCACAATGTGCTTGCCCACTCTTCGAACCATCCGGATGCGAGTCCCTTCAATGGTTGCTGCTATCTCTTCTGGTTCTGATTTAAACGTCTGCGGCTTATCTCCTAGCCATACAGACTCGATCACATCTCCGGCCACCCGACGATGCAGGCCGGTAGCAACTGTTTCGACTTCAGGAAGTTCAGGCATCGGCTCTAGTGTAACGGGTACACATTGCGCCTTTCGATATGCAAATAACAAAACCCGCACGAAATCTCGTGGCAGGCTGATTTGGGCAGGCCGACGTGGGACAGCAGCAGCGTCGTCTACTGGGAAGGGCACGGCGTTAGCCGTGCCGGCAACTTCATCGCTGATGCGGCTTCAGCCGCTAAAGTAAGCGGTCTTGAATCCAACCCATGCTCGTCATTGCGGAGCCCCGTGAGAACGATTATCATTTCTCGTTGCCATCCTGGTTTTAGAATCTCCTGAAATGTTGGCCTTGCTAAGCGTCCGGCCAAAGGTGTGCAAGAAGCCTAAATGCAAAAGTCAAATGCCGTAGTGATCGTCGGTGCCCAGTGGGGCGATGAGGGCAAAGGCAAGATCGTTGACGTCCTCTCTGAAAACTTTCAGGTCGTCGCACGCTATGCCGGCGGACACAATGCCGGACACACCGTCATCATCAAGGGCAAGAAATTCGTCCTGCAACTCATCCCTTGCGGCGTGCTGCGCGAAGGCCGTAAGAGCATTATCGGTAACGGGGTGGTGCTCGACCCGTTCGCCTTCATCAAGGAAGTGAGCAGCCTGCGCGAGATGGGCGTAAAGCTCGACGGCGCTCTATTTGTCAGCAATCGAGCTCAAGTCATCCTTCCGTATCACCGCATGATCGAATTGGCTGCGGAAAATGCTCCTGGGCGCGTGAAGATCGGCACCACCTCGCGCGGCATCGGCCCGGCCTATCAGGACAAGATGGGCCGCAACGGGCTGCGCGTGGTTGACCTTCTCAACAAGGAACTGCTAAGGACCCACATCGAGAACGCTTGCCGCGAGAAGAACACAATCGCGCACGCACTCTTCAATTCGGAACCTCTCGATGCGGACAAGATGTACACCGAGTACGCCGCCATCGCCGACCAGGTCGCACCGTTCGTCGCCGACACCGCCAGCATGATCAATCAGGCCCTCGCGCGCGGCGAGAACGTGATGTTCGAAGGCGCGCAAGGCACCATGCTGGATATTGACCACGGGACTTATCCCTTTGTTACGTCCTCCAGCGCGACTTCCGGCGGCGCCGTGATCGGCACCGGCGTTCCTCCCACCGCGATCAAGACCGTAGTCGGCATCACCAAGGCCTATTGCACCCGCGTGGGCGGTGGCCCCTTCCCCACCGAGATCCACGACGCCATGGGCGACGCGCTACGCGCCAAGGGCAACGAATATGGCGCTGTCACCGGTCGTCCCCGCCGCTGTGGCTGGGTCGATCTGCCTCTGCTGCGTTACTCCGCCATGATCAATGGCTGCGGGTGGTGGGTGGTCACGAAGCTTGACGTGCTCGACGAACTCGCGGAGATCCCCGTCTGCGTCGCCTACAAGATCAACGGTAAGAAGTCCGTCGACATTCCCGCCGACTCCGGCAGCTACGACAAGATCGAATGTGTCTACGAGAAGATGCCGGGCTGGCAGACTTCCACCGAAGGCATCACTGAGTTCGACAAGCTGCCGAAGCAGGCACAGGCTTATCTCAATTTCATGTCCAAGGAGACCAATACGAAGATCGGAATGGTCTCCACCGGTCCTGATCGCCTGCAAACGATGACGCATCCCGAGTTCGTCAAGGTGCTGGAGTGATCAGTTGGTGGCGCAGGCCTTCTGGCCTGCCGTTTAGACTCGCAATCGCATTGGTGAGGTGACGCTCCATCGCCGATCAGCCTCAAAGCCTCGTCCGGGTCATGGGCCGCTGGAGCCTGGTCGCGCTCGTGGTCAACTCCATCATTGGCTCCGCCATCTTTGGACTTCCCGGTGAGGTTGCGGCTCTGCTCGGGAAGTACAGCCCTCTCGGATATCTGGCTGCCGCCGCTGGCGTCGCCCTGGTCATCGCTACCTTCGCCGAAGTCTCTTCGCGCTTCTCCGGCGCAGGCGGTCCGTATCTTTACGCTCGCGAGGCTTTTGGCCCTTTCGTCGGCATTCAGATGGCTTGGCTGCTCTGGCTGGTTCGACTCACGGCGGTGGCTTCGGGCGCGAATCTGTTTGTTACCTACCTGGGTGAGTTCTGGCCCGCCGCCACTGACCCCGTAACGCGAGCACTGGTCCTCACATTGCTGATCGGTGGGCTCGCCGCCGTAAACGTTCGCGGCGCGGCGGCCGGAGCCGGGCTCAGCAACGTCTTCGCCATCTCCAAGCTCACGCCGTTGGCTATCTTCATCGTGGCCGGCGGGGCGTTCCTCATCTTTGGCTCCAGCGCGGCATCATTCACCGCCATGACGCCCAAAGCCGGCATTCAGCCATGGCTTGAAGCCGTGTTGATCCTTGTCTTTGCCTATGGCGGGTATGAATCTGCGCTCGTACCCATGGCTGAGGCCAAAGACCCCAAGCGCGACGCGCCGTTCGCCCTTTTCGCTTCGCTCATCATATGCATCGTGGTTTACACACTCGTGCAAGTAGTCGTGATGGGTTTGCTACCGGATCCATCGCTGACCAAGCGTCCGCTCGCCACCGCGGCCCGTGTCTTCTGGGGGACCAGCGGCGCGGTGCTGATGACCGCGGGCGCGCTCATCTCGCTCTACGGATACCTGGCTGCGAACACGCTCAACACTCCGCGTCTCACCTTCGCGCTGGCCGAGCATCGCGACTTTCCCCAGATCTTCGCCCAGGTGCATCCGCGTTTTCGCACGCCCTACGTCTCCATCGCCTTCTACGCGACAGTCGTTCTTACTCTTTCCATCATCGGCACCTTTAAGTGGAACCTGATGCTCTCCTCCGTGAGCCGACTCTTCAGCTATCTCATTGTCTTTGCGGCACTCTTCGTCTTGCGACGCCGCGATGGCAATGCTCCCTTCCATGTTCCGGGCGGCAAGGTCTTCGCCGTCCTCGGAGCCTTGTTCTCGCTGGCGCTCATCTCGCAGATGGGCAAAGGACAAGTGATCGTCATGCTCGCAACCGCCGTTCTGGCGTGGCTCACATGGCTGTGGGCGCACGGTCGTCGGGCTGATGCCTAGCATGTTCGCGGCCATTCAAGCTGTCGTTCGTGAGATTCCGCGCGGCAAGATCTCAACCTACGGCGCCGTGGCCAAGGCCGCCGGATTTCCCGGCGCTGCCCGACAGGTCGTTTGGGCGTTGCGCGCCGGTCGCGGGCTGCCTTGGCATCGCGTTGTCGCTGCCGGCGGACGCATCGCGCTTCCCGGTGACAGCGGCATGGAGCAGCGGCTGCGGTTACAACAGGAAGGCGTCGCGTTTCGCGGAGCTAAGGCCGACATCGCGGCTCACGAACACAAGTTCATGCGGACACAAAAGAGGTCGGCAAAAGGAAGCCCGCAGAAAAGAAATGCGAAGCGCTAGGCGGCGCGATCTTTTCTGGGATAAGCAGGCATATCACACTCTTCCACGTCTTTGCCGTGGATGGAGATGATGGCCTTTCGCGGCGGACGCTCCGCCGCGCGTTCTTCTCCGCGGCGCTCATCGTGTTCTTCTTCGCTGAGTCCATGTCCGCCCTGCACCATCATGGCCAGCAGGTCGCCGGGGCCTTGGATCGACGGCCCCCCAGCCTCAGACTTCCAGATGGCTTCTTCATCCCTAAGCCGACTTTCCCCGCTGAGTGAGCGTTTCATGAGGTCTCCTGAACGCGTCTTCTTCATGCCTGCTTCGGAACTAGGATGCGCTCTCCGCTGCTTTTTACTGCTCAATTTTGCCCACAAGGTCATCCGCAGGCACAATAGAGCCCAATGGCGCTGCCTTTCAAACTGGTCTATGCCGAAGGCTATTACCTGCCTTTGGGCGACCATGTGTTTCCTGGAGCCAAGTATCGGTTGATCCACCAGCGCCTGCTCGCCCAACATATTGCCGAACCAGCAGACTTCCTCAGTGCCCAGCCCGCATCCGATGACGACGTCCGCCTCGTCCACACTGATAGTTACGTAGACAAGCTCCTGACGGGAACGCTCAGCCCTTTGGAGGAGCGTCAACTCGAGGTGCCTTACTCCAAACAATTAGTGGAAGCCTTCTGGCTGTCCGCCGGAGGCTCCATCCTGGCCGCCGAACTAGCCTTGAGAGATGGCGTCGCGATCAACATCGGCGGCGGCTTTCATCATGCTTACCCGGACCATGGCGAAGGCTTCTGCATGATCAATGACGTTGCTGTCGCCATCCGCAAGCTGCAGTCGCAAGGCAAGATCGCCCGCGCCATGACGGTTGATTGCGACGTCCATCATGGCAATGGCACTGCCGCCATCTTTCCGCCAAGCAGTGCAGCCCGCAACGCCCTGCCTTCGTCGGGAAGCAGACCTTCGGTCGTAGCTGACCCCGCCGGACAAAGCGTCTTCACCATTTCGCTCCACCAGCAGAACAACTATCCCGCGATCAAGCCGCCGTCGGCCATTGACGTCAATCTTCCTGATGGCACTGAGGACTCAACCTATCTTCACTGGCTGGACAACGCGCTTAGCTCTGGACTCCGCCAGTTCACGCCTGATCTCATCTGCTATATCGCCGGCGCCGATCCCTATCGCGAAGATCAGCTCGGCGGATTGGCTTTGACTGTCGAAGGCCTCAAACAGCGCGACGCGCTGGTCTTCCGCGTGGCCAAGGCTCGCGGCATCCCGGTGATGGTGACTTACGCCGGCGGCTACGCCCGCAACGTGGAAGACACCGTCACCATCCACTGCAATACGGTGGTGGCGGCGAAGGAAGTTTTTTGCGCTTAAGCCGCGCGCTTGCGGCGCTTTGTGGCCGGACCCGGACGAAACGACTTTCGCGCTTTGGAGAGATCGTGCGCTACCTGCAGGTTCATCCAAAATTCGGCGGAATTCTTAAAGTGAGCGGATAACAATAAGGCGGTTTCGGCTGTCACGCCGCGCTTGCCCTTAACGATCTCATTCACGCGGTTCAATGGAATATCGAGGGCCTCAGCCAAACTTGCCTGAGTCATGCCCCCGGGTTTCAGAAACTCCTCCAGAAGGATTACTCCTGGATGTAACGCAATGCGATGCTTAGGCAACATATCTTCCCTCTCAGTGGTAATCCAGGCACCGGACTTCAGTGCAGTCTCTTCCATCAAACTTGAAAATGATGCGGTATTGGTCGTTCACCCGGATGCTGTAAAAATCTGACAAACGTCCCTTTAACTTCTCTAAACGGCTTGCCGGCGGACTTTTCAAATCAGCGAGGTTGGTGCATGCATTCAGCAGATCGAGCTTTCACCTGCACTCGAGCCCAAAGCGACCGAGTCACCTTCAACGCCGCCTGACTCACGGTCCCGTGGAATATGTCCTCGGTAGTACGATCCCCAAAGCTCGCGATCATTGCCGAGTTTATACCTGATTACCGTGTATTCGTCAATCGCTCTGGGGCGCCTTCCGCTTTGGCTCGAATGTTCGAGGCCGGGTCTTCCGCCTTTGAAATTGCTAGAATAAGAACTGAGTCCTTATATGTTTGAAAACTTATCTGACAAGCTCCAACGCGCCTTTAAGAACCTGCGCGGACAAGGCATCATCACCGAAGAGAACATGGGCGAGGCGCTCAAGGAGATCCGCTTGGCCCTGCTCGAGGCGGACGTCAACTTCAAAGTGGTCAAGCAACTCACTGACCACGTCCGCGAGAAAGCCCTCGGCCAGGAGGTGCTCACCGCCCTTTCACCCACCGAACAGGTCATCAAGATCGTCCGCGACGAGCTGGTTGAGATTCTCGGTAAAGACACGGCCAAACTCAAGTTCGCCTCGCAACCGCCCACCGTCATCCTCATGGCCGGTTTGCAAGGTTCCGGTAAGACCACGACTTCAGGCAAGCTGGCCGCCTGGTTGAAGAAGGGTGGACATCGTCCGCTGCTCGTCTCCGTCGACGTCTATCGCCCGGCCGCCCGGCAGCAACTGAAAGTCGTCGCCGACGCCATCAAGGCCAACATCTACGAAGGCAAAGTTGATGGTGAAGACAATACCGCGCGGGTGAGCGGCCAGTCTGGACTCTCCCGTACGGACGAGCCGCGAGGGACGGGCAGCGAAGCGTCGCCCGCCCTTACAAAAGAAGTCGAAAGGCTCGCCAAGGAGGCCCGCCGCGAAGCCGTCAACTCCGGTTGCGACGTGCTCATCGTGGACACCGCCGGCCGCCTGCACATTGATGATCAGCTCATGGAGGAGATGCAAGTCCTGAAGAAGCTGCTGAATCCGCAGGAAATCCTCTTCGTCGCCGACGCCATGACCGGACAAGACGCGGTCAAATCTGCCGACGAGTTCCACAAGAAGCTCACCCTGACCGGCGTGGTCCTCACCAAGATGGATGGTGACGCCCGCGGCGGCGCGGCGCTATCGATCCGCAACGTGACCGGGCAACCGATCAAGTTCATCGGCGTGGGTGAAAAGTACGACGCGCTCGAACCCTTTCATCCCGACCGCATCGTCGGCCGCATCCTCGGCATGGGCGACATCATGTCGCTCATCGAAAAGGCCGAAGAACACGTCGACAAAAAGAAGTCAGAAGAGTTTGCCAAAAAGGCCCTCGCCGGTGACGGCTTCTCGCTTGAAGACTTCCGCGACCAGCTTCGCCAAGTCCGCAAGATGGGTTCGCTCTCGAGCATTATTGGCATGCTGCCGAAAGTGGGCCCGTTCGCCGGCATGCAGAACGTCGCCGACAACGTAGACGAAAAAGAACTCACCCGCGTGGAGGCCATCATCAACTCCATGACTCCCTATGAGCGCGACCACCACGAATCCATCAACGGCTCACGCCGAAAACGGATCGCGCGTGGCTCGGGCACCAGCGTGCAAGAGGTCAACCAGCTCCTGCGGCAGTACGCCCAAATGCGCAAGATGTTCAAGCAGGTGGGCAAGTCGGGCTTCCTCCAGAAGAAGCTTATGGGCATGAAGATGCCGGGAATGTGATGCGCTGGCGTGGACTCTGTAACGAAGCTTTCACTGCTCCCCGCGTCGGGGTGCCGCTGTCGCAGCGGCTGCTGGAGATTAAGGCGGGCATTGCAGAGTATGTCCGTCCGGAAAACCAGGCGATCAATGAGCGCGCGGTAGCGGCGATTGCGGCCAGCCGTTTGGCGGAAAACATCTTGCCGGTGGGCACGCAGGCGCCGGAGTTTACACTGGCAAATCATAACGACGAGCAGATCTCGTCGAAGGACTTGTTACCGCGCGGTCCGCTAGTCATCGACTTCTTCCGCGGGCGGTGGGACCCGTTCTGCGTGACGGAGTTGGGAGCCTGGCGCGAAGTGTATCCGCAGCTTGAGGCGAATGGCGTGGGACTGATGGCGATATCGCCGCAGACGGTGAAGCACAACGCCTTTACCGCCGACCAACATAAGCTGCGCTTCCCTGTGCTGAGTGATGCCGGCAATCAAGTGGCGCGGCAGTTTGGATTGGTCTATACCGTTGGCGGCGAGCAGAGAAAGCTCTACAAAGCGGTTTTCATTAATCTTCCCCAGACGAATGGGGATGACTCTTGGGAACTGCCCCTGCCGGCGACGTACGTGATCGGGGCGGATGGCGGGGTGTTATATGCGAAGGCGTATGCAGATTACACGCGGCGTCCCGAGATAGCAGAAGTGTTGAACTCGCTTTAGGACGGCACTTCCTACTTCGATCAAAGCTCAAATAGGACGCTGTACAACCCATCCTTCTTCTCTCTCCTTCCATACATTCATTCGAGGGCCTTCCATGAAGACCGAACTGGGCAAACTGTATGCAATGATTGAAGAGCTTGACATCGCAATGATGACGACGCGCAGGCCGGACGGACATCTTGAATCGCGGGCCATGGCCAATCAAAAGACAGCGCCAGGAGCCGACCTGTGGTTTGTGACCTCTGAGGGAACGGCAAAGCTGCGCGATCTGGAGTTCGATCCCCACGTGAACCTCTCGTATTACCGGGACAGGACGCGGGAGTGGATATCCGCGTCCGGGATCGCCACAATCTCCCGCGACCGGCAGAAGATACGAGAGCTGTATGCCGGAGACTGGAAGATGTGGTTTCCAGATGAGGGGGACCCCCGTCACGGCACTCCAGAAGATCCCAGGCTGGTGCTCATCGGAGTGGAGGTCCAGTTCGCCTCGTTCCTCGAAATGGACAAGCCCACGCCGGTTGTATTGTTCGAGATGGCGAAGGGATGGGTCACGGGCGACACTCCAGACATTGGCAAGGAGCACAGTCTTGAGCAGCCCCACCGCAAAGGAGACGCTGCATAAAAACAACGGTTGAATCAAACCGCTCCAAGGGACCCCTTTTGGAGTAAACTTTGCCCACCAAACACCACTAACTCCATTGTGGGAATCGTATAAATTCAAGAGGTGGGTTCCAATGGCTAAAAAAATTGAGAATCATCGATACACGATTGAGGAAGCATTCGCGATTGTTTTTTCATCGTCCCCAATTATCAGCGCGAATTTGTCTGGACTGATAAGGAAGTCCTTCAACTCTTGGATGATATTGCGGAGCAGATAGAGGGTGGAGCGACGCGCGAGTATTTTATTGGGATGGTTTTAGTTTCTGAAACCGCTGAAAAAAATCATTACGAAGTCATTGATGGTCAGCAGCGATTGACAACATTATTTCTTATGCTTTGCGCCCTGAGGCACCTGTTCCGGGGGGAGCCCCAATACCAGACGATCAATAGCCTGATTTCAACGAGCTACACTTCGATGCAAGGTGACACGCGAACTAGCTTGAAACTGGAACCGCGATACGAAAACGCAGGCGATGTGATGGCTAAGATTGTCCAACTCGACGCCGATCCTAACGGAACCCGAAACGGTGTCAAAGCTGCAGGGATTGTCAGCTTTGGATCCCTGCAGAATCTACTTAACGCTTACGATACCGTCTATCACTACCTCCAAGATAATTTCCCGGACAGTGCGGAATTAAGAAAATACTGGGGGTATTTGGCCAATAACGTCGTCTTCATACAGATATCAGCCGACGTCAGTAGTGCACTCAAGATTTTTGAAACTATTAATGAGCGCGGAGTAGGTCTCAATCCAATGGATCTGCTCAAGAACCTGCTCTTTACACACGTGAAAGCCGACGAGTTTTCCCGCCTTAAAGATGAATGGAAAAAGGTTACCAAGCCATTAGAAAAAGCTAAAGAAAAGCCTCTGCGTTTCCTTCGCTACTTCCTGA
>DATLCI010000138.1:0-3945 GCA_035526435.1 Terriglobales bacterium
ACGGCTTTAACCTGCTCCTCGCTGGCTTGGGGCCGCATCACGACTAACATTCAATTTCCCCCGTAAATACCAGTGTATCGCGGCATTTCGCCAGCGGCAATTTCGGGCCTAGCCCCCGGCGGGAACCAGTAAATTGGCGTCGCGGTAGAGCACCCAACTTCCATCCGACTGCTTACGGAGCACAGAGAGAATATTGCCGGCATTTTTTATGGCAGAGCCGCCCTTTTTAGGGGTCATGATGACTTCGAGATGAGACCAGCAATAAGCCCAATCGCCGAAGACGGATATTTCATTGATCTCGGATCTGGTCTCGAGAGCGAAAATCGCGATAGCTTGGCGGAATCCCGCGGCAAAAGCGTCTCGTCCACGAATCGGAGGATTACCAGGGGTGAGAAAGATGACGTCCTCCGCCATGAGCGGCAGAATCTTTTCGACTTCGCCGCTCTCGCTATAACGGAGCCAATCGGCGACCAGTTTACGAATGCTTTGTTGGTCTGAGGACATAGTTCAACTCATTTTTTCTTTACCGCGATGCCTTGGACCTCAAAACGCGCGTCAAATAACAGCTTGCCGCTGCCGATGAAAGCGCGTGCAGGAAACTTTCCATCCGGGAAGAGGCCGCGATAGACCTTATTCCAAGTATCGAAGTGGGCCACATCAGAACAGAAAACCTGCACATATACCAAGTCCTCAAGCCCCATTCCGGCAGTTTTCAAAGTGGTTTCAAATTTCTGCATGACGAGGCGCGCCTCAGCTTCCGCGTCAGCCGGCACCTTGTTGTCTTGGTCGAGGCCAATATGTCCGGAAAGATAGAGCGTTTCGCCTACCAGCACAGCATCACTGAAGGGCGGTTTTTTGCGCTCGCTGGGTACGTTGATGAATTTCTTAGTGTTTTGCGCCTCTGCAGAAGCCATAAGCAGTACTCCTAAGGAGAGAAATCGAAGAGCTGATGGGATGGTCATGTGGCCTCGTGGATTCGGAAGTTTCAATTCAAGAATGCATACCCGGCATTTGTATCACGTTCAAGTGTCCGCATGAACACTGCTAAAATCAAAGATTCCTTTATGCCTAAGAAAGCGAGTAAAGCTGCGCTAGCCGAGACGAAGGAGGCGCCCGCCGACCGCGATTTAGCGGGGAAGTACGACGTTTTAAAGCTACCGCCTCCGGTAGCTCCGCCCAGGCTGACCCGGCTGAAGATCGGGATCCACACCTCGACCAGCGGTGGCGTGGAGACCTCCGCAGAGCGAGCGTATCGGCTGGGATGCAATACGTTCCAAATTTTCTCATCGAGTCCGCGGATGTGGGCTCCATACAAGATCGGGCATTCGCAGGCGGAGGCGATGCGAAGCTTGCTGGAGAAGCACCAGATCGGGCCGCTCGTCATCCATACTAGTTATCTGGTGAATCTATGCAGTGTAACTCCTGAATTCCTAAAGAAATCGATCACCGCCTTTCGCGGCGAAGTGGAGCGGGGGTTGGCGCTGGGCGCACAGTATCTGGTGCTGCATCCCGGCTCGTTTCGCGGCAAGACGCGTGAAGAAGGATTGGCTTGCGCGGCAGATTCCATCGCGGCGTCCGTTGAAGGTTTGGACCTGGAGGCAGGCCAGCTAAAGATATTGATCGAGAACACGGCGGGCGCCGAGTTTTCGCTGGGTGGATCTTTCGAGCAGGTAGCGGAGTTGGTGGAGCGCCTACGAAAAGCGGTCCCAGTCGGCGCGTGCATCGATACGTGTCACACCCATGTCTCTGGCTATGACATCGTCACCCCGGATGGCTACGAAGCCACGCTGAAGAAGCTGGATGGCTCCATTGGCCTAAAAAATGTTCTGGTCTGGCACTGCAATGACGCGAA
Source organism: Terriglobales bacterium (assembly GCA_035526435.1). Classification (GTDB taxonomy): domain Bacteria; phylum Acidobacteriota; class Terriglobia; order Terriglobales; family Acidobacteriaceae; genus DATLCI01. Next base: position 1,853 of record DATLCI010000138.1, read on the forward strand.
ATCGGCATTTGGATCGAAGCTGGACCGTCATCAACACATTGGGCAGGGAACGATAGGGACGGAGACCTTCCGGCGACTGTTGAATGATCCTCGAGTGCAGCAGGCGGCGTTCATTGCAGAAACGCCTATCGACGAACCTGGCGACGACCAGCGCAACGTGAACGCCCTCAAGAACCTGGTTTCTTGATTGGCACCTTTGTTCGATAAGATAGAGGTTTGCCGCCGCTCCCAGCGCTAATGACCAAAGACATCTCCAATACGATCCTTAACCTCGCCGAAGCGCTAAAGAACGAGATGGCACGGAAGAAGGGTGGTGGTAAGCCCGGTTCCCCGGTGGAAGATGCGAAATCCTCGTCCGCCCGGTCGGAAGATGACCGCCGTTATCAGCCGGCGTTGATAGAAGAGAAGCTGGCCGCGGCCTGGCAGGATGACCCTAGGCTCTATGCAGCGGAGCCTCCCACTTCAACCAAGAAAAAATATTATGTGCTCGAGATGTTGCCGTATCCTTCCGGCGCGCTGCACATGGGGCATGTGCGGAATTATGCCATCGGCGATGCTTTGGCGCGCTACATGTGGATGCGCGGCTACAACGTGCTTCACCCCATGGGCTGGGATGCCTTTGGTCTGCCCGCGGAGAATGCGGCGCTGAAGAACAACACGCCGCCACGACAGTGGACGTTGCAGAACATCGCCAACATGAAGAAGCAGATGAAGCGTCTGGGCTTCTCGTACGACTGGTCCACGGAGGTTACAACTTGTTTGCCGGATTACTACCGCTGGAACCAATGGTTCTTCTTGAAGATGTACGAGCACGGCTTGGCGTACCGGAAGAACAGCAAAGTGAACTGGTGTCCGGAGTGCGCCACGGTCTTGGCGAACGAGCAGGTCGTGAACGGATGTTGCTGGCGGCACGAAGAGACCCCAGTAGTGCAAAAAGAGCTAGAGCAGTGGTTCCTGCGCACGACCAAGTACGCGGCTGAATTGCTTGACGATGTAGAAAAGCTCGACGGCTGGCCGGAAAAAGTGCGGACGATGCAGCGCAACTGGGTGGGGCGCAGCGAAGGCGCAACCGTCGACTTCAGGCTCGAAAGGCCGGGGGCGAGCATTGATAAGATCAGCGTGTTCACCACCCGCATCGATACGATCTTTGGCGCGACGTCGATCCAAGTGGCGCCGGAGCATCCCGTGTTGGCGGAGCTTTATGAAAGCGATCCGCATCTGCGTTCCGACGTCCGCGACATGATCGAGGAACAAAAGAAGGCCCGCGAAGCGGGGGACCTGGGCGCTTTGGACAAGAAAGGCGCATTCACCGGCGCTTACGGGATCAATCCGTTCAATGGCGAGAGGCTGCCCATCTGGGTGGCGAACTACATCGTGACGGAGTACGGCACGGGCGCGATCATGTCAGTCCCGGCGCATGACGAGCGCGATTACGACTTTGCCAAGAAGTATGAACTTGAGATCCGCATCGTGGTGTTGCCGCGACGGACGGAAGAGCCGCGGGAAGAAGGTGAAGCTGACGTCTCCGTATTGCCGTTCACTTCGGAAGAAAGTTTGCTGATCAACTCGGGCGAGTTCGACGGGCTTTCCAACCGTGAGGCCATGGCGAAGATGGCTGCGTTCGCCGAAGAGAAAGGCTTTGGCAAGGCTTTGACTACGTATCGCCTGAAGGATTGGGGCATCTCGCGGCAGCGCTATTGGGGCACACCCATACCCTTCCTATACTGCGAAAAAGATGGATTAGTGCCGGAGAAGGAAGCCAACTTGCCGGTCTTGTTGCCGGAAAATATTGAGATCACGCAGCAGGGTGGTTCGCCGCTGAGCAAAGTGCCGGAGTTCGTGAATGCGGTGTGTTCCAAGTGCGGCGGGCCCGCGCGACGCGAGACCGACACCATGGATACCTTCGTGGATTCGTCGTGGTATTTCTACCGCTATACGAATGCGAAGCTGGCGACCGCGGCGCTTGATACGCAGGCGGTGAAGTATTGGTTTCCCATCGACCAGTACATTGGCGGAGTGGAACACGCGATCTTGCACCTCATCTATTCGCGCTTCTGGACGAAGGTGATGCGCGACATGAAGCTCATCGAGAA
>DATLCI010000145.1:0-5869 GCA_035526435.1 Terriglobales bacterium
GCCGCCGACTACTCGCAGATAGAACTGCGCCTGCTGGCTCACTACTCAGAAGATCCGCTGCTGGTCGCCGCCTTCCGCCGCGGTGATGACATTCACTCCCTCACCGCGCAGGAAGTCTTCGAAGTCCCTGCCGCCGAGGTCAACGCCGAACACCGGCGCCGCGCTAAGGCCGTGAACTTCGGGATTGTGTATGGTCTCTCGCCCTTCGGCCTATCGCAGCAACTCGGCATCGAAACGAAAGTCGCCAAGACGTATATTGACAACTACTTTGCCAAATACAGCGGCGTCCGTACCTTCATCGACAAAACCCTTGAAGAGACACGCTGCGCGGGCTCGGTCCGCACGCTCTTCGGGCGGCTCCGTCCCATCCCGGACATCCATAGCTCGAACGTAAATATGCGCGGCTTTGCCGAACGCACCGCCGTGAACACTCCCCTGCAAGGCACCGCGGCCGACCTAATCAAGGTCGCGATGATCCGCATTGACGCTGAACTCACCGCGCGCAAGATGAAGTCCCGCATGACCCTGCAAGTCCACGATGAGCTAGTGTTCGAAGCGCCCGAAAATGAGGTGGAAGATTTGAGAATGCTGGTCTGCGACCTGATGGAGAACGTCCATCCCCAACTACGGGTCCCGCTGATGGTCGATGTGGGGGTAGGGGTGAACTGGAGAGACTTGGAATGAAACTAGCATTCCCAGCGCGTCTGTTATCATCCCGGCACATTGCCCCGCTACCATCTCTTTGAATTTAACGATCAGGCGTGGTGTCCATTTCGCGACACCGGTCTGGATATGCTGCGCCTGCTGCTCAACAGCGGCGGCCATTACAACAGCATCGTTCCCCATCTGCGCGAAGGCCTGAACGCGACCAGAACGCATACCATCGTGGACTTGTGCTCTGGAGGCGGCGGTCCATGGTTCAGTCTCACACAAGAACTTGAGCGAGTTGGCCTGACTCCGAAAGTGGTGCTGACCGACCTATTTCCCAATCACGAAGCATTTGCGGCCGCGGCGGCCGCCTGTCCACGTATTCGCTCCTGTCCCGAACCGGTGGATGCCAGCGCTATGCCCCCGGAGCTAGTGGGCTTCCGCACCTTGTTCACATCGTTTCACCACTTCAGGCCCAATACGGCGCGCGCGATCCTGGCAGACGCGGTGCGTAACCGAGCCGGCATCGGTATCTTCGAATTCACCTACCGCATCCCGTGGCTCCTCGCGCTCCTCTTGGTGGTGCCTTCGCTGATAGGAATCATACTGATCGCGCCCCTTATGCTCTTCGTCATGCCCTTCGTACGACCGGTTCGGTTTGCGCCGCTCTTCTTTACTTACGTGGTGCCGATCTTGCCGCTGCTCATGCCCTTGATTGGTGTGTGGGACGGGGCAGTATCGTGCCTGCGCACGTACACCGTCGCAGAGATGTTGGAGATGGCGCACAGCGTCAGCAGTGCGGAGCCGGGGCGAGTCGATTCCTATCGGTGGAAGGCAGGCACAGTCCCCACAGCGGTATACCCGTACATGCCAGTAAGTTATCTGGTGGGAGTGCCTGCTGAAGGCAAGCAGTTCTAGTCTGGAGTCTTAAGACTTTGCGGGCGAATGCAAGCGATCTCACACCCCAATACTCTTCTTGATCGCTCCCGCGATCGCATCCGCGTGCAGGTTCATCTTCTCTTCGGACGCAGCTTCGATCATCACCCGACACAGTGCTTCCGTGCCTGAGTAGCGCACCACCACTCTGCCTTCGTCACGCAGGTCATGATTGGCTGCGGCAATCGTCATCGCCACTTCCGATATCTGCTCGAGCGGCCTCTTCTCGCGTACCCGGACGTTCTTGATCACTTGCGGATAGACCTGCATATCCCTGACCAGCTCCGCCAAACGCTTGCCACTCTTCGCGACCACTTCAGTCACCTTGAGCGCGGTCAGCAAGCCGTCACCGGTGGTCGCCAGGTCGGAGAAGATGATGTGCCCGCTCTGCTCGCCGCCCAGAACGGCCCCGATCTTCTGCATCTCTTCCAATACGTACTTGTCGCCCACCGGCGCGCGCAGCATGGTGATCCCTTCACGCTTCAGCGCCGCTTCCAGTCCCATGTTCGACATTGTCGTGGCCACCACGGTATTGGCCTTCAACACCCCCCGCGCTTTCATCTCCCGCGCGATCAGCAGCAGGACGGCATCGCCGTTGATGATCTGTCCGGTGTGGTCGGCAAACAACGCGCGGTCCGCATCGCCATCGAAGCAGACGCCCATCTCCGCGCGCTGTTCCACTACTTCCTTGGCCACCACTTCAGGATGCAAGGCACCGCAATGATCATTGATATTGCGTCCGTTGGGCGAGACATGCGTAAACACCGTACGCGTCATGCCCAGCAGCGGGAACAACTCCGGCGCGACTGCGCTCGCCGCTCCATTCGCGCAATCGACCACGAGTTTGAAGCTGCTCATATCCACGCCGCGCTCGAACTCAGCCAGCCAATGTTCGTATTTTTCCGCCAGGTTGTGCTCGCCGGGGAGAGAGCCCTTGCGCATAACGCCCTTCGGCGATGACCCGTTCTTGATCTGCGAAAAGATCTCATTCTCGATCTCTAATTCAGTCGCATCCGGCAGCTTGAATCCATCGTGGCCAAAGATCTTGATGCCATTGTCCATCCACGGATTATGCGAAGCCGAGATGACCACCCCGGCGGCAAAACCTTCGGTGCGCGCCAGGTATGCGACGGCTGGCGTGGTAACCACCCCGGCGGAGATCGCCTCAGCTCCCGCCGACTCCAGCCCCGCGGTGAGCGTGTTCGCGATCCATTCGCTGGACTCGCGGGTGTCCTGGCCGATCACGACGCGCACCGGCCCGTTCACTTTCAAGTGGTGGCCGAGCGCCGACCCAATGCGAAATACCGTGTCCGTGTCCAGCGGATACTGTCCAGCGACTCCGCGGATGCCGTCGGTGCCAAAAAGCTTTCTCAAATCTGGTCTCCAATAATGACGTCTAGCTGATAGAAATGCCGCGCGTGACCAACAGCCACAGCAGGACCGCGATGCCGACTGCCAGCACCTTCAAGCCAAAATTATGACTGACAGTTTTGTGTAGCGGACTCTTCATCGCTCAGCTTCCGTCTTACTCAATGCCGATTCATTCTCATCTTCCATCGGAGTGGGCAGTGTGGTGGCTGGCACGAAGGTATGTAGCAGTCTGCCCAGTTGCTCGCGCAACTCTTCCACGGTGATCCCGCGATCGATCCGGCCGGCCTGCGCCAAGGCGATCTGGCCGGTCTCTTCCGACACTACGATCGCGATGGCGTCGGTCTCTTCCGTGATGCCAATGGCCGCCCGGTGGCGCGTGCCTAACTGGTTCGACAGCACCGGATTCATGCTCAGCGGCAGAAAACACGCCGCGGCCGCAATGCGATCGCGCTGGATGACCACCGCGCCGTCATGCAACGGCGCCGCCGGACGGAATATCGTCACCAACAAGTCATAGCTCACGCGCGCATCCATCGGTACCCCACTCTCGATGTAGGTCCGCAGCCCGATCTCCCGCTCCACCACGATGAGCGCGCCCGTCTGGGTCTGGGAGAAGAAGTTCGCCGCCATCACAATGTCGTCGTAGGATTCGGCGTCGCTGGCGGACTTTGAAAACGTCACTGCCCGTCCTATCTTCGCCAGCACATGGCGAATCTCGGCCTGAAAAATAATGGCAAACAGGATCAAGCTGTAGGGGATGATGTTCTCCGCGACCCAATGCGCGACTGGCATGGGCGCTTGCCGCGCGAACAGCAATGCCAGTAGCAAGACGCCGGCCCCCGCCAGCATCTGGGCCGCGCGCGTTCCTTTCACCAGCAGCAAGAACTGGTAGACGAGGAACGCCACCAGCAGGATGTCCAGTGCGGACCACCACGTGAAATTTGGAAACTGGGTCAGGGAACCGCCTCCATCCGAGCCTCGGGAAGCCTCTATTGTATGGCAAGCATGCGGGATTCAGGCGGTAGGCATGGGATTTGACCGCAAGATTCGGATAGAGCTGTCTCGTCCTGTTCCGTTACGGTGGAGGCATGCATCGGACCATTGAACCCACCATCCTCTACTTCGGCACGCCGGTCGTTTTGATCACCACCGTGAATGAAGACGGATCGCCAAACATCGCTCCCATGTCTTCTGCGTGGTGGCTCGGCTGGAGTTGCATGCTTGGTCTGGGGGCTATGGGTAAGACTTCAGAGAACCTCATCCGCACCGGCGAGTGTGTGCTGAACCTGCCCTCGGCAGAGCAAGCGAACTACGTGGATCGGCTCGCGCTCACCACGGGCAAGAACCCGGTGCCGGAGAAGAAAGCCGCGTGGGGTTATCGCTATGAGCCGGACAAGTTCGACCATGCGGGACTCACTCCCACACCGTCGGAAAGCGTCGCCCCGCCGCGCATCGCGGAGTGTCCGGTGCAGATGGAGGCGGTAGTGAAAGACGTCCGGCCCTTCGGCAAGAATGTGAATGCCAATGCATTCGAAGTCCATATCACGCGGCTACATGTAGAGGAATCGTTATTGATCGGATCAGGCCAGCGCCCGCATATTGATGCGGGAAAGTGGCATCCCCTCATCATGAGTTTTTGCCGGTTCTTTAGCACTGGAGATGAAGTACATCCATCGCGACTAGCGCAGTCAGACTTTTTTAAGTTCGTGGCTAGTGGAACGGGGACAGCTCCCGCCCCTACCGGGCGTAGTTAAACCGCGGATGCAGGGCTCTTCAGTAGCACCCTTAACGCGATGGGCGCGACTATCGTTGTCACTCCGGTCATGAACATCACTACTGCGAATCCGGTCTGGTCAACCAGGTTCATGCTGAGACCAACCAAGGCCACGATCAACCCCACTTCGCCGCGTGGCACCATGCCCACACCCACAATGACGGCCGTCTTTCTGCCTTCTTTCAACACCGGCAATCCGCAGCCCACCAGCTTGGAGACAATGGCCAGCACCGAAACGATCACGGCCAGTACGACGATGTCCGGCGAGAACACCTTCACGTTGAGCTTTGCGCCCATGATGAAAAAGAACACCGGGGCCAAAAAGTCCCGGATCGCGTCAATGCCGGGCGTCAAGTTCCATTGGTTCGCATGATCGGCGATGGCCAAGCCGGCAAAGAACGCTCCAATGATCCCCGCCATCCCGATCTTCTCCGCCAACACCGAAAGCGCCAGGCAGAGCGCCAGCGCCAGTATCAATGGCGCCTGCCGCGTGGACATGTTCTCCACCGGCTTCTTGACCCGGCTTACGATATGCGGGGCAATAAAGATCATGAACAAGGAGAACGCCGTGGCCATGGCGAGCACGATGATGATCTGGGTCCAATTAACTCCGCCAGCCGAGGCCATGCCCGCCACCATCGCGAGAATGATCATGCCAAGAATGTCATCGAAGACCGCTGCCGACAGGATGATCTGCGCGGCCCGAGTCTTCAGGACGCCCAGATCGCCCATGACCCGCGCGGTAATGCCCACGCTGGTGGCCACCATGGCCGCGGCAATAAACGTTGATTGCGCCGCGGAGTGCCCCGTCAACATCCAGTAAGCGAAGCCGAGAACGAAGGGTAGCGCCACTCCACCCAGCGCTACGTTCATGGAGCGCTTGCCTACTTTGAGCAGTTGGCCCGCGGGCGTCTCTAAGCCCACACTAAATAATAGGAAAATCGCACCTAGTCCTGCCAATGAATTAATGGGATGGCCGTCTTGGATCGCTGAAGCGGGAATCCATCCGAAGGCGAATGGTCCCAGCAGGATTCCCGCGAGGATCTCGCCCAACACCGCCGGCAGTTTCAACCGCTCGAATATCTCTCCCAGGATCTTCGCGGAAACAAAGATGACCAGCAGCTCGAGCAGGAATGGGTC
>DATLCI010000150.1:0-48532 GCA_035526435.1 Terriglobales bacterium
GAGTTGGCCGTTACCTGGATAACACACCCCTGCTCGGCGAGCTTTAGTGCAAGCTCCGGCTGGCGCTGGATGACGAGGTTGCGTTCAGGATGCGTTATCACCGGGGTGATACCCATGCTCAGGAAGCGGAGCAGCGCGTCATTTATAGCCGGGCTGATGGCAAAATCGCTGAATTCGACCAACAGGTAATCGCTACCGCTGATGGCAAATTTTTCGGGAGCGCCTAATGCTTCCTGAATATTGTCAAAGGAGAGGTGGAAGTCACATCCCAAGCTGAGCTGGATCTTGCCGCCTACTCGTTCGCGCAATTCCTGCAGCCGTACTTCGTGCTGCGCCCGGTCGTAGACATACTCGTCGTTCGCATGAGGCGTGCAAACGATATGCTGAATCCCATCTTGAGCGGCGATCCCGCACATCTCTTCGGAGATCTCCCAGCTCTTCGCGCCATCGTCGACGCCGGGTAACAGATGACAGTGAATATCAACCATCGCGGTGGGTTTATTGTATCGCGGGGTAGCAAGGGTGCCTGAAGCGGGTTTGAGCCGGCAAAACTGCCAAAAAGGGGGCAAAAACCTGATTGCGGCTCAGACAATGGTTGAGTATAGTTCTCCTAAGCCATTCTGAACTGACAGGTTGCGGCGTTCCCTTCGCATCGGTCAGCAGATACTAAAAATTGTATTCGGGAGAACGTTTATGTGGAAATCCCCTAAGCCGGATGAAAGACCGACAGCCAACACCAGCGTACCTGTGACTAATCCTCCCGAGATCAAAAAGGAGTTTCGCCCCATGGAACCCGTGAAATCTGCTGACAGCTTCCGCGCCGATGTTGCCCATATTGGGAAGTCCGTATTAGTGAAGGGCGAACTTTCCGGCAGTGAAGACCTCTACCTGGATGGCGAGGTGGAAGGCAGCATCGATCTGCAGGAGCACAACCTCACCATCGGACCCCACGGCCGGGTACGCGCCAACGTGAAGGCGAAGGACGTTATCGTGCACGGAAAAGTGGATGGCAACATCCAGGGGACCGACCGGGTGGAACTGAAACGCTCCGCAGTCCTGGTGGGCGATATCTCCACGCAGCGGATCGTGATCGAAGACGGTGCTTTCTTCAAAGGCGCGATCGACATCAAGAAGGAAGCGAAGCCGGCAGTGAAGGCGGAGGCTCCGAAGACATTCGCGGCGGCCGCGTCATTCAACGATCAGCCGACCTTCACGCCACAGAGTTAGTCCCTACGCCAATCACCAATCCGGTTCCGGCAGTTGGCCGGCGGAACCAGCCTGCTTACAATAGGAGCAATGGGTTTCTTCAAGCTGTTCCGCAATGAGGATCGCAGTCCGGAGGGCTCTGCCGTTGGGCAGAGTGGCGACCGGGCTACGCGCCATTCCAGCGGTCTGGGCGAGCTGACCAAACTTATTTCCGGCAAAGAGTCCCTGACGATCCTGGATCTGGGACCTACCTCCCCGCAGAACATCTCGCTACTCACCGGGCTGGGACATCGCGTGTACAACGAGGATGTTTTGCTGGCGTCGTTCGATCCCGCTTATACGTCCGCGTCTGAAGATGGGACGAAGCAGATCAAGGTGGCGGAGTTTCTCCGGGAAAATCTGAGTCATAACGGCCAGAAGTTCGACGTGGTCTTAGGCTGGGACATCCCTGACTATCTGCACGAAGGGCTGGTGAAACCATCCGTAGAACGACTGGCAGGGATCATGAAGCCCGGCGGAGTATTGCTGGCATTCTTCCATACCAAAGACGCCGGCCCGGATGCGCCCTACTTCCGCTATCACATTGCGGGCAAGGACTCGCTTAGCCTGCAACGCGGCCCGCAATTCCGCTTGCAGCGCGTGTTCAACAATCGTCACATTGAGAACCTGTTCAAGGATTTTTCCAACATTAAGTTCTTTCTCGCCCGCGACAACGTTCGCGAAGTTCTGGTCATCCGCTGAATGTTTCAGTCTGCCGGCGCAACCTTCGGACGGGTCTTTCGCAAAAGCCATTCCGTGATGTGCGGGACCTTGAGCAGGCCGGTCAGCGCCGCTTGAAAGGGCTGCGAAGAGGAGAGGACCCGGCGCAGCCGGGCTGCGTGCTGGAAGCACGGCAAAATGTCATGGCGGTAGGCATTGGCATAAATATCCAGCGCTCCAGCTAAAGGAACATCGCGGCTCACGAACGACGCTACCGCCCTGGCCGCAAGAGCCCCGGTTTGCAGTGCAAGCGAGATCCCATCGCCGAGGAAGGGGTCGATGAAGCCCGCCGCATCGCCCACTAAGAAAACATTGTTTTGCACCGGGAGGGGCGCCGAGTGGATGAGGGGAGCAGTTGCCACTAGCTCCGTGATGCGGCTCCACCGGAGGCTCCGAACTTGAAGAGCGGGGTGGCATCGGGTGATCTCTTCCAGAGAGTTGGCAACATCCGAGCGGACCATCGCGCAGACATTGATCACTCCCTCCCGCACGGGCTGCACTCCGCAATAGCCGCCGGGAAAAAAGTAAAGATCGACGGTCGCTTGATCAACGCCGGTGGCATAGTGGGCCTTCATGCCGATCCACTTTGGACCAGGTGGCGGCTCAAGCTTGCCCAGAAGCGAAGACCATCTTCCCGCAGCATGGATCACCGAGCGTGTTTCGTAACTTTTGTCTCGAGTGTGAATGGTAAAAGGCCCGGCACCTTTGACCTGCGTCACCGGTGTGCCCGCGTGCGTAAAAACACCTGCCGACGAGGCGGCCTGCCACAGCGCATGGTCCAACTCGTAACGCGGGATGCTCCTGCCGGGAGGATCGATGTGGGTATCCGTCACACTCTTACCAATGAACAAGCGGCCCTCGGCGATGGGCAAGGTCTGGGTCAACAAGGGGTGAGCGCCGCCGAGGAGATCGCTTAATAGTGCCAGCGATTCCGAAGATACGAATTCGCCACACACTCTAGGGCGCGGAAATGTGTCGCGATCGACCAGCAGGACGCACATCCCGGCACGCGCGGCAGAAATGGCGGCGCTGGTGCCCGCAGGTCCACCGCCCATGATCGCGACATCGAATTGCTCGCTCACTCTTCAGCCTTTCGCCAGACAATGAACCCCATACGGTAGAGGAAATGATGGGAGGATTCGACGGCGGAATAGCCCGCAGCTTGCAAAATATTTTTTACCTCACTTTGCGTGTATGCGCGCCGTACTGAAACAGGCGCATCGTGCCGGGTCACCGCGCTACGGTAGATAAGCCGGCCGGCGTGCGCCGCCAGCCAATGCCAGGTGGTTCGTTCGAGGTCATTAATAATGACCGCCCGCCGACATACCCGCATGGCCTCAGCCATAAAAACTTCAAACTCGGCCGGCCCGAGATGATGAACGAACAAGTTACAGCCGACGACATCAAACGACGCATCGGCAAATGGAAGTTGGAAAGCAGAACCGCAGATGGCGCTCGCTGGAGCCGCGCGCAGGTGACCCGGACTGCGGTCGAGCACGGTTACGGCCAGTGTGATCCCCTCGCTAGCGAGGGCTTTGCATGCTGCGGCGGCAACATCGCCGCTAGCGCCGGCAACATCCAGCCATGAAACATTTGTCATCCTTAACCGCTCCGCAACTTGTAGCAGCAGGGAGGTCGTAGTCGTCGTGCCGCCGAAGTAGCGGTTCAACATGCGCAGGTCGGTGAGGGAATCCTGTATCTGCTGCGGCGTTCCACGGTCATCATCGAGCAGCTCCGGGACGATGACACGCTTCATCCCGAACTAAACCTGGGCCAGCTCTTCTTCAAGAAGCTGCTTGTTGTAGAGGTCGGTGTAGTAACCCTCCCGTTGGATCAGCTCGTCATGGGTGCCGTACTCCACGATGCGTCCTTCATGCAGGACCGCGATCTTGTCCGCGCTGCGCACGGTGGAGACGCGATGCGAGATCAGGATGGTGGTGCGTCCCCGCATCACTTCACGCAGATGATTCAGGATGCGTTCCTCGGTATAGGTATCGACGCTGGATAATGCATCGTCCAAGATCAGGATGCGGGGATCACGAATGATGGCGCGCGCAATGGCGGTGCGCTGTTTCTGTCCGCCACTAAGGGTGATGCCTCGCTCTCCAACGACGGTCTTATAGCCTTCGGGGAAGCCCTCGATATCTGCGGCGATACTGGCGCCGTCGGCGGCCGCGCGGATCTGTCCATCGGTGGCGGAGTCGGTGCCGAAGGCGATGTTCTCCCGAACGGTGTCACTGAACAGGAAAGTCTCCTGCGGCACGAATCCGATGTTGCGGCGCAAAGTCTGCAAGGGATAGTCGGCGATAGGACGGCCGTCGAGGAATACCATTCCTTTCTCGGCATCAAGGATGCGGGGAATGAGGTTCACCAATGTCGTTTTGCCACTTCCGGTAGGGCCGACGATTGCGAGACTGGAGCCGGCCGGGATGTGGAGGTTTATGTCGCGCAAAACCGCCTGGCTTCTGGCCGCATGCCCATCGACGTCGGGCGTCTGCTCCACAAAATGAAAGTTCAGGTGCCGGAATTCGATGTCGCCCCGTAGCTCGACCATTTTCCCCGCAAGGTCCGGCGCAACGTCCCGGTCAGAGATAGAGGGAGTTTCCGTCAAAATCTCATTGATACGACCCATAGAGGCGGTGCCGCGCTGATAGATGTTGATGACCCAGCCCAACGCAATGATCGGCCAAGTCAATTGCACCATGTAAGTGTTGAAGGCGACGAATTGTCCCACGGTCATCCGGCCCGCCAGCACTTCGCGACCGCCCAGCCACAACACCAGCACTACCGCGAACCCCAACAGAGTCTGCAGCGTGGGCCATAGCATGCCCATGAGCTGTACCAGCTTCAGGCTGCGGGCGATGTATTCACGGTTCGCGGTGGCGAAGTACGCGATCTCAGCTTCCTCCTGCACATAGGCGCGCACCACGCGGGCCCCGGAGAAGTTCTCCTGGGCGCGCGCCGAGATGTCAGAGAAGGTGGCCTGGATGCGTTCAAACCGTTCATGGATCCGTCTTCCGAAATATTGGATCAGGATGCTGACCATGGGCAAAGGCACAAACGCCACCAGCGTCAGCTTGGGACTGATGCCGAACATGAACGCCAGCGCGCCGGCGGTGAAGACCAGGGTGCTGGCGGAATACATGATCGCCGGCCCCAGCATCTGCCGCACCGCGTTGAGGTCGTTCGTGGTGCGCGCCATGATGTCGCCGGTGCGGGTGCGCTGGTAGTAGTCGTGGGAAAGTGTTTCCAGGTGGTGGAAGATATCGTTGCGCAGATCGAACTCGATCTCGCGGGAGACTCCGATCACCAGCCAGCGGTACAGATACTGAAAAATGCCCTTCACGAATGCGATGGTGAGCAGGGCCGAAGCGTAATAAAGGAGCTGCTCCCGGGTGACAGCCACCTTGAGCCCGTCAATGGCCTCGCCGATCACCAGCGGGAATAGGATCCAGATGCCGTTCATGCATAGCATTGACAACATCCCGAACCCGAGGTCCCGGCGGTAGCGCAACAAATACGGAAAGAGGGGGCGAAGGCGTTCCAGCATGACGTTCGATTAGTTTAGATGAAAGGCGGCGACAAAGGCTTTCGCGGATGAAAGCTAGGTTTGCACGCGGAAGATAAGGTATCCGCCGGCCAGCCCAAACAACAGGTCAGGGGCCCAGGCGGCGAGCGCCGCAGGCAACTGGTTAACGTTACCCAGAGCTTCAAACAGCCCGGAAGTCATCCAGTAAGCGACGGCGAGCCCTAAGGCCACGCCCACCCCGGTGAGGGTGCCGCGCCGTCCCGCCGTGAGCGAGAAGGGGATCGCCAGCAGCGCCATGACAAACCCGATCATGGGGAAGGCAAACTTCTTGTGCAACTGCACTCGCAGGCGCACAACATCAAACCCGCTCTGCTGAAGGTCGTTGATGTAATTCGACAGTTCGCTATAGTTCATCTCGGTGGACTGCCGGACTTCCTTCTTGAAATAAACCGGCGCCTCGGTCACCCCGGCGAACGTGGCGACGTCATAGGTCCGATAGTCAAGGACGACGTCGCGTTGGATCTCCCGCTGCCAGCCTTTTTCAAAGACCCATTTATTGAGCCCGTCTTCCCAATGGGCGCGCTTGGCATAGGTACGGCCACTGATCTGGATGCTCTTGGGTTCAAAGTGGAATGCCGAGAAGCCGGCAAACTCGTTCCGGTCGGGATCAAAGTGCTCGTAATAGTAGATGGAATTCTGCTGGGCGAAGATCCACTTGCGGTCAGGACGGATAAACGTCTGGGCGGGTTTGCCCTTGATGCCGTTGCGGATGGCCTCTTGGCGGGTGTTCGCCGTAGGAAGGTAAAACTGCTCGAAGAAGAAGAGTCCGACCGACACTACTCCTGCCACCACCAGGACGGGAACCACCGCGCGATAGATGCTGACCCCCGTGGCTTTCATGGCGGTAAGCTCGTTGGTGCGCTGCAATAGTCCGAAGGTCACGAGTACCGCGACCAACACACTCAACGGCGCCATGAGATAAATCATGGAAGGCATCACGTTGAGCATGTATTCGCCTACCGTGATCAGCGGGACGCGATTGCGGATGATGTCGCCGAGGAGCTCGAAAAATGTGAAGACCATCATCAGCGTCACGAAGGTGGCCAGGATCATTCCCAGGTAAGAAATAAAATCGCGCAGGATGTAGGTATCCAGGATCAGCGGAAAACGCATCTGCGAGCTTTCCCGCGACAGCCGCTCCACCGCACGGCGCTCCACGGGTTCGGGTTCCAAGGTCCCCGGTATCCTTTGGAAGCGCTCTTTTATGGCCTGCCAGAGGTTTTTGACGGAACCCACCTCCAACGATGAACGGTCCACTCGGTACAACAGGACCAGTCCCGCCAAGGCGAATAGCGCATTTGCCATCCACACGCCGGCGGCGGCGGGCATCTTTCCCTGACGGGCCATGCCCACACCGGTCAGCGAGATCACGTAGTAAAGGAAGACCAGACCGATGGTGAGTACGAAGCCCGTCGACTTGCCGCCCTTCTTCGACGAGAGTCCCAAGGGGATACCGATCATTGCCAAAACCAGGCAGGCAGTCGGGAGTGCCAGTCGCCGATGAAACTCGATCAGATACCAGCGTCCGATGGCGGGATCAGGACTCTCGGCCAGGCGCAACAGTTCGGCAGTGCTTAGCTCCGCAGGCCGAGGATCGCGGGCGGGGCCGCTATCGGTTGAAGGAAGCTGGATGGGGATATCGCTCTCGGCGAAGGTCGTAACGTTGTACTGGTCCGGCGAATTGGGAGACGTCTCGTGCTGCGCGCCGTTGACCAGGTGCAACCGCAGCTTGTTCTGCTCTTCATTGATGACGACGGCGCGCTCCGCGACGGTGACCTTGGGCGAAGATGGATTGCGGATGTCAGCCAGGAAAACGTTCTCCCACACCGCCGCACCGCTACCGGCTTTTACGTCCTGTACGTACAGCACCGTGTCTTTAAAGTTTTCGTAGAAGACGCGGGGCTGGATCGCGAACGATGCCTGCGAGCTCTTCAGGGACTGCTGTAGCTGGACAAGTTCTGCGGCGGAACGAGGGGCGACCCACACGCTGTTGACCAGCGCCAACATCCACATGGCCACCGCGAAGATAGAGATGATGCCCACAAACGTGACGGCGCCCATGCCGCTGGAACGCATCGCGGTGACTTCGCTGTCAGCGGCCAGGCGACTCAGCCCAATGAGGATGCCGACCAACACGCCCATAGGAATGGTGATAGTGAAGGCCGTAGGCAGCGTAAGAAAGAAGAGCTCAGCGACGCTGGGCAAGGGAGCGCTGTTGCGGACGATGAGTTCGAGGATGCGTCCCACATCCCGCATGAAGATCACGAAGGTGAACAGAGCAGCGCCCAAGGCCGCATGCTGCAGCACTTCTTTCAATACGTAGCGGGTAAGTATGCGCACAGTGGGGTCGTAGTCCTGATGGTGAAAGAAAGTCTAGCATGCAGGGGGCAAGCAAAAGGGCGCCACGAAGGCGCCCGCTTGCAATGCGAAGTGCAGTTATTGATTGTTCGTCATGGGCCGCCGGGTTGATTGGTTCGAAGATGCTGCCACCACGGACAGTGGTGATTCCAAAGTAAAGGTCAGCATGGTCTCCGGACGCAGCACGATCTGCTCGCTCTTGGTGATGGCTTGAGCTCCGGTGCCGGCTCCGGCGCCTACGCCAGCTCCGATAGCAGCGCCCTTACCGCCGCCGGCGATCGCGCCAATGACTGCGCCGATGGCAGCGCCGCCGCCCACCTTCGCCGCCGTGTTCTTACCGCGCGAGGCGCCATACTTCTGCCACTGATTCGTATTCAGGTTATAACTACGGCCGTTGTAGCTCACGTTGGTGAGTTTCAACACCATTTCTGAACGTCCGGCAAACTTGCCAGCGCTCTTTACGTCCACTACCCGGCCTTGCACGTCAGCGTGCGCGGGAATCGCGATGCTCTCGCCTACGTAAATGGGAGAGTCGAGAGTGCCAGTAAAGCTGTCGCCCACCGAGACTTTCTCCGAGCTGATCTCGTCATTCACGCGGACATTGAGTTCCGTACCCGAAGGCACGGTGACCTTGGCCTGCGTGACCGGGGTGGACGCGCCAGCCGGGGCTGGATTGTTCGTGGTGGAACTGCTGCGGTTCACCCGCGGAGCGCTGGTCGTCGTCGCTCGCTGCGTGGTCCCCACGTTGGCCGGTGCGGTGTTGGCCGGAGCTGCTGCCGTGGCCCCAGTGACTTGCAGGTTATTCACGACGGTCTTCACGCCTTCAACTTGCCCGGCGTCGTTGGAGGCCGCCTGACGCTCCATCTCGGAGCCGACCGTACCGCTTAAGGTCACTGTTCCGCTGGTGGAATTCACGGTGATGGCCTTATTGGCGATGTTGGCATCGCTGTTGAGCTTATTTTGCACGTCGGAAGCGATATCGGAATCAGATCGCGTGCCGGGGCCTTTGGCGCAGCCCACCACGAGCAGCAGCGATAGCAACGTTACAAAAAACCAGGTATGTACACGTCGTTCAGTCATAGAAAATCCTCTTTTTTGGGGCTTGGGTTCTAGGGCCGGTACTGGCTTAGATGCGGGAGTCGCCCAAGTTGACTGTATGCCTGTCCCCAGGAAGAAAGTGAGCAGAATGAGACACTTACAGAATATTTCTAAGACTCAGTCACGGTTTGGACGAATTTCTCGCCCGCCGCGTCTGCCCGGGCCCGGCGAATGTCGTTCACATCTCCCATCACGATGATCACAATCCCGCCCTTAACCCCAATGCTGTCAGGGGGATTTACCCAGAAGTTTTGATTACCGTCACTGGCATTGCCGGCATTCTTAAGCGCCATGGGCAGCAGGTTATAAAGGTTGCGTAGGTCGAGCTGGCCGAGCGATCTGCCCGTCCAAGGCGACCCTTCCGGTACCACCAGGTCTTCGATCCGCAAGGTCCGAGATTGCTCCTTCAGCATCAGGTCGAGAAAGCCGACCACGTGCGGACGCAGGATCTCACTGGCCAGGCGCAGCCCGCCGATGCGATTGGGAGAGACCACCGAATCTGCGCCCGCTTTTTGCATCCGCTCAGAAAATTTCAGGTCCGTGCAGCGGGCCACAATACGAATGCTGGGGCTCTTTTGCCGGACCAGCACGGTGATCACGAGGTTTTCTTTATCCAGCGCCAGAGTGCTCAGCAAGCCGGCTGCTTGTCCCACTCCGGCCTGCTCCAGCACTTCTTCATCAGTCGCGTCGCCAATGATGTAGAGCAGATCCTTGTACGTCTCGCCAGAGTGCTCCTGTAAGCGCTTGATGTTCTCATCGTGGTGATCGATGACGACAAACTGCGAGCCGGTCTTCTGGAGTTCCTCGATGGCGTGCCGGCCGGTGTCGCCCAGACCGCAGACGATGTAATGGTTCTTCAATTGTTGGATCTTCTTTAGCATCTTGCGTCTCCGGAAGGCGTGAGAGTAATCGCCTTCAACCAGGAATGCGGTCACCGACGAGAAAACATAGGCCGTGATCATCACGCCGAACAGGACTACGAAAATATTGAACAAGCGGAGGACGGCGTTGTGGCTGGTGTCAACAAATTCCCCATACCCAACGCCTGCCAGGGTGATGACGGCCATGTACAGCGCCTCAAGGAATGTGACCTTCGGGCCACCGAGCAGCAGGTAACCGACGACGCTCAGCGCAGTCACCACCACCAGCAACAGCATGGCAAAGATGATCCGCCGGCGAAGTTCCATAAGGGTCCAGGAGGGGAAGCGGGAAAATCTTATCACGGAGAAACAAAATTGCTGCGCCGGTGGGCCGCGGGATGTGATAAAAATCGGCCGTGGAAGCGATCACGGGATTCATTCTGGCCGGGGGGAAGAGTTCCCGCATGGGAACCGAAAAAGCGTTGCTCCCCATTCAGGGCAAGTCATTGATCGACACGGCCATTGCCCAGGCGCGGACCATCTGCGAAGACATCTTCATCGTCGGCCCAAAGGAGACATTTGCTCCTTATGGCCGCATCGTGAAGGATGTGTATCCGGGTTGCGGGCCGCTTGGCGGAATCCACGCGGCGCTAGGGCGGAGCCAGACGAAGCTGAACCTCATGATGGCCGTGGATACGCCCCTTGTATCCAGCGAGTTCGTTGCGCACTTGGCGGAAGTGGCGCGGAGTGCGAATGCGATCGTGACCCTGCCGCGGACGGCGCAAGGATTGCAACCGCTGTGCGCCATCTACCGCACCGATTTTTTGCCCATCGCCGAGAAAGCGTTGAAAGAAGGTCGGCTAAAGTTAGACGCGCTCTTCCATCCCGCCACTACCCGGGTGATCGACGTGGAGAATGACGAGATGCGCCTGCTGGGATTCACGGCGGCGCTGTTTGACAATCTCAACACTCGCGAAGATTATGAACGGGTGATACGCGAGAAGACCCGCCACGCCAATTCATGAGTGATGCCACCGCTCGAGCCTATATAGAGTTCAAGGACGTCTCTAAAGCTTTTGGCTCCAACCACGTGTTGAATCACGTGAGCTTCTTTGTGATGCCGGGAGAAACGCTGTGCATCCTGGGCCGCAGCGGCGTGGGCAAATCCGTCTCCCTACACAACATCATGGGGTTCCTGAAGCCGGACAGTGGCCGGATCTTCGTGGCCTATGAGGACATCACCGATTACACCGAATTGGAGATGGAGCGCATCCGCAAAAAGGTCACCATGGTCTTTCAGAACGGAGCGCTGTTTGACTCGCTGACGGTGGGAGAGAACGTAGCCTTTCCGCTGCGCGAGCGCCGCGACCTGGACGAAGCGCAGATCTACCAGGTGGTGAATGGGCTGCTCGACATGGTGGGCGTAAAGGCAATGCGAGACTTGCTGCCTTCCGACCTCTCCACCGGCATGAAGCGCTCGGTGGCCATTGCGCGGGCATTGGCGGCGCAACCTGAAGCCATCCTTTACGACGAGCCTACGACCATGGTGGATCCGCTGATGGCGCAGTTGCTCGGAGACCTGATACAGAAACTGAAGTTCCAGCTTAAGTTGACGAGCATCGTGGTCTCGCACGACATGCGCTTTGCGCTAAAACTGGCGGACCGGATCGTATTCCTGCACGAGGGGAACGCGGTGTTCTTCGGAACAAAGGAAGAGATGTTGCGCTGCGAGCATCCGGTGGTGCAGGAATTCCTGGAACTGGATTCGCTGGTAGTCCCTGGTTAAAAGCCTTCGCTCATAAGGCGGTCCGTGGTGATGCCGCTGGGAGCGGCTTCGCCCTGGAGCATCTTTTCGGCATACTTGGCGATGACATCAACTTCGATGTTGACAGGGTCGCCTGGCTGTAGGACGTGCAAGTTCGTCGCTTGATAGGTGTGCGGGATAATGGCAATACTCACCTCTTGCCCATGGATCTTCGCCACCGTCAGTGAGATCCCCTCAACCGCGATCGATCCTTTGAAGACCACGTAGCGCTCGAGCCCGCTGGGTAACTCCAAGTTGAGCATCCAATCCCCGGCATGGGGCCGCTGGGTCAGGCTCGAGAGCTTTCCCACTCCGTCTATATGGCCCTGAACCACATGGCCACCCAACCGGCCGCCGGCTTTGGTGGGTAGTTCGAGATTCACGGGCGCTCCGGTGCCCAAGCGAGTCAGCGAAGTGCGCGCCACCGTTTCCGCCGCCAGATCTGCAGCGAAGGAATCCTGGGTAAGGTCGAGCGCGGTGAGACAGACTCCATTCACGGCAATGCTGTCTCCCGGCTTGAGCTCTTTGATCAGTTGCGAAGACCTCACTACGATGCGGCGCGCGCCATCGCTGCCGCCAATCTCGACGAGCTTTCCCACTTCCTCGATCAATCCGGTAAACATTTAAACGCCCTCGTAAACTACCGCGGGGCCATAAGCCTTGTGCGGTACCGGCTGCGACTGGTAGGGGTCGTGCAAATAACCTTCGACCGCGAAGTCCTCACCGAAACGATGGAGCTTCAAAGACTTTACCTGGGCCGCGTCCGCCACCTGGCGGAAACCCTCGCCGCTGGCGAAGGGGACAGAGCCGGTACCAGCCAGGATTTTAGGCGCGTAATAAAGGAAGACCTTGTCGACGATGCCCGCCGCCAAAGCCGCCCAATTGACGAGCGCGCCGCCTTCGAGCAAAAGGCTGGTGATCTCCAACTCGCCCAGGCGTTGTATCAGCTTCTTCATGTCCGGGCGACCATCGCTCTTAATAGGATTGCCGCCCACCACGTAACGGTCCGCCACCGGGAAAAGTGGCAACTGTTCCACCACGATCCCTCGGGATTCCAATTCGCGCTTCCTATTCTCTTCGGCAAACGCGCAGAAGACGATCACGTCCTTGTCCGCCGACTTCACCAGCCGCGATTCCAGCGGCAGACGCAAGCGAGAATCCAGGATCACGCGCAATAACGGGCGGCGCCGGGGCTTGCCGGTGCGGTCTGTGAGCAGCGGGTCATCGGCAATGACCGTTCCCACGCCGACCATGATGGCGTCCGAAGCATGGCGGAGCTGCTGTACGTGGGCCCGCGCCTCTTCGCTGGTGATCCAGCCGCCGCTGGCCGCGCCAGTGCCCAGCGCAGATGGGTTACTCGATTCTCCGGGCGGGGGCGCGATCTTCCCATCCAGCGTCATGCCGGCCTTCAATGTGACCAACGGCGTGCGTTGCAGAATATATTTTGCAAACGATTCGTTCAGCGAACGGGCGCGTTCGTGCAGGTCCCCCTCTGCAACTTCAACCACGATGCCGGCGCTACGCATGCGGTCAAAGCCCCTGCCACTGACTTCCGGATTAGGATCAGCCATGCCGGCCACTACCCGCCGGATGCCGGCAGAGATCACGGCCTCAGTGCAGGGGCCAGTCCGCCCGGTGTGGCTGCAAGGCTCAAGGTTGATGTACAGAGTCGCGCCTTTGGCCTTTTCACCCGCTTGCTCCATGGCCAGTATTTCCGCGTGCTTCATATCTTTGTAGAGGTGGTAGGCCGAGGAGATCTCATCGCCATTGGCATCGGCAAGCACGGCGCCCACGCAAGGATTTGGCGAAGACAGGCCTATGCCTTCCCGCGCCAGTCCCAATGCGCGGGCTAATAGAGTCTCGTCTTTGGCGTTCAGGGCCATGTCAATCGAAAAGACCATTCACAAACGCTTGCGGATCGAACGGTAGCAAGTCGCCAATCTTTTCGCCGATTCCCACATAGCGCACCGGGAGGCCGAGCTCGCGGGAAATGGCGACAACCACGCCGCCTTTTGCCGTCCCGTCGAGCTTGGTCAGCACTATGCCGGTGACGCCCGCTGCTTCGGTAAACAAGCGCGCTTGCTGCAATCCATTTTGGCCAGTGGTGGCATCCATCACGAGCAGGGTTTCATGAGGAGCGCCGGGAATGATGCGATTGGCCGTGCGCCGCATCTTGTCCAACTCCTGCATGAGATGTGCTTTGTTGTGGAGACGCCCAGCGGTATCGACAATGAGGAAATCGGTGCCTCGCGCCTTCGCGGCGGACATCGCGTCGAAGAGTACGGCCGAGGGGTCGCCGCCGGCTTTAGTCTTGATGATCTCCACGCCGGTGCGTTGGCCCCACACTTCAAGTTGTTCGATGGCGGCGGCGCGAAAGGTGTCCGCAGCGGCCATCAATACAGTCTTGCCTTCGGCGCGCAATGCGTGAGCCAGCTTCCCGATGGTGGTGGTCTTTCCGGTGCCATTGACTCCGACTACCAGGACCACTTCGGGCTCGCCCGGTGCGGCTTTCGCCGACTTTGGCGGGGTCGCGTTCAAGATGGCGAGCAATTCTTCTTTGAGCAAACGTTTTAGTTCGGCCGCATCGGCGATCTGCTTCCGGTCAGCCTTCTCGCGGAGCTTTTCCAGCACTTCTTGAGTTGTGGTGGTTCCCAAGTCCGCGCCGATCAGGGTCGCTTCCAGTTCATCGAGAGTGTCGCCATCGATCTCCCTACCAATGGAGACGATATCCTCAATGCGTTCGCTTAAACTTTCCCGCGTGCGAGTGACCGCCTCTTTCATCCGGTCGAAGAGGCCGGTCTTCTTCTCCTGCGGTTCTAAACTGCCGAATAGGGTCTGGATCATGATGGATGGCGCCTGCTGGGATTATATCGGTAGGCGCGGGTCGCAGGCCGGGGCCAAAATGAAAGGCGCAGCCGAGGCTGCGCCCATCAAGACGTGCGGTTGTCTATGAACCGGCGGCGGCTTGGCCGCTGGCCTCTGATACGGCCTCAGTAGATGCGAAAACTTGCTCCTCCGTGACCAGTCCGGCGCGATGCAGCCGCAACTTACCTGTTTCAAAGACCGCAGTCATCGCGGCCACTACCCTGGGGTCGAACTTAGTGTTGACCAATGAATTGATGATCCGGATCACATACTCGGGATCCATCGCGGCCTGGTAGGGACGGTTCGTGGTCATCGCGTCAAACGTATCGGCCACCATGATGATGCGCGGCATCAGCGGCAACTCGTCGCCCTTTAGGCCGTAAGGGTAGCCCCGGCCATCGAGCGATTCGTGGTGCAGTTCGATCCCCGGGATCATCTCTTTCAGCATCTCGACGGGACGAAGGATCGTTCCACCCTTTACGGTGTGGGTCTTCATGATCTCGAACTCGTCGGGCGTCAAGGCTCCCGGCTTTTTCAGAATGCGATCTTCAATGCCGATCTTACCCACGTCGTGCAATTGCGCGGAGATGCGGATGCGCTCGATCTCTTCGGTGACGAGCCCCATCTCTTTCGCGATGATGACCGAATAACGGGTCACCCGGTCGGAGTGACCTTTCGTATATGGATCTTTTTCGTCGACGGCGCCGGCGAGCATCTGAATGGAGCTCAAGAACAGTGCCCGGTTCTCTTCCGCGGCGCGCTTCAAGTCGAAGACGAAGCGTTCCAAGTCGTCAGACATGGTATTGAACGTCTGTGCCAGCTCGCCGATCTCGGTGCGGCTTTCCAGCTTCACGCGTTGGGAGAAATCCCCGCGGGCGATGGCGCGGCTGCTCTCGGTCAGTACGTGGAGCGGCTCGGTAATGCGCTTGGCCGCGATGAGCGAGATCAGCAAGCTGACCAGGATGGCGCCGAGCGCGAGCATGAAGGCCTTGCGCTGCATCTCGTTGATGCTCTGGTAGGCATCTGCCTGCGTTTTCTGGGCGATGACGCCCCACTCCAGCGCGGGTGCGGGGCTGTAGGTGCCCAGCATCTTCACGGTGGTGTTGTGGTCTTTCAGTTCGAACTCGTTGGTCACCGCCAGTCCGCCGCGCGAACCTTGCTCTACAAAGTTTTTGACCAGCTCGTTGGAATTCATGTCCATG
The DNA here is from genome assembly GCA_035526435.1 of Terriglobales bacterium. Taxonomy (GTDB): domain Bacteria; phylum Acidobacteriota; class Terriglobia; order Terriglobales; family Acidobacteriaceae; genus DATLCI01. The sequence continues at coordinate 15,742 of DATLCI010000150.1, forward strand.
CCGGTGGCCCACTCTTTTTTGGCAGAGACGACCAGCCGTCCACGGCTGTCGATGACGTAGGCGTCGAGGCCGCCTTCGCTGTAATCCTCGAGCCGCTCGACGAGATAATCGAGATCGACCACCGTGCCGATCATGCCCAGGAAATTTCCGCTCACCATGATCGGCGAAGCTGCCAGGCGGACGGTCTTCGCCTCTTTGCCAACGCCAATGGTCAAGGCCTGTCCGTTGTAGCTGCGACCTTCACGCGCGGCCTGGAAGGCGTGCTCCAACTCCTTTTGCAGGAATGGGTCGGGAGCGATGCGTCCGGCGGTGATGCCCTTGGCCTCATTGTTCAGCAACGTGGCATAGGCCACTGAGTCGGAACGGGAGACGAAGCCGTCGAGAAGCGCGCGCAATTCGGGGGCGCCAATGTGGTCGCCACCCAGGTTGGCCCCGCTGGTGACGAGTACGGCAGCGGTAAAATTCTCGTGCATCCGGCGTAGCGCCAGCTCGCGCTGCGTGATCTCATCGGCCAGGGAGCGGGTGACTGTGTTTTGCAGGAAGCGTTCGTTGGTCTTCAGGCGTTCGCGATTGATGCCGACCACCTGGGTCCCGTAAAAATACAACGGCACCACCGCCACCAGGATCAGCACACTGAGGATGACGTAAAGGATCTTGACGCGATGGGGAAGCAGTTTACCCAGGTTCATATGTGTCTTTTACGGGGAAATCCGTTCGAGATTGTACCCCGAATGAGCGGCACTTTGTCCCGGTTATTTCAGCCCTACAGCACGAAAGTAACCGCTTATAAGGCGTTTACTCCACTTTCCCGGGCCGAGTCATCAATTCGCGGATAGCTTCCTGCGCCGGCTTGCCATCGTGCAGGATGGCATACATCTGGCTGGTGATGGGCATCTCGATGCCTTGGCGCGCGGCGAGTCCGACGGCTGCATTCGTAGTGAGCACCCCCTCGGCGACGGCGCCATGCATGCCCGCAATGATGTCATCGAGCTTACGCCCCCGGCCGAGTTCGACACCGACGCTGCGGTTGCGTGACAAGCCGCCGGTACAGGTCAGGACTAGGTCTCCCATGCCGGCGAGTCCGGCGAGGGTCTCCCGCTTGGCGCCGCAAGAGACTGCCAGCCGCGTGATCTCACTCAGCCCCCGGGTGATAAGCGCCGCGACCGTGTTGTGACCCAGACCTAGACCGTCACAGACGCCTGCAGCGATGGCGATGACGTTTTTCAGCGCGCCGCCGAGTTCCACGCCGGCTACGTCGTCATTGGTGTATATGCGGAATGTCGGATCGCTGCATTCACGTTGGATAGTCGCGGCCAGTCCTGAATCGGCGGAAGCGACGGTGATGGCCGTGGGGTCACCCTTCGCGACTTCTTTCGCGAATGTGGGCCCGCTCAACGCGGCCACGCGCGGAACAAATCCCCGGCTCGTGTGGACTACTTCGTGGACCACTTCGGTCATGCGCAACAGGGAATCATTCTCAATGCCTTTCGTCGCGCTGACGAACAGCATCTCGGGGCGAAGGTGCGGAGTCATGGTGGTGAAGACGCGGCGGCAATGATGCGAGGGCATCACACTGACGACTACTTCGGCCTCCCGCAATGCTTCTCCCAGGTCATTGGTCACCGAGACGGCTGCAGGAATGGTGAAACCATTCAGAAACGGTTGGTTGACGCGGTGCGCCTGAATGCTTTCTAAAACCTCCTGCTCAAATGCCCATAGCTTCACTTCGTGCGTACCGCTGCGTCCGAGGACCATGGCAATGGCGGTGCCCCAGGCTCCGGCACCGATGACGGCGATCTTCATATGCTCTTCTCCGTCTGGATAGGGTCAGTGGTACCGATGGGCTTCCTGCCGAACTTGGGTTCGGTGCCAGCAATGAGGCGGCGGATGTTGGCGTGATGCTTGAGGATGATCAGCACTGACACCGTCGCACAAAATAACAACAATGAGGGCGTCCGGGAGCGAGGCCCCATCCAGAGAATCAGTGCGGGAAAGGCCAACGCGGAAAGAATCGAAGCCAGGGAAACGTACCTGGTAATCACGAACACCAACCCGAAGCAAAGCATGGCCGCCAGCGCTGCTTTAGGCGACAAGACCACAAATGCCCCGATGGCCGTGGCCACGCCTTTGCCGCCTTTAAACTTTAGCCAGACGGGAAAGCAATGCCCAATGACTGCGAATAGGGTGGCAAGTGCGAGAAAGGTCAAATCGGGGAGAGGGCCGCCTTCTAACACGAAGTCGTGGGCGAGAAAACGGCTCGCGGTTTGAGGGTACCAATTCCCGGCCAAATCAGAGAATCTGTATCCCGCCCATAAAACCGCCAGCGCTCCCTTGCCTGCATCCAGCAACAGGGTCGCAATGGCCAAGCCTTTTTTACCGGAGCGCGCCACATTGGTTGCGCCGATATTTCCGCTGCCCGTCTGACGAATGTCTTGATTGAGAAAAAGCTTTACCAGGATGTAGCCGAAGGGGATGGAGCCGATCAGGTAAGCAACCACCGCGATGATGATCAGGTTGTTGGGCATGGGCGCTATGCCAAAGCAAACCGCGCCAGCTTGGTGTATTTGGCACCTTCCGGCTTGGTCTCGCTTTGATAGAGAAAGAATTCCGTGGCCAGCATTGTACCGAAGTCAACTTGCGACCAGGCCGGGTCGGGCTCCACCTTCGTTTTCAGCGTGTACATCTTCGGCTGGTTGCGGTCAGAGCGGCTACCGGAAGCGCTTCCGGAGCCTTCGCGCGCCAGCGTTAGATGTGGCGAGTAATCTCTTTCTTCCTTCGCAATGCCCAACGGCACGAGCGCATTTTCAACGCGCTTGGCTAACGCTTGAAGTTCGCTGGGGGCCTGCACTCCTGCCCAGAAGACTCGCGGGGAACGAGGCGTAAAGAATCCGGTTCCTCGAAAGCTAATGGAAAATTGCTTGGCTGGTACCCCAGCGAGCGCGGCCCTGATCAGTTCTACTTGGTCACTGTTGCCAATGAATTTCAGGGTCACATGCAAGGATTCTGGCCGCACCCACTTCGTTCCCGGCGCCAGACGCTCCAGTTTCAGCATGTAGGCAGCAATGCGCGCGCGAATCTCGTCCGGAATATCGATGCCGACAAATAGCCGCATGGTGGGACTCACGCCAGCATCTTACGGATCATGTCCAAGGCCTGTTGCGCAGCGAAGTGACGCACGCGATCGCGGTCGCCGGGAAATTTTCGCTCCAGCACTTCGTTCTGTTTGCCATCGGTCACCGCGATGTAAACCAGACCTACGGGTTTTTCCGGCGTGCCGCCGGTGGGTCCGGCGATGCCGGTGATGCCCACCCCGAGAGTGGCTTTGCAGCGCTTGCGGATGCCGTCGGCCATAGCGACGGCGACTTCCCGACTCACAGCGCCGTGCTCAGCGATCAACAAGGGGGACACGTCCGCAAAAGAGGTTTTCAGTTCGTTCGAATAGACAACGGCACCGCCCAAGAAATATCGCGAACTGCCAGGCATCGCGGTGATCCTTTGAGAAAGTAATCCTCCGGTGCAGGATTCCGCCACGGCGAGCGACTGGTCACGCATCTGCAGGTAGTAGCCCACAATCTGCTCCAATGACTCGCCCTTGGTAGAGAAGAGATGGTCGTCAAGCTCGTCCTCCAGCTCCTCCACCAGATCGTCGATCAGACTTTGCGCTTCTTCCATCGTCTCGCCGTGGGCCTTCAGATGGATCTGCACCTCGCCGGCGCCGGCCAGGATGGTGGTCTCCACCGCATTGTGCTCCTTATATATAGGAGCGATCTGCGAATCGCATTGGGATTCTCCCATCATGGCTACCTTCAGCACGCGGGTGGCGATCACCTGCGGCGGCGCCTTTTCGCGCAACCGGTCAAAGCATTGCTCCATGAACAGCGCCTTGAGCTCGACCGGCGGCCCCGGCAGCAGCATCACGATCTTCTCTTTGCCCTCATACAAGCCTTCAATCCATTGACCGGGGGCGGTGCCGTTCTTGTTCATCAAAGCGGCGGCGCCGGTAAGAACGTCTGCCTGTTTTAGATTTATCTCCGGCATCTTCAGACGACGCGAGGCATACCACGCATAAAGCCCGGCGACGATGTCCGGATTTCGCCGCAAGGGCAGGCGCATGGCTTCGGCCACGGCTTCGCGGGTGAGGTCGTCTTCCGTGGGGCCAAGTCCGCCCATAAAGATCACGACGTCCACCCGGCTGAGCGCGATCCGCGCCGCCGAGACCAGATTGGTCTGGTTGTCGCCAACCACGGTTTTGAAAGCAACCTCAATGCCGAGTTGATTCAGCTTTTCCGTGAGAAAAAGGGAATTAGTGTCCTGGCGGAAGGGGGTAAGCAGCTCGGAGCCAATGGCGATGATTTCCGCGTTCATGAGGGCAGTCTTGAAACTACCCGAACAGCGGCTTTCCTTCAATGCCCCAGGCCAGATAGTGGACGGCGGTGTTGGTAGCGATGATGGCGGCGCGGCCCGGCGCGAAACATAATCCCACGATGCCGTGTCCGGAAACGGACAACGCCGCTTGCCCGTCAGGGGAGATTTTCACGATGCCCCTGCGCCCTTTGAAGGAGGCGGCGACGTAAAGATTTCCCGCGTGATCGAAGGCCATGCCTTGCGGGCGCCCTAATCCGCGATAAAACTCGCTCACCACACCATGCGGATCGATGCGGTAAACCGCGTCGTAGCTCGAGGTGGTGGGGCCGGTGACGTAGAGGTCGCCGTTGGCCGCGAAGGCCAGATGGTACGCGCTCACGCTGGGCTCGAGCGTGGCAAAGACAAAGGTCTCGCGATTGCGATCGATCTTAAAGATGGTCCCACTGCGGTCGCCGACATAGAGATTTCCGTGGGGGTCGAAGGCGATCCCGGTCGCAATGCCCATGCCCTCGGCGTAGGAGGCCATGGTGCCATTGGCGGCGACGCGGTATACCGTGCCGTCATAACGGGAGCTCACGAACATGTTTCCATCATGATCGAAGGCAATGCTGGTGGCATTCGTCATGTCACTCAGGCAGGGCTTTACGTTGTAGTCGGTATCAACCTTGAAAATGGAGACGGGAGCCTTCTGGCCGCGAGCCCCGGAAAAAGTGGCAAAGATATTGCCACCGGCATCGAGGGCCGGATTAGCCACATTGTGCAGGCCATCAGCGACCGGCACTCCGATGCGAACCTCGTGCTCATTGCTGGAAGAGCCATTGGTATGGATGACTACGGGGCCGGAGGTGGCTTCGTCCGGGACCCGGGCGATGATGAATCCGTCCGAGCTGATCACGACCGCGCCGGGCGTCTCTCCGAACCTCACTTCCGGCAGGACGGGCTTATGCGGAGCCAACGACGATCCGATGATCCTTATTTCGCCGCCGTGCAAGGCGGCGGCCGGTTCTACCGCGTCAATATGCGGTTTTCCGTTCACGTTCTTCTTCCCGAGGATGCGGTCAGAAAGACTCATGGGGTCCTAGAACAGCTTCAACCATAACAGCAGGTGAACGATGGCCAATGCGTAAAAACCGGCGGCGACGTCGTCCATCATGATGCCAAATCCGCCGGACAAAGCTTCCAGGTTGCGCACCGGCGGCGGCTTCAAGATGTCGAAAGCTCTAAAAAGTATAAGACTCGCTAGAGCATATTTCCAATTGAGCGGGACTGCGACCAGCGCGATAAGTTGTCCGGCGACTTCATCGATGACAACTTCGGACGGGTCCTTCTTGCCGAGCTCCCGTGCCATGACGTCAGCGGCGTAGATGCCGAGGAGTGTCGCGAGGAGTGCTGCGAGAATCGTGCCATACACGAGAGACGATGAGGTGGTTGCGCTACCCGCAAGCCACCAGAAAGCTAAAGTGGCGACGGAGGCGACGGTGCCGCCGCCCTTGCCGATCAGCCCTATGCCCATGAACGAAGCGGTAGCCCACGCCCACGGGGTTCGCTTCGCTGGTTGCGTGGACGGAGCGTGCATCAGTTGGGCTTGCGCTCAGGGTCCTCAACCTCGGCGATGCGCTCCAGCACATCGGGGTCGAGGATCGGCGATGAGATGCGATAGGCGCCACTCGCCCATTTGCCCAGATCGATCGTCCGGCAACGCTCCGAGCAAAAAGGGAAGTCAGGGTCTTTCGCTAAAACCACCGTCTTACAGGTGGGGCAGCGCAGTGATTTGATCTTCTTCTTCGCCATGTTCTAAACCAGGCGCGCCACCAAGTCGTGGTCGTGCGCCTCCGTGATCTCGCACCGGACCAACTGGCCGGGTTCAAGCTTTTCATGCGGTCCAAAATCGTTGATGTATACCTTGCCATCGATCTCAGGTGCATGCATCTCGGTGCGGCCCTCCCAGAGCAAATCCGTCTCGTCGGAAGCGCCGGTCACCAGCAGGTCGAACTCGCGTCCGACGAATGCCGACTTCTTCTGCTTGCTGATGCGCTGCTGGATCTGCATGAGCTTCTTGCGCCGGCGCTCGATCTCGCGGGGTGACACTTTCTCATCCAGATGGTGGGCCTTGGAACCATCTTCATCGGAATAGCTGAATACCCCCAGCCAATCAAACTTGGCTTGACGGACGAACTGACAGAGGGCTTCGAAGTCTTCCGCCGTCTCGCCGGGGAATCCCACGATGAACGAGGTACGCAGCGTCAGGTTCGGGATGGTCGCACGCATCGTGGCGATCGACTTCAGAAAGATGTCTCCGCTGGCGCCGCGCTTCATGCGCTTCAGTACGTCAGGCGCCGCGTGCTGCAGCGGGACGTCAATGTAAGAGCAGACCTTCGGATTCGCAGCGATGGTCTCCAGCAGCTTGCCCGTGATCTTGTTCGGATAAGCGTAGAGGAACCGCACCCACTGTACTTCGGGGATCTGCGCAAGGCGTTCCAGCAGCAGCGCCAGGCCGTCTTTCAGGCCAAGATCTTCCCCGTAGCAGGTGGTGTCCTGACCGATGAGCACCAGTTCGCGTACTCCCGCGGCAACTAGTTTTTCTGCCTCCGCCACTACTGACTCGAATCTGCGTGAACGGAACTTTCCGCGCAACTGCGGAATGATACAAAAGCTGCAAGGATGGTCGCAGCCTTCGGCGATCTTTAGGTAAGCTGAGTATTTTCCCGTCGCCAGTACGCGCGGGGTGTGCTCACTCATCAAGTAGTTGGGCAGGTCGGCGATGGCGCCGTCCCATTCCTGCCGGGAGAATCGGCCGGCTGACTCGCGCGCATCGCCTTCAGAGCGCGAAGTCATCACCGGCAAAGTTCCCGACGTAGCTTTATTCAGCGCCGAGGATCCCAGGATCACAAAGGGTGAATCGGCGGCTTGCTCCATCCGTGGCCGAGGAGTGATTCCGCTCGCCGTCAGGATGGCTTCGAGTTCGCCGGTCCCGACCACCGCATCCACTTCAGGGATATTGATCTGGATCTCATTGCGGTAACGCTCCACCAGACATCCGGCCACTACCAGCCGCTTTGCCTTGCCGCTGACCTTGTGCTGCGCCATCTCCAGGATGGTGTTCACCGATTCCTGCTTGGCGCTGTCAATGAAGGAGCAAGTGTTGACCACGATGACGTCAGCATCTTCGGCAGATTGGGTCAGTTCTACGCCGGAATCCGCCAATAGGCCCATCATGACCTCGCTGTCCACCAGGTTCTTGGGGCAGCCAAGGCTGACAAAGCCTACCTTGGTCCGGGCAGAGGGCTGCGCCCCGGGGAGAGATGCCGCCGGTTGGGCTGCAGATAATGCAGAAGCCGCTGCTGGAGCGGCCTCGAGTGTATTCTGAACCGTCATCGGAAACCCTATTTTATCATCCCCAGCGTAGGCTGATTAAGCCGCGCTGAATGCCAGGAAAGGCGCCATTTCGCCATTTCGCTATGAAAACCATCCTGCTGCTCACCTGCTCGAACATCTTCATGACTTTCGCCTGGTACGGACACCTCCGCTTCCGAGAGGTCCCGCTGTCTACTGCCATCCTCGTCAGTTGGGGGATAGCCTTTTTTGAGTATTGCCTGATGGTGCCGGCGAACCGTTACGGGTACGGGGAGTTTTCAGCCGTCCAGCTAAAGACCATTCAAGAAGTGATCACCCTCGTGGTCTTTATTGCGTTTTCTGCGCTTTACTTGAAAGAGACGGTCCGTTGGAACCATCTATTGGGCTTTGCCTTAATCGCGGCGGCGGTGTGGGTGATCTTCAAAAAGTGGTAAGTCTTATTTGCTTAAAAGCTCTTCTACCTCGTCATACAAGACCGGGAGCTTCGCCGCATCGGCGGCAGAACCGCCGAAGCGGGCGCTCTCATAATGCCCGGTGAAATCGGCAACTCTAAGTTGTATCTCGGGGTTACTGATAGTCGCGACAAATTCTGCTGGCGTTTGCGAGGGCGCCTTGGCCATCCCTTTTTTGCCCAGCAATCGAATGACACGTTGGTACCAGATGCTGGCGGCCATGCGCGGAGCGTTTTCAGGTTTAGCAGCTAATCGTCGCTCGCGCCAGATGCGGATGAAGCGGCGCAGATTCAACAGCAGCAGCATTCCCAGCAACATGGCAACTATTCTTATCCCGAGTTGTCTCGGCTGTGCTGTCGCGGAGATCTCCGTGCGTTTCAAGCGCTTCAGTAATTCCTCGTACCGCTCGCGCAGGTAGATGCGAGAGCTGTCGAACAATTGCCGGGCTGAACTTATGGTCGAAGTGCTGAGCGTGTTCTGGTGGGAGAAGTCGTAGTTGATCACCCACTCGCTCCAGAACTCCCGCATCGCGTCCACGTAAAGCAGCATGCGTGAGTAAACCGTCGCTCCCGGCTCCGGGCCGGCGGCGGGCGTGGGATCGAATGTGGCCCAGCCGAAGCCGGGAATATACGCCTCCACCCAGGAATGGGCATTGCGGGCGCGCACCACGTAGCTGCCCGTGATGTCGTTCAACTCCCCATTGCGGAAGCCATTCACGATGCGCGATGGTATGCCAAGCGTCCGCAGCATCACCGCCATCGATGACGCGAAGTATTCGCAGTGTCCCTGTTTGCGGGTGAAGAGGAAATAAGCCAAAGGGTCTGAGCCTTCAGCCGTGTACATCTGCAAGCTGTATTGAAAAGTATTTTGCAGAAACGATTCCAATGCTGCAGCTTTCGCCAGCGGAGAGGTTTGATTACGGGTGACCTCTTCGGCCAGCTTCGCGATGCGGCCATCCATGGGCGGCAAAGCCAGGTATTGCGCGAAGCCGTCAGGCATTTTCTCCGGCAAAGGCTCGACTAGGGACGGATCGGGGGTGCGCAGCTCAGACCGTCCGGCATAGATGCGGATCTGACGTGAGGGGTCCTGCGAGACGATGCCGCCATTCCGCTCCACACCGTACAGCCGAATGTCCGACGACAAATGCACCGGGGTCTGGATCAGGAAGAAGTAGCTGGTGCCCAGAGGCTGCAGCATCACGCGATAGTCGATCGAGCGCGCATTGGCATCGCGCGGCCATTTTTCGAGGCCAGTCAGATAAGTATGCAGTCCGGTGAATTGGAAATTGATGCTGGAGGTGCGTACGGGCAGGGTCCAAACCGAATTCATCCAACGTTTGCCGTCAAAATGATCGAGGGCGACGCCGCGAAATTTCAAATCCGCCGGGACCACGGTCCGGGGCGGGAATTGCACATGCATCACTACGTCGTCCGATTGCTGGATCCGGCCGATCTCGCCGAGTTGAACGCTGTCGCCGAAACCTGAGGTGTAGGCGTTCCCGCTGGCAAAACGGCTGAGGTAGCCGCTGGAGACTCTCGGCAAAACGAAGAAGACCGCCACCGCCCCCAGCACGATGGTGATCACCAGGATTACAGCAGACCCCGACAAGGAGCGCGCTAATCGCTGGGTCGGCGTGAGGCCGGTGGTGGCCATATGAGTGCCGAGCGCTCGAGTCATCGTTGCCTGGTCCGCCCCGGCGGGTTTTTCCATCTCACGATAAGACCGCCGCATTTCCATGGTGACGAATGTGGTGACGGTAAGCAGCAAGAACAAACTGAAGGCGACGAAGAAAAAACTATCCACCGTCAGTACGGCTGACGCCAGGATCATGAGGAAGGCGATCACCGCGAGATAGACATCGTCGCGCTGGCGCTCCATGGAGAACATCTTGACCACCATGATGAAGAGGACCAGATGGACGGTGGCCGAGATGAAATTCCCGGAGAGCAGCAGAAGGTCGGCGACGTAAAAAAACACGTACGCAATCGTCAGACGGGTGGTGGTTTTCACCGAGAGGGTGAGTTTCCGGCCTGTAGCCAGGTGATAGGCGCGGAGTCCGAGAGCGGCAAAGACGCCGATCATGGCGACGGGATCCAGCTTGCCCGTGCCGGCAAGGGTCACAAATCCGGTGACCAGCATGGCGAACAGCGAGTAATCGTAGTAGCGCTCGACTCCCGCGCGGAGTGCATCCGGATGGTTGTGGCGGATTGGCGTGGCGCTGCCCATGCTTTCCCCACATTGTAGCCGCAGCTTTGCCCGGCCTGTCTGCTGCGATGTTATTATCAAAGTGCCGGGTCCCACGCGACGCAATCCCGCCAATCCCGCCAGGTCCGGAAGGAAGCAACGGTAACGGGCCAGTGCGTGCGCAGTGGGCTCCCCGGTACTAACCGCTCACGTCGCAATGTTTACCTTTCACCCCAAAAATACGGAGACACTGCGTTGAAATCGCTGACCGCGGCTAAAGTCACCGCGCTTGGGACCTATGTGCCCCCCCGCCTGCTTACCAATGAAGCCCTGGAAAAAATGGTGGACACCACCAGTACCTGGATCATGGAACGGACCGGGATCAAGCAGCGTCACTTGGCCGACGACGGAGTCGCGACCTCCGACCTGGCGGTAGAAGCGGTACGCCCCATCCTGGAGAAACGCGGGCTCGTACCTAGCGATATTGACGCCATCATTCTCGGCACCGTCACGCCGGACATGCTCTTTCCTTCCACTGCCTGCCTGGTGCAGGACAAACTCGGATGTAAAGGTGCGTGGGGGTTTGACGTTTCGGCCGCGTGCTCAGGTTTTCTTTACGCGCTGCAGACCGGCGTCCAATTCGTGCAGACCGGAGCCCATAAGAAGGTGCTGGTCATCGGCGCGGACAAGATGTCGTCCATCATTAATTACGAGGACCGCGCCACCTGCGTGATCTTCGGCGACGGCGCGGGTGCTGTCCTGATCGAACCCGCGGCGGAGGGTGACAGCAACGTCTTCATCGACTTTCTCCATGAGATCGACGGCTCCGGCGCGTGCTCGCTTTACATGCCGGCGGGAGGCAGCAAGATGCCGCCTTCGCATGAGACGGTGGACAAGAAACTTCATTATGTCCATCAGGATGGACAGGCCGTATTTAAATACGCCGTGCGCAAGATGGCAGACGTAGCGGAGAAACTTCTCCAACGCAACGGCCTCACGGGTAAGGATGTCGATGTCTTCATCCCTCATCAGGCCAACCGCCGCATCATCATTTCCGCCGCCGAACGCTTGGGTATGCCCGAAGAAAAAGTAGTCATCAATATCGGTGACTTTGGCAACACCACCGCCGGGACCATTCCTCTAGCCATGCAGACCGGGATTGAGCAAGGCAAGTTGAAAAAGGGAAGCCTGGTGCTGCTGGCTTCAGTGGGCGCGGGCTTCACCGTGGGCGCAACCCTATTGCGCTGGGGCGCGGACTAGATCAGCCGGTACAAATTATAAGCAAGGGCCGCGCTGCTGGCCGTCCCTAGAAGGTTGACCGCTTCATTGTTCAAGTAGCCACGGTGCTCGAATGTTGCGCCGAGCACGCTATCCATCAGCATCCCCAAGGCGCCCGCCGCGGCGACCATCACAGCCGATCGGAAATCAGTGAGGAGTAATCCCGCTGCCGCCACGCTCATAGCGGCGGCTATACCTGCCGCAGTTCCCAAGAGACTGATCCCGCCGTCCGTGCCCGGGTTGGTGGGGCGCATCGTCGTCACCAGGTAGGTTTGCTTTCCAAACGCTTCCCCGATCTCGCTCGAGACGGTGTCGGCTGCCGCTTCCGCTAAGGCGGCGATGCATAAGAAAATCCCTAAGGCCGGCGGGAGCACTACGATCGCCGCGGAAGCGATGAAAAGATTTGCCGCCACCTGGGCTGCGGACCTTCCAACTCGTGGCTCGGCAACTCCCAGCCACTGCTTCCGACCTCGCCCGGCTTGCGTCGTCAACAGCGTCAGAACGAAGACGGTGAAGAGTACGGCGAACATCCGCCGCCCGCCTCCGGCGTAAAGGATGAACGCGGCCATCCATCCAGTCATCGCTCCGCTGGTGCTCACCCCGCGCAGCAACCAGCCACAGATTGCGAAGATGAATGTCACTATGAGCGCCTCTGCCCAGCTTCCAGCAGCGCTTCGCCAAGCGAACAATGCCAGCAGGGTGAGCATCGCGGCAAGCGCGACCCACTCCGTCGATTTGAGCCGGAAACTACGGTCTGAAGGCATGAATTTGAGTCAAGTCAACATTGCTTATGGCGCCTCGCATCCTACCAGACTGCCTTCACTTGCTTGGAGCGACTATGGCCTCATTGTGGACCGGATACCTTACCTTTGGACTTATCTCTATGCCGGTGCGCTTGTTTTCCGGCGCGCGAAGCGAGCACGTCTCCTTTCACATGCTCCACCGCGACGACAACGTCCGGGTAAAACAGCAGTTGGTCTGTCCCGCCGAGAACAAGGTCATTGAACGCAGCGAGACCGTCAAAGGCTACGAGTATTCGAAAGGAGAATATGTCATCGTCGAGCCGGCGGAGATCAAGAAGATCGAGCCGAAGACGGCCAAAGCGATGGAGATCCTCGAATTCGTAAAAGCAGACGACGTGGACCCCATTTATTTTGAGTCGTCGTATTACCTGGTTCCGGAAGAAGGCGGACGCAAGCCGTATGCGCTTCTGCAAAAGGCGTTGGCCGACAGCGCTTATGTGGGCGTAGCGAAACTCACGATGCATAACCGCGAGTACACGGTCCTATTGCGGCCCTATGAAGGTGGCCTGATGCTCCACACCATCTACTACAAGAATGAGATTCGCGAGGTGGAGGGCTTCGGCGAGATCGACGTGGAGATCAAACCGGCGGAGATCAAAGTTGCGAACCAATTGATCGAAGCGCTGGCCGCCGAATGGGAGCCGGAAAAGTACGCGGACACTTTTCAAGAAAACGTAAAGAAACTCATCCAGGCCCGGCTTGACGGCAAGGAAGTGGTTGCGGTGGATAAGCCCAGGAAGATGGCCCCCGTGGTGGATCTGATGGAAGCCCTGAAGGCCAGCTTGGCGCAAAAAGAGGGGAAGGCCGCGCCCAAGACCGGCCAGAAGAAGGCTCCCCAGCGGGCCACGGCAAAGCGGCGCAAGCCTGCTGCTTAAGGGCTGCCAACGCCCCGCCCCGCCCGGATGCATGGTTTACAATCAATGATTAACGTTTCATAAGCCATCATGCTGGCTCTGGTCCAGCGGGAGCAGGAATGACATTGCGTTTCCGGGCCTTTTTCCTGGCCATAGCCTCGGTCCTTTATCTCAGCGCTTGCGGAGAGACCTTCCGCCCCATCGCTACGCCGGTCACCACTGGTGGCGGCGATCCCCAGGCGCGACGCCATGCCGTCGTCGTCTCCAACAATGGTCCCACCGCCGACGGCGCGAACACGCATGTAAACATTTCCGGCGACACGAACGCGGGGCAGGTCCCCCTTGGACAAGACCCCGTGCATGCCGGCATGAACCCCTCGGGTACCATAACCGTCGTGGTGAACCGGGCCTCCGGATCGGGCAAGGCGAGTGTTACTGGGTATTCGACGTTTGATCAACCCACATCGCCGAACTTGCCATTGGTGTCCACGCTTCCTGATAACTCAGCCCCGTCGTATGCGCTAGTAACGAACACAACAATTTACGTCGCGATGTCGGGCATTAACGCGGTCGGCATTTTGCTCCCGGGAGCTGCGGGCCTACAGGCGCAGGTTCCGGTCGGAACTACGCCGGTTGCCATTGCCAGCCTGCCCAATGCGTCGAAGATCTACGTGGTCAATCAAGGTTCGAGCGATGTGAGCGTGATCCGGACGTCCGACAACAGCGTTACCACCACGGTGGGCGTGGGTGCGTCACCGGCATGGGCGGTGGCCAGTGCGGACAGCAAATTTGTTTACGTGGTGAACAAGGGCGCCGGGAATGTGACGGTCATCAATGCCGACACGGATGCGGTAGTCAATACCATCGCCGTGGGGGCCGCGCCGAACTTCGCTGCTTTCGATGCCAAGAACCTGCGCGTCTATGTGACGAATTCCGGCGCGAACACCGTGACGTCTATCAATGCCGATGCGAACAGCCCCGCGTTCCTTACAACCACAACGATAACCGTTGGCAGCAATCCGGTATCCCTGACTCCCTTGGCTGACGGCAGCCGCGTCTACGTAGCGAATTCAGGTTCGAATTCCGTCAGCGTCGTCAGTAGCCTGTCCCTGGCAGTGCAATCGACGATCACCGTCCCGGCCACGACCGGAATGCTGAAGCCGGTTTGGATAGATTCGTCGCGCGATAGCTCCAAAGTAGTAGTGGCATTTCAAGATGCGAATCCTGTGACTACTAGCGATCCCGACGAAAGCGCGATCGTGACCATTCGCGCCTCGGATAGCGTGTTGACTACTATCGCCGCTCCCACCTCACCCTTGCCGTGCGTCAGCGCAACTGCGGGTTGGTGCAGGATGAAGCCGGTCTTCGTCACCATCACGCCGTAACCGATTCGTCACAAAAAAGAAGCGGAGCCAATGGCTCCGCTTTTTGATTGCTAAAAATGTTTACCCGCCAACCACCGCTTCACGCTCCGCTTTGCGACGGCGGTTGTAGCGCATGGCAATATTCATATAAACGGTCCCGTTCGGGACGTCGAACGCCATGACCAGCGCTTCGGTGTCCTCACTGCCCGTCATCCCGACGTCAGAGGTATGGGGTTGGGGCGGCGCGATCTTAAAGCGAAAGCCTTCGTCGTTCAGCGTCGTGACTGCATTCCCAATGACCAGGTTCGCCAGCTCGAAGATGGTCTCTCCGACCGCGGGATCGTCTTCGGATACTTCTGAACCCACGAGGGCAGTGGCAATGGCAGTCGCTGTCTTGCGGTCAATGTCGAGGATGACGCGTCCTTCGATGTCACCGTGAATATTTATAAGGGTGGCCATACCTTTGCGGCGGTAGACCTCCTCGTCCATATTCACGTCGCCGATGCGGGTATTGCACTTTAGCGTTTCCGATAATACGGCGTCCGCCGCATTGATGAACGGCTGGATCAGCTCCATTTTCATTTTGATTCTCCAGCGGCGGTGGCACTCGCGGCGGCCACGGCATCTTCTCCCATCACATATTTGATGACTTCGTACAGTACCTCAGGCTTTACCGGCTTCTGCACAAAATGCTTCGCGCCTTTCTGTAATGCCGAAACGATGTTCTCCTGATAACCGACCGAAGAGACCATGATCACCCGCGCATCCGGATGGTTGCGAATGATGCGCTCGGCCGCCTCAATGCCTTCCATCTGCGGCATGGTGATGTCCATCAGCACAATATCGGGAAGGGCACGGTCATACTCGGTGATCGCGGTCATGCCGTCGCCGGCCTCACCGGCCACTGCGCCGCCAAAGGATTCGACCATCTTGGTCACGTTCTTACGCGCGAAGACCGAGTCGTCCACTACCAGGTAACGGACCGGTTGCCGGTCTTGAGTGCGAAGCAGAGCCGCAAATTGCTCCATATGATTCTCCTAACTACGGTGTTTCTAAATAACCCTTAAACCATTGCCTTTTGTCGCCGTATGCACTGCGCCACGATGGTCGTCGCCATCAGCTCCAGCGACACCACCCGTTGCGCATATCCTCGTTCGATCGCGGCCTTCGGCATTCCGTAGACCACGCATGACGCCTCGTCCTGCGCGATGGTCAGGCCGCCCTGACCCTTGATCGCGCCAATCCCATCGGCGCCGTCTTCACCCATCCCCGTCATGATGATGCCCACGGCTTTGTCGCCGAATTCCATCGCCGCTGACTTGAAGAGCACATCGGCAGATGGACGATGCCCGTTCACCCGGTCGTCATCGGCCAATACCACTACGTCTCCCATGGACATTCTTCTGACGCGGATGTGGCGATCGCCGGGACAGATCAATGCTCGTCCCGCCAGCAATAGGTCGCCTGACTTCGCTTCTTTCACGTCGATCGCACAACATTCGTTGAGGCGGCGCGCAAACATCTCGGTAAAGCCTTCCGGCATGTGCTGCACGACCACAATAGTCCCCGGAAAATCGCCCGGGATCTGCGATAACACATACTGGAGCGCGTTCGGCCCGCCCGTGGAGATGCCGATCGCGATCAACTTGGTGGGCGGCACTTTCGGACGGTTTGCCGGCTTTTGTACTTTACTGGGCTCGGAAGGAATCACCGCTTTGACCCGGGGCTCGGCTTTGGCCGCAGCCTTGATCTTCGCAATCAGTTCGTTCCCGATCTCATCCATCTTCGCGGCTGCCGCATCCCGCGGTTTCGAGACGAAGTCGAAGGCGCCGAGCGCCAAGGCTTTAAATGTGGATGACGCGCCTTCGGTCGTCTGGGCGCTCACCATGATCACTGGCAGCTTGTGCTTGCGCATGATGTGGCGCAAAGTTTCCATGCCGTCCATGCGCGGCATTTCCAGGTCCAGGGTGATCACATGAGGATGAAGTTCATCGATCTTCCGCAGACCGAACTCACCGTCCATCGCGGTGCCCACTACCTGAATGCCCGGGTCTTTCTCAATGATCTGCGGGATCAGCTTCCGCATAAGCGCGGAATCGTCGATGACGAGAACGCGTACGGGTTCGCTCATGCTGAGGCTCCTGTCGCGCGGTCACTGCGTCCGTCATTGCGTCCCAATTTCGCCACCACCGCATTGATATTCAGGATCAGCACGACCGTTCCATCGCCCAGGATCGACGCGCCGCTTACGTAATCCGTTGCCACCAGATGGTCGTCGAGCGCCTTGATCACCAGCTCTTCTTCACCGATCAGCTTGTCCACGACTAATCCAAACTTACGGTCGCCGATAGCGATCACGACCACGAATATCTTTTTGCCCGAGGTACCGGCTTCGCGATTCAGCTTATTGAGACGCACCAACGTCAGCACCTCATCGCGCAGGCGCAACACTTCGTGCTGGTCTACCCGGTGGATCTCCGTCTGCTGGGCCCGCGTTATTTCGACAACCGATCCCAAGGGGACTGCGTAAAGCCGCTGCTGCACACGGAAAAGCAACGCCTTGATGATGGCCAGCGTCAGCGGTACCTTCACGAAGAACCGCGTTCCTTCTCCCACCTTGGTCTCGATGGAGACCGAACCTTTCAAACGCTCAACCACGCTCTTGACCACGTCCATGCCAACGCCGCGGCCGGAAACCGCCGTCACTTCCTCGGCTGTGCTTAATCCCGGATGGAAGATCAGGTTTAGGGCTTCGCCGTCCGTGAGGCGGTTCGCATCGTCAGCCGTGATCACATTCGTTTCGATAGCTTTGGCTACGACCTTTAGCCGGTCGATACCGCGGCCATCGTCGCGCACCTCAATGACGATGTGGTTGCCCTGGTGATAGGCATCCAGCTCCACCGTACCTTGCGCCGGCTTGCCGATCGCCGCCCGCTCTGCAGGTGACTCAATACCGTGGCTGATGGCATTTCGCACCAGGTGCGCCAGCGGCTCCGCCAAGACGTCGAGAATGCTCTTATCAAGGTCAGTATTCTGTCCGCTGATCTCCAGGCCTACCTCTTTACCGCAGGATTTCGATACATCGCGGACGATCCGCGGGAACCTCCGGAAGAGTTGTTCCACCGGGACCATGCGGACTTTCATGACCGATTTCTGCAGGTCATTCAACACGCGCGCCTGAAATGCGAGCGCGTCCGCAAACTTTGCCCGAAGCGGGTCTTTCGTGAAGCGCTTATCGAATTCGCTGATGGTCTGCGTGAGCATTGACTTGCCAATGATCAGCTCTCCCACCAGGTTCAACACGGCGTCGATCTTTTCCGCATCCACACGCAGCTTCGCTGCTTCTGGGGCGCTAGAACCGATGCTATCTGCCGGATCCAAGGGCTCCGCCGCCATTCGCTGGACCGCAGTTACTTCCGCGGTAGGCTGGCCAAGCGCTTCAGCGGCAGGCTCTGCGACTGGACTCTGCGGCGCTTCGCATACGGCTTCGTGGGCAGCAATCTCGGCATAAGGCTCAACCAGCACGTCGGACACTACCGCGGGGATGTGACACTTCTTAGCGATGTACTCTTTATCAAAACTGCTGGCCAGGCCTGCCTGGATCACGTCGAAATCCTGCATGCCCATGTTTTCGTCAGGCACGATCACCAACAGATTGCCCAAGTCCTGCAACGCCATCTTGGCCATTTGCAGGGCCGCGGCCCGGACCATGCAATTTGCGTCCAACGTGAGCGAGACTTGTAAGACTTTGAGTCCCCGGCGCGTAGCATCCGCCATGACCATCTGCTCGTATTCAGACCACTGGAAGCCGGTTGCGCGCTCCACCACCTTCGGAATGGAGGAGCCATTGGTTGGAGCTTTGAGCAACTCATGGATGCTTCTGCGTACGGATTCGCCACTCGGAGGCGTAGTGTTGCCGCGATACGCGTTCAGCATCATCTGGAAAGCGTCGGCGGCGCTCAGCACCACTTCCGCGATGCGGGTATTACGGCGCTCCGCCAGCTCCGGCGTCAAGGCGTCTTCAAGCTCATGGGCCAGCGAACTCAACTCCTGATATCCGCAAGCGGCTGAATCGCCCTTGAGCGTGTGGACGGTGCGGCGCACTTCGCGCACTACCTCCGCATCGCCGGGGCGTTGTTCCAGTAGCAGACCTTCCTCATTGAGCGTCTGCAACAATTCAGCAGCGCTTTCAAAGAAAAGGTCACGCAACTCGGAAGACCGCTCTTCGGAGAAGAAGCTCACCCGTGCACCTCAAGCCTCTGGTAGGCGGTGCCGTTGTTCTGGTGGATCATCTTGAACTTGTCGCTCAGTCCGAAGAGGCTTTCGGCATGGCCGATGAACAGGTAGCCTTCCGGATTCAAGCAGCGATAGAACTTCTCGATGAGGCGTTTTTGTTCCGCCTCGTCGAAATAGATCATCACGTTGCGGCAGAAGATCACATCGTTGCGCTGGGGCAGGAACTCGGTCTTCAGATTATGGAAGTCGAAATGGACCAGGTCTTTGACCTGCTTCTTGATGGCGTAACGATCGCCGACTTTGTCGAAATAGCGCAGCCGATAGGCGTAGTCCACCGCTTCCATGTGATTGTCTGAGTACATGCCTTCCTGCGCGGCGCGCAAGACGGAATAATTAATGTCAGAGGCCAGGATCTCCACCTTCCACGGTGGCGGGATCATCGGCTTGGGCGAGGGCATCTCAAAGGGAAGCGGATTCCGCAGATAGTAATAAGCCAGGGCGTCACACACGATCATGGCCAGCGTGTACGGCTCTTGCCCGGTGGAGCAGCCCGCGCTCCATATCCGCAGGCTGAAATCCCGTCGCGACTGCTTGCGATGCAGGATCTCTTCCAGCGTATTTTTATGGAATAGCTCGATCTGCGGCTTGTTGCGGAAGAAGCTGGTTTCGTTGACCGTCAGGTTCTCTACCAGAGCCGCCAGTTCGGGCTTGCCCTCGCGGCTGGTGAGCAAGCGGTAGTAGCTGTAGAAGGAATCGATGCCGGTCGTCTTCAGGCGGCGATGCAGCCGGTCGGTGAGGAAATGCACGCGGCGTTCATCAAAGAACATCCCGCATTCCTGGTAGACGAGCGTCTGCAGCAATTTCAATTCGGGTTCGGTGATCTGAAGGTTCAAGCCAGGTGTGGCCATTTTTTCCCCGGCGCGCCACCCCTACCACAGGGACTTGCGCGCGAATCTTCGCTTTCTAACAGGCGCAAGCGCCCAGGTAGTACAAGTTTTCTTAAACTGCCGCGCCCAGGGCCTGCCCGGCCGCCAGCTCGCCTAAGCGTCGCAGCTCGCCCTTTTGCAGGATCTTATTCAGGTCGATCAGGATGATGAGCCGGTCATTCAGCTTACCCACGCCGGTCACATAGTTCAGCTCGCCCTCTTCGAAAACATTGGGGGGGGCTTCGACATGCGTGTGCGACATCTTCAGCACCTCAGAAGCGGCGTCTACGATCAGTCCCACCATCTTGGACTCAACCTCCACTACCAGGATGCGGTTCTTCTTGGTGCGCGTGATCTGCTTTTCTCCGAAACGCTTGCGCAAGTCCACGATGGACACGATCTTGCCGCGCAGGTTGATGACTCCCTCGATGTATTCCGGGGAGTCCGGGACCGCGGTGATGTCCGGCACGCGGACGATCTCGTGCACCATGTCAATGGGCACTCCGAATGTCTCCCGCCCGATGCGGAAACCTACGAGATGTAGATCTTTAGCCATGAATCTCTCCGCCAGGACTAGTTATTGGTAGTGGCATAACGGGCCAGGCTGCGCCCGTCGGTCTGCTTCGGACCATGTCCATTCAAGCTTGCTTCCAGGATGAACCGGTCCATGGAATCCAGCAGGGTACGCGCCATCTTTGACATTTGGTCCGATGACGCCGCCAACTGCGTTGATCCCGAGGTTGAACGCTGCGTCAGTTCGCGCATCTTCTCCATCGCGCGGACCACGGCTTGCGCCCCGGAGGCCTGCTCTTCTACCGCCGAGTTGATCTCGTGCGTGATCTCATTCAAACGCCCGGTGGCCTTGGCGATCTGCGTGGAGCCATGCGACTGCTCATTCGTGGCCGCCCCGATCTCCTGCGCGAACTTGTAAACCTCAGTCACAACGTTGGAGATCTTCTTCAGAGCGGTACCCAGGTCGCTGCCGAGGGTAAGGCCCTCATCCACGATCACCGTGCTCTTATCCATGTTCTCGACCGCTTTACGGGCTTCCTTTTGAATGCTGCCGATAAGCTCGGAGATCTCGCGCGTAGATTGCGCCGATTTCTCCGCCAGTTTGCGGACTTCGTCTGCAACCACGGCAAAGCCCAGACCGTGTTCGCCGGCCCGCGCCGCTTCAATCGCGGCGTTTAACGCCAGCAGATTGGTCTGTTCCGCCAGGTCGTCGATCACTTCTACGATCTTGCCGATATCATCCGTTTTCGCCCCCAGATCGCTGATGATCTTGGCGGACGATTCGATCGCCGAGTTGATGCGATTGAGTCCGTCGGTCGCCTTCTCCATGGTCGTGATGCCGCTGCCCACTTCTTCACGCGAGCGTTGCGAGATGTCGAGCAGCACTTTGGCGGTATCGGCCACGCGTTGGATCGAAGCCACCATCTCATCGATCGAAGCGGAGGTCTCGCTTACGCTGGATGCCTGCGTTTGCGTGTTTTTTACCATGTTCTGCACGTTGATACTCATCTCGTGCATGGTGCTGGTGACTTCGTCGATCGCGGAAGCCGCTTGCACGTTGATACGCGCGGACTCCTCTGAAGCTGACGCTACCTCATTCGAGCCGCTGGCTACCTGCGACGCGCCGTCGCGGACGCTCTTTACCATGGCGCGCAAGCCCTGGGTCATGTCAGTGAAGGCGATGGCTAAGGTGTCGCGCTTGGAGCGGGCTTGTACGTCGACGGTGAGGTCGCCGCCTGCAATCGCTTCGGAGACAGCCGCCATTTCCTTCAAGTAGCTGACCATGTTGTTGAACGTCTGGGCGAGTTCGCCGATCTCATCGGAGCCGCTGACATCGACTTTCTGGTCCAGGTCGCCGGAGTTGCCGATCTCGCGGGCAACGGTAATAAGGTGCCCGAGAGGCTGAGTGATCGATTGCGAGATCTTATAGGCCACGACGGCGCCGATACCCAACGCCAACAACGTGCCGATGGTCACAAACCAGAATGCGAGCGAACTCGCGCTGTCACTGGCCTTTTGCTGCGCCGCCAGCACCGTGCTGATGCTGTCCTGCGCTTCCTTCAAGGGGTCGGCAGATTTCTTTAGCCAGCTCCCGGGGTCCTTTTCCAGATAAAAGATCTGGAGTTCGGCAACAGTGGCGTTGCCAGAATCAACCTGTTTACGTTTTTCGATCAGCGGTTCGGCAAATCCTGTTACCCAGGCTGCTTCCACATCCTTTAAGCGGGAGACCGCGCTCTTGAACTGGTCATTCATGCCGGCACTATTGACGATGGCACTGTCGATCGACTTCTGCAGCGTCTGCACGCCGGCCTTCATCTGGTCGGCTTCGCGGCCGTCGCCGCTAAGCAGGTAATTGCCCAGCGACTGCCGGTTCTGCATCATCTGAAAGCCAATGTCGGCCGATAGGCGCTGCTGTTCGAACAGCCGTGCGGTCTTCTCCTGGGCACCGCGCGCATTATTCATAGCGACAAAACTGATTGCTGCCAACACGATGAGTAGCGCCAGCACCGCGCCAAAGCCTACATAAAGTTTTTTGCCGATCGT
The DNA here is from genome assembly GCA_035526435.1 of Terriglobales bacterium. GTDB lineage: Bacteria > Acidobacteriota > Terriglobia > Terriglobales > Acidobacteriaceae > DATLCI01. Next base: position 38,114 of record DATLCI010000150.1, read on the forward strand.
CATTCCGTCCTCCACATCTGACTGCCCGGTCGTTCGCCAGGCTACTGCCCGGTACGCTAGTTGTTGCCGTTTCCGTTGAATTTGAACTCGACAACCTCTTTGGTCTCTTCGCCGGGTTCATATTTGAACTGTTTGGCCGCATTTACCGCCGCGTCAATCAGCAGAGGGTGGCCGCCCAGCGCCTTGGCGGTCTTTACCGAACCATTGGCCGCGACGGTCAGCTCCACTTTTACCGCGCCGATCACGTTCATTCGCTTGGCCAGTTCGGGATATGCCGGGGTGACCTTGCTCTTGACGCTACGGTTGTTCTGGCCGAAAGCGCCGGTCGAGAGCACCACTAACATCGACGTGAGCACCATCAAGCGCGTCAACTTTCTGGTCGAAAGATTGAATCTGGACACATTGCCTCCTCGGGACAGGGAATGTCCCGCTGTTACATAAGCAATGGGGCTGCCAGTCGGCCGCCGGTATCTAACAGGTTTACAAATAAGCGATAAGTCAAAGAAAATAATGGCTTTATTTGGCTTATTCTTGGAGTGACTGTCCATTAACTGCCAGTCTCACCACTCCATGTTTGTCTCAGCATGAGACGGTTCAGGTCCATCCGTCTCATTAACAATCGAGATTCAGCCTCGTTAATTACTTGACTCAAAATGAGATTGCACAGTATTTTATGACGCCCCCCGAAAAGCCGTTCCCAAGGAATTCTTTTGAAGCCAATGCAAGCACCTCAGAAGATAGAGCCCAGCTCTGTCTCTGGTTCGGGGTTGGGGGAAGCCGATTACCTGGCTCTGGCCCGGCTGTGCGCTGATCTGGGCGCGGCGCCGGACTTCAATCATTTCCTGGAACAATTTTGCGAACGCGGAGCGGCCTTCTGTGGTTTTAACCGTTCATTCGTTGCGTTAGTGGATGAAACCGGTTGCGAGATCCATTGCGGTTTTGACAACCATACCCCTCGGCAGATGCGGATGCGGCTGGATACTGCCTTCACGCGGCAGGTCATCGCCACGCAAAAGGCGTTTTACACCGAGAATGCGGCCGGGGAACATCAATCGGATCATGACGCAGTGCGCATGTTCAGCGTCGAGCAGTATCTAAGCGTGCCGCTGGTCCACCGGGGGAAGGTGGTGGCCGTCCTCGGGTTGCTGGACCGCAAAGATGACGGTCTGCTTACTGCCGACGTGATCGCTCGGGCCGAGGTTTTAGCTTCGCAGGTGGCCGTCATCCTCGAATCGGTTCGTAATCTTCATCAGTCCGAACTGAATCGCAAGCGGTCTGAGATATTGGTAGCGATGGCCTTGGAACTAGGTTCTTCGCTGGGCCTTCCTGACCTGGTGCATAGTTTTACCGTGCGCGCGGCCAGCTTGTTGGGCGCTCGCGGCGCGGCCCTCAGCCTGACACATGGTTCTGTCCAGGAATGTGTGGTGCTGGAAGACAGCCGCGTGGAAACCACGCGGGAGACGATGCGGGACCTGGCCCTGTTTTTCACCGCTGCTGCCCATGAGTCTTACGAGACCGTCCAGGCCATCCCCGCGTCAGCGTTGGGCGACGTGCAAAAGAAGTTGCACTGGAACGAGTTGACCCTGGCGCGCCTGGTGGGTGGAAGCGGGGAACTGCTCGGCATCCTTTGTCTGGTTGATTGCGACCGCGGGCTCACCCGTGACGATGAACAGATGATCCTGGCGCTTACCGGGCACGCGTCGGTCGCGCTGGAAAATTCGCGACTCTTCTCCAAGATCGCCCAGTCGAATAAGCAATGGTCGGAGATATTCGACGCGCTCTCTGACTACATCGTGGTGCATGACGATAATCATCGCGTAATGCGGGTGAACCAGCCGCTGGCGGAATTCATTGGCGCCCGGCCGGCAGAGATGATCGGCATCCACATGCGGGACCTGCTTTCCGGCAACGAGAGTCCGGGCCTTCAACCTTGTCCGTTCTGCCTTCCCGACGCGCGCGATGAACTGTCCATGCCGGTGCTCGACCGCACCTTCCTGGTCTCCACCTCGCGTATCCACGGGGCGCTCCATGAAGGGCTCCAGACGATCCACGTGTTGCGCGACGTGACGGACCGCCGTGCCGCCGAGCGCCGTTACCGCGAGCTCTTCAACAATGTGCAGGAAGGCGTCTTTTTCTGTGACGCGCAAGGCACCTTCGTCGATGTGAATGATGCGCTCGTGCGCATGTTGGGTTATAGCAACCGTGACGAGCTGCTTGCGCTCGACGTGCCCACGCTGTTCTATGCATCGCGCGAGCAGTATCTCAGCGCCCGCAAAGCCGCCGAATCCGAGACTAAAACCACCCGCGAAGTGACCTTACGCCGCAAAAATGGAGCGCTGCTGAATGCGCTGGAAAGCTCGATGGCAGTGCGCGATGCCCGCGGCGAGATCATCCAATATCGCGGTCTCCTGCTGGACATCACGGACGCGAAACTCTTCCAGTCGCAGTTACAGCGGGAAAAGGACTTCAACAACCAGATCCTCAACAACACGCAGAGCATGATCATGGTGGCGGATACCGCCGGCCTCATCAGCTACGCTAATCGACGCTGCTATGAGGCAGGACAGTTCGATGAAGGCTCATTGGTGGGCCATCGCATGGCTGAATTCATCGCCGAACGTGACCGCGCGGAATGGGAAGCCAGCTTCGATGCCGTCCTTCTGGGCGAGCCGGTGAACAACCTGGAAATGCATATGCTGCGCGGCGACGGATCCAAGGGTAAATTCTCCGCCAATATCAGCCCTATGCAAGACCAGCAGGGCAGCGTGAACAGCATCGTGGTGGTGATGACGGATATTACGGATGTCGCCGTGATTCGCGCCAAGCTGATGCATACGGAAAAACTTGCCGCGGTGGGGCAGCTCGTCTCCGGGGTGGCCCATGAAGTCAACAATCCGCTGACGGCCATCATGGGCTTCGCGGACCTGATGCTGGAAAATCCGAGGCTGCCGAAGGCGGTCCATCAGGACTTGCGCGTCATCATGCAGGAGGCGCAGCGCACCAAGGAGATCGTGCAGAACCTGTTGAGTTTTGCCCGCCAAACGCCGCCCCATCGCAAGCTGGTGGATGTGAATGCGGTGGTGAAACGGACCATCGCATTGCGTTCCTATGACTTCGCCAGCCATGGCGTGAAGGTGGTGGAACGCCTCGACGAAAATGTTCCGGAGATCGTGGGCGATGCTCACCAGCTTCAGCAGGTATTCCTGAACATCCTGAACAATGCCTACGACGCGATCCAGGAAGTGGATCACCGCGGACGCATCGAGATCGAGACGGAGAATGTGGGTGACGGATATATCCGCATCACCTTCCGTGACAACGGCCCGGGGGTGGAGAACCCGGAGCGCATCTTCGAACCCTTCTTTACCACCAAGGACGTAGGCAAGGGTACCGGGCTCGGCCTCAGTATTTGCTACGGCATTGTCCGCGAGCATGGCGGCGAGATCATGTGCCGTCCGCAGCGTCCGGAATTGCAAGGCGCAACTTTCTGCGTGCGCCTGCCCACCGTGCCCACCCAGATCGCTACCGCCATGGAAGGCCAGGAACAAGGGGAGGTGGCCGAATGACGGTCTCCGAACTCCCTTTGCTGGTGATCGAGGATGAACCCTCAGTACAAGTCTTCTTGCGCACCGCGCTCGAACGCGATGGCTTCGATATCGTGCTGGCTTCCTCCGGCGTGGAAGGGTTGCGGCTGTTGCAGCAACGGGACTTTCGCGCCGTGATCTCCGATATGCGCACTCCCGGAGGCGTGAATGGCGGCGATGTCCATAGTTGGCTTTCTGCGAACCGCCCCGAGCTGGTCGCCAAGATGCTTTTCATCACCGGCGACATTGTGAACGACGAGACGACTGAGATCTTGCAACGCACCGGGGTGCGCTGTATCGAAAAACCATTCCGCGTGCAGGAGCTGCTGGCCGCGGTCAAACAAGTGATAGGGACTTAGTATGCAGGACTTGAAGATCCGATTTCTGATCGTGGATGACGACAAGAACATCCGTCGCCTATGCACCACCATTGGCACGTCTCTGGGCTTTGAATGTTCAGAAGCCGATAGCGGTCAGGCCGCGCTTAACATCATCGACACGGCTTCGCCGGACATGATCCTCGCGGACTTGATGATGCCCAATATGTCCGGCCTGGAGTTCCTCGATGAAGTAAAGAAGCTCTCGCCGCGCACCGAAGTGGCCATCATGACGGGCCATGGGAGTATTGAAGCGGCCGTTCGGGCCATGCGCATGGGCGCCTATGATTTCATCACCAAACCCTTCCGCATCGAAGAATTGAAGTTGTTGCTGCAGCGGATGGAAGAAAAGATCCAGCTGGTGGCGGAGAACCAGTTCCTGCGCGAGCGCGTGAGCGCGGACTCCGACCTGAATGGCATCATCGGCTCCTCCGCCAAGATCCAGGACGTGCTTCGCATGGTCGCGCGGTTGAAGGACACGCGCACTCCCGTGCTTATCACGGGCGAGAGCGGCACGGGTAAAGAACTAGTGGCCCGAGCCATCCACTACCGCGGTATCCTCGCGAAGAAGCCTTTCATCGCGGTGGATTGCGGCTCCCTGGTCCCGACTTTGATCGAGAGTGAATTGTTCGGCTACGAAAAAGGCGCGTTCACCGGCGCCAACCGGTCCAAGGAAGGACTCTTTCAGGCGGCCAATGCCGGCACCATCTTTCTCGACGAGATCGGTGAACTTCCGCTCGAGATGCAGGCCAAGTTACTTCGGGTATTGCAGGAGAAAGAGGTGCGGCCCGTCGGACGCAATGACAATGTCCGCGTCGACGTTCGCGTGATCGCCGCCACCAATCGTGACCTGGAAGCTTCCTATCGCAATGGCTCCTTCCGCAAGGACCTGTTCTTCCGCCTGAATGTGGTCACGATCCATCTCCCGTCACTCCGCGAACGCCGGACGGACATTCCCACCCTGGTGAACTGGTTCCTGGACAAATATGCGCAGGGAAAGGTGCTCCATGTTTCGGACGCGGCGATGAATTGTATGTTGGAGTATGAATGGCCGGGCAATGTTCGCGAGCTGGAGAACTGTATTGAACGCGCGGTGGCCTTGGGTAGCGACAGTGTGCTCAACGTCCACGATCTGCCGCCTGCTCTCCGGGCTCATGCGCCCGGAGCCCGCACGCTGCCGCCCAAGATTGAGACCGGCAACAGTGCAACCGCCACCGACCTGGAAGAACTCGAAAAAGAGACCATTCAACGCGTCTTCGCCCAAGTGCATGGCGACAAGGCCCTCGCGCTGAAAATGCTGGGCATCAGCCGGGCCACCTTATATAGGAAGCTAAAGCGCTATAACATCTCACCTGAAAAAGGAATTTCTGCGGCAGCTTCCTGATTTCGGTCTGTGGAAATCTTCCCTTGACCGTGAGACTCTGTATCAACCTGAGACTTTCGCTGCTTGGAATCCTTGTCTTGCCTTAGCCTTCCTTTATTAATCAATAGCTTACGAAGTCTCCTTTTTGGCCGTCCTCTTGCTTATAAGGACTTGGGGCTTCCTCCGTCGAATCTTGGAGGATAGCCAAATGAGGATTCCGTGGCGAAAACCGACCGAACTACGAATGAAGATACTGCGGTGAACCGTCTGGCCGAATTCTTTCCCACGGCGGTGCGCATACGCATCCCGGTCTCCGTCACGGCCAGCCGTAAGACCGGAAGCGTTGGGAAGTCAGCCTCGTGTGAGGAAACCACGATCGAGTTCGGAACGGCGAAAGAAGTTTTATTCACCTCAGCCCTGCCGCTCGAGTTCAACGACACTGTTCGCTTGAAGAATCCGGACGGCTCTTTTGAGGCACAAGGTTCCGTGGTCGCGGTGCAACTGGGTTCACCCCGCACCGCGGTCGCGGTTCGATTCAATGAAAAGGTCCAAAACTGGATCATCCAGTCGGCCTAGTCGCAAAAAGTAAGCTGAGAAAGTTACCCGATATGTCTACAGCCATCGCAGCAATCGATCTGAATGTTCTAGCGGGACAATGGCGCGCCGCGCGCCGCATTTACCCGATCTATTCAGCCGTGCTTCGGCAATTCAACTTGGGAGTGGAGCCTTGCCGGGAGCTAGAAAGCCCCATCAACCGCTCGGAGCCGCAATTGATGCGCAGCATCGAGGAATGGTTCGAGCGGGCCGATGCCAAGATTGAAGCTTTCCAGATCCGCCAGATATTGCAGATTACGGAGCTCGGCACGGAAGAAAGCCTTCGTGCCTTGATCGCTCGCCAGCTCGCTTATCCGCAAAAAACCAAGTCCGTCCGCGACAAGGTGGATTTCCTTATCGTCCAGTATTACGCGCAGTTCTCTCCGCACGGCCCGCAGGAAGATCTTAGCTTCGATCATTTTTCTGATGTGCTGGAGCCGTTGGTGGGAGAAGTCTCGCCGCTATTGCCGCCCTTCTGCGCTGAACTCGATGCTCTGCTGCCGCGGATCGACGCTTGTAACAGCCTCGGGGAATTGCTAAACGGACAAGTCATCGACCGCGCTCGCCAGATCAAAGACCAGGCCGAGGAGCGCTATTTCTCGCCGTCAGTACTGGTGGCCGTAGCCCGCTTCAATTATCTGCTGCGACTCGCGTTCTTCCGCCTGATGCACGCCGACTTACACGCCATCCGCTTCGCTTTACACGGCATGGAAGCCCGGGGTCAGCACGTCTGCGATTGTTCGGCGGCGGGATTGCAGAAACAAGAACCGCTGATCTCTGTCCGGCAGATCTGCCACGATTGGAAGAAGCCTTTCCGCGCGGCTTATTCCGCCGGCAGCAACTTCAAGCAATTGATCGCGATTCGTTCGGCGGTTGAAAAAGCCCTAGCCGCCCCACTGCCGGTGGAAAAGGACATCGCCGTCGCTGCCGCAGCCAACAGCCTGATGGAAGCCACCGCTAAGGTCGTGACCCATGTGAAATCCGAGCCAGCGCCGCCTGCGCGGGTCCCAGCCACCCTGGATCTTGACGGTTGTTTGGAGCAGATCGCAGTTCAGTTGATCAACACCACACCTAAAGGTGTCCCCGTGACCAATGTGACTATCGCGGGCACCAAGCTCTTGCTTGCATCCTGGGAAGTTGCGGCATTCGTTCGGGGCGGCAATGAGACTTCTGACGCGCTCCAGCGGGCGGTCGCAGCGCGGGCCGTGCTCGCCGTTCTGCTCAATGACGCCAAGTCCGGTGAGGCGCTAAGTTTGACAGATGCCGTTCAGGCGGCCCATACCGAAGCTGCACAACTGCAGGAACTGATAGCCAAAGCCAAAGATGCCAAGAATATTGACGCGGCCGTGAATCTTGCGGCCTCCACCAAACGCCTGCTCGCGGCCATTGATGAAGCCGAGAAGCTGCGCGTTTAGACAATTCCCCCAGGGAGAATAAAGTGAATCATCCGACCATTGTCATCATTGCCGATCAGAACGACCAGGCCCGCGATATCGTTGCCCGCTGGCAGATGGAACGCACGGTACCCGGCTTCACTTTGTTGAACAGTGAATTGTGGGATCCGGCGCTGGTGGCGGCTTGCGATCTGGCCATCGTCTTCGACGTGAAGGAAGAGCGGGCTACGCCCATCCTGGCGGCCTTTGACGGAAAAAATATTCCTTGCATCTATGTTGCGGAGAAGCTGGCTGCCTTTCAGCACTTTCGCTCCGCTTTCCCGCGCGTGCTGGTCATCCAGCAGCACGACGCCTGGCTCGAATCATTGGTGGTGCTGGCGAGCGAAGTCCTGCGGCGGGTAGAGGCCACGGTTCGGGCGCGCAAAGCCGAAGCCAACGCACAACAGATGAACCGGCAAGCGGCGCTGGGGAAATACATGTTGGAGACGCGTCACAGCTTCAATAACGCCCTGACGTCCGTTTTAGGCAATGCCGAGCTCATGTTGCTGGAGCCGGCCGCGCTTCCTCACCACGTGCGCGAGCAGGTGGACACCATCCACAGCATGGCGTTACGGCTGCACGAGATGATGCAGCGTTTTTCGTCACTGGAGACGGAGATGCACTTCGCGGACCGCGAGTCTCAAATTGACACCCGGAGGAGAAGTCAGGCTTACATTCCAGGTTCCTAAGAGGTTTATCTACCTCGATTAAGGTCAATGAAATGTTAAGCTTTACCCACTCTAGGCCCGGTGAGACGACCGTTTTGCAAAGTTTAGTCAACTTGTTGAAAACCTTGATTTTCAGGGATATGAATGAAAAAGATCCTGGTCTGTGATGATTCGTTGGCCGAGATGAAACTGATCCAGTCCGTGCTGCAACAGGCCGGTTACTGGTCGGTCCCGGTCAGCGACTCCCGGCAGATTGAAAAGACGATCGAAGTGGAGCGGCCCCACCTGATCCTGCTGGACGTAGTCATGCCTGACCGGAACGGATATCAGGTTTGCCGGGATTTAAAGGGCAATGCCGAATTCAGCCGCATCCCGGTGATCATCGTGAGTTCCAAGTCGCTGGAGAGTGACAAGTTTTGGGCCAAGCAGCAGGGCGCCGATGGATATGTGATCAAGCCCTTTACCGCCGTCCAGTTACTGGATGCGGTCAAGAGATTCGTTTAGACCATGGAAGAAACGCCACAACTCGAGCCTGTCTCCGCTGAATTTGCGGCAGCGGCGCAGGAACAGTCGCAAACCAGCGGCGAACGCTTGCCGGAGACGCAGTACTGCATCTTCCGCGCCGGGCGGGAACGCTTTTGTTTACAGGTGCTCGACGTAGAAGAAGTGGTCGAGTGGCCGACCGTGACCAAGGTGCCGCTGTCGCCCAGCTTCTTGATGGGAGTATTCAATCTCCGGGGCGCGATCGTCCCGGTCATCGATATTGCTTTTACCGAAGGGCGTCGCGCGGACTTGCCGCCAAAGCATTGCGTGGTGGCAGCCATGAAGGGAACCGACCCCACGGAGATATTGCGGTTGGGCATCGCGGCGGATGAAGTCATCGGCACTTACACCACCGCCGAACCGCTGTTGATCGATGCCGCACCCCGGGATGTTCCGCACTGCTGCGGGATGCTGCGGCACGAAGACCGCTTGGCGTTGGCCTTGAGCCTGCGCCGCCTCACCGAGACGTTTCCGGTGCCGGTGATCTGAGTTTTGTACTGAGAACGGCCGCAGCTTCGGCAGCGGAGAGTCACATAAGTTTTTTCTGGGGTAGTGGAGGCTGTATATGAAAGGTCGGTTAGGTTCGACCATCTGGTTGCTCGCCATCATCAACGCAGTGGCGTTGTTCGGCGTGCTTATTCTCGCGTACACCGCGGGCGCGAATTCAGGGCCGCAGGGCTTGCCCATCGCCAGCGCTTTCTCGGCGGCTGGAAACACGCCGTTGCTCCTGTTGATCGGCATCATGGTGGCGCTGACTATGAGCGTGGTGCTGGTCATCTTGCTGGGGAATAAGATCCTCAAGCCCGTAAAGGAACTTGCGGATTTTTCCGAGCGCCTGGCCAGCGGTGATTACAAGACCAAAGCCAACATCGATTCGAATGATGATTTCGGCTATGTGGCGGACAATTTCAACCGCAGCGGCGACAAGATCGCCCGCGCGGTGACCCAGCAAGAAGCCCAGGAGTCCTTGCAGAAGAGCGTCACTGACTTTCTCACCATTGTCAGCCAGATCGCGCGGGGCGACCTCACGCTGCGCGGCAATGTCACCAACGACGCGCTCGGCAACGTGGTTGACTCCGTCAATTACATGCTCGACAACTTCACCCGGGTGCTGGAGCGGGTCCGCAAGAGCGCCATCGATGTGGCCAGTAACGCCAATGAGATCTTGCTTTCCTCGGAAGACATGTCCGCCGGCGCCACGCAGCAGGACCAGGAGATCACCAACACCTCTTCCGCGGTGGAAGAGTTGACGGTCTCCATGAAGCAGGTGTCCAACAACGCCGAAGCCAGCGCCGAGGCAGCGCGCCGCGCTCTCGACGCCGCCGAGCAGGGCAACCGCGCGGTGCGCGACACGCTTGAAGGCATGCAGCGCATCCGCGCTTCCGTGCAAGCGACCGCGAAGAAGATCAAGTCGCTGGGCGACCGGTCACTGGAGATCTCCGAGATCATCAACGTCATCAATGACATCACCGAACAGACCAACTTGCTCGCGCTTAACGCCGCCATTGAAGCGGCGCGCGCGGGTGAAGCGGGCCGCGGATTTGCCGTAGTTGCGGACGAAGTCCGCAAGCTCGCCGAACACTCGCGTACCGCGACCAAGGACATTGCCGCGCTGATCAAAGCCATTCAAGCGGAGACCAATGAAGCGGTCGTCGTCATGGAGGAGGGCACCAAGGAAGTGGAAGTCGGCGCCAAGCTGGCCGACCAAGCCGGTAAAGCTCTGGAAGCTATTTCCAGCGTCGTTCGTCAATCCGCCGAGTTGGTGCAGGAGATCTCGCTCGCTTCCAAGCAACAGGTGCGCGGGACGGAAGGTGTCGCCAACGCGATGCAGATCATCTCCAACATCACCCGGCAGAC
>DATLCI010000183.1:0-10408 GCA_035526435.1 Terriglobales bacterium
CGCACCGGCCTGGAGATGATCCGCACGCTGCAGGACCGGGGTGTCTCGCTGGGCTTTGACGTTTACATGGAATGCGCCATCACCCGGCTGTTTACTGACAACGGAAAGATTTCGGGCGCCTTCGGTTATTGGCGAGAACAAGGCCGCTTCGTGCTCTTCAAGGCGAAAGCGATCGTGATCGCGACCGGCGGCATTGGCAAGGCGTGGTCGGTGACTTCGAATTCGTGGGAGTACACGGGCGACGGCATGTCGCTGGCCTACGATGCGGGCGCCGAATTACTGGACATGGAGTTTGTTCAATTTCATCCGACGGGTATGGTCTGGCCACCCGGCGTACAAGGCATTCTGGTGACGGAAGCCGTACGCGGTGAAGGTGGCACGCTCAAGAACAAGCTGGGTGAGCGTTTCATGGAAAAATATGACCCGAAGCGGATGGAATTGTCCACGCGCGACGTAGTGGCGCGGTCGATCTATACGGAAGTCCGCGAAGGCCGCGGTACCGAGCACGGCGGCGCATACCTGGACATCTCCCACAAGCCCGCCGATTACGTGAAGAAAAAACTTCCCAGCATGTATCACCAGTTCAAAGAACTGGCCGATGTCGACATCACCAAAGGCCCCATGGAAGTGGGTCCTACCTGCCATTACATGATGGGCGGCATCCGGGTCGAGGCTGAAACCGCCGCATCCACTGTGCCTGGCCTCTTCGCCGCCGGTGAAGCCGCAGCGGGCTTACATGGGGCGAATCGCCTGGGCGGCAATTCCCTATCGGATCTACTGGTGTTTGGCCGGCGCGCGGGACTGGCGGCGGCGGAATATGCGAAGCAGGCCGCATCGCCGACTATCAAAGACGCCGATGTGTCCGCCGCGGAGCGCGAGATGCTGGAGCCGTTTGAGCGCACCGAAGGCGAGAGTCCGTATACCGTCCATCATGATCTACAGCAGACGATGCAGAAGCTGGTCGGCATCTTCCGGATCGAATCTGATCTCAAAGAAGCACTGGCGGAGCTGGAAAAATTCAAAGCTCGTGCGGCCCAGGTTCGCGTGGAAGGTTCGCGCATGTTCAATCCCGGCTGGCACCTGGCGCGCGACCTCAAATCCATGTTGCGGGTGACGGAGGCGGTCACGCGCAGCGCGCTGGTGCGGCAGGAGAGCCGCGGCGCGCATAGTCGCATTGATTATCCGAATTACGATCCCACTTGGGAAAAACAGAACAACATTATCAAGCGCGATGGCGACAAGATGGACCTGCGACAGGAGCCGGTGCGCGAGCTGCCACCGGAGCTGAAGCAGATACTGGCCGAAGAAGCTTAGTCGGGAGATAAAGATGGCTGACGCAATCCTGCGGGTCTTTCGGGGCGACGAGCGCGCCAATTCCACCGCCGATTACACCGTACCCGTCTCGCCCGGGATGGTGGTGCTGGATGCGCTGCATTACGTCCAGGCGCATCACGCGCCGGACCTGGCCGTGCGTTGGAATTGCAAGGCGGGCAAGTGCGGTTCGTGCTCGGCGGAGGTCAATGGCAAGCCGCGGCTAACCTGCAAGACCCGCATGGACGCCCTGCCGCCCGACGAGCCCATCACCATCAGTCCGCTGAAATCTTTCCCTGTGATCAAAGACCTGGTCACGGACGTCTCCTGGAACTACAAGGTCAATAAGAAGATCCCGCCGTTCGCGCCCAAGGCCGGCACGGATTGGAAGATGTATCAACCGGACATCGATCGCGTGCAGGAATTCCGCAAGTGCATCGAGTGCTTCCTGTGCCAGAACGTCTGTCACGTATTGCGCGACCACGATAAGAAGGAACAATTCGCCGGGCCACGCTTCTTTGTGCGCGTGGCCAGCCTGGAGATGCATCCGCTCGACGGCGCGTCGCGTACGGCGCTGCTGAAAGAAGAAATGGGCCTGGGCTACTGCAATATCACCAAATGCTGCACTGAGGTCTGCCCGGAGGACATACATATCACTGACAACGCGATCATTCCTTTGAAAGAGCGCCTAGTCGACGAGTACTATGACCCGGTAGCGAAGATCGTGAAAAAGATCAGGCAGGCGATCAGCGGCAGTTAGGAGTCACCATGGATTTCACCCTGAAGAACATCTCGCGGGCCGGCATTGCCGAGGCCAACTCCAAAGCGGAGCGCTATCGTTTTCTCAACCAGCCGCAAGAAGCGGAATCCATCTGCCTGGACATCCTGGCGGTGGAGCCTGAAGATCAACTCGCGCTTCGCAATCTTGGGCTCGCCATCACCGACCAGTTCGTCGGCAAGCCGAGTGACCGCTATGCCGAGGCGGAGGCCGCATTCAACAAGCTGCGTGATGCTTACGAAAAACTTTACTACACCGGGATCATGCTCGAGCGCCAGGCCAAGTGCCAACTCCGCACCGGACAGCTACCGCATACGCTGCTGGTGATCTTTGAAGAGGCAATGCGCTCGTTCGAAAAGGCCTCGGCCATTCGCCCGCCGGCCAATGATGACGCCATCCTGCACTGGAATAGCTGTGCGCGAGTCTTACAGGGCCGCCAGGACAAAGATTGGCGGCGAGAGCATCAGGACCTGGAAGGCATCGACGCCGGCGACAGCACGCCGTTTTAGCTAGCGACACTCTCGGCATTGGCGGCCCTGGCTTGATGCTGCTCGCAAGGCAGGTAGATCATCACCGCGGTGCCGTGTCCGTCTTTCTGCGTGCTGCTTTCAACTCTAATAGAGCCACCGTGGCGCTCAACGATCTGTTTCGCGATCCACAGACCCAGCCCCGTGCCGCCGCCTTTGCGGGTAAAGAACGGTTCGAAGAGCGAGTCGAGATCCCCATCAGCGATGCCCGGCCCGGTGTCGCGGACGACCACGCTCCAGCCTTTGCCGTCCGGACGCGCGCTAGGCTCCACGCGGATGTGTACGGTCCCATTGTCACCCATGGCCTGCACCGCATTCACCAGGATGTTCGCGAACACCTGACGAATCTCACCTTCGATGACCTCCGCGTTCGAACCGTGAACATAACGCTTATGCACCTTGATGCCGGCGGGCAAGTTGCGCGCATACATGTCTAACACGCCATCCAACACGCCGGAGAGATCGACTTTGGAAGGATGGGTACTCTCCCGATAAAAGCCGAGGGTCTGCTTGGCGATGCGTCCTAAGCGCGCGAGTTCCTGCTCTGCCATCTCCACATACTGGCGGCCGGAGCGGCTCAGCGAGGCGTCACCTTTGATGATGAACATCAGATTGGTGGCGGCGGCGAGGGGATTGTTCACTTCATGGGCGATAGCGGCGGCCAGGCGGCCGGCAGCTGCAAGCTTCTCGGTGCGAACCAGCATCTGCTCCGTCAGCTTCTTCTCCGTGATGTCCAGGAAGATACCGATGGTCCGCGCGGGTTCCCCGGTCTTGTTATAAGAGGTCTTTCCGTGGACGGCCACCCAGCGCGAACTATCTTCCGGCTTGAGGCGCACTTCAATATCCAGCGGACGCCGCGCGTTCACGGTGGCATCCAATGCCGCCGCTAGATGATCCCGATCCTCATCATGCACGCAAGCCAGCAACGATTCCTTCCCTGCCCATTGCTCGGCAGCCACGCCAAAGAGCGGTTTGGGGTCGTCGAAGATAAAGATCTCATCGCCGGGATGTCCCCAGTCGAAAAGACAGAAGCCCACGCTGGTCTGCGCAACGCGAAGCCGGTCTTCACTGGTGCGCAGCCGGCAGTCCATCCGTGCCAACTCCTGCGCCATCCTGCGGCTTTCATCTTCCAGGCGGCGGACGACTGCCCGCAGGTTCATTTCGTTGAGGTGAGCGCGTTGCGCCTGCTCTTCCTTCACTGACACCTGATAGGCGATGTCCCGCAGCTCTTTGCGGAAGGAGGAGGCGAACAGGATGATGGCCGCGACTCCGGCCAGATAAACCAAGGCCTCTGCCCACATGGCCGGGCCCTGTGGCCACAGCGTCCCCGGAGTGAGGAACCAGTAGTCAGCCGCGATCATCCCGGCGAGCGCGGCGATGGCGGTGGGACGCGAACCGCCGTACCAGGCCGAGAAGGCCATGGGCAGCAGCAACAGAAGATAAGAGAAGCCCAGCGGCGCGTATCCCTGAAGCAGTTTCCAAGTTACCAGGAAACCGGCCGTGACTAGAAGTGACACCACAAGCGTGCGCACGAACGCTCTCCGTACAGATACGACCGGCAGCGGTGTGGGGAGGAGGATAGACATCGGCCTGGGGAACATTCTATGCCGCGTGACTGCAAGTTAAGTTCCGGTTTGTGCCTTAACCCTAAGCACCAAAGGATTAAGCTATCGGTGGCTGACCGGACACTGCCCTGCGCTAGCTTTCAGGCTCGGCGTCCCCTTTCGTGAGCCAGCGGATGATCATATTCAGCAGGCTCAGCACCAGCGCGCCCCAGAATGCCGGGCCAAATCCGTCCACGCGAAAGCCGGGCAGAATGGCCGCGGCAAACATCAACATGAACGCGTTGATGACCAATAGAAATATCCCCAGAGTGATGATGGTGAAAGGAAAGGTCACGACTTTGATAAAGAAACCGATGGTCCCATTGATGAACCCGATGACCACCGCGCCGATGAGGGCAGTAAGAAATCCGCTGACATGGAAGCCGGACACCAGTTGCGAGACCACCAGCAGCGCGATCGCGCTAAGCACCCAATGCAGTAAGAGTTTCATCCTCGACCTCCGGCAACATCATACGCGCTGCTCGGGTCGCCACTTCTCGTGCAAAAAACAGCCCCTCCGAAGAGGGGCTGGTGGGAACACCGGGTTGACGTCTAGAAGCTGAAGCGGATCGCGAACTGCAATTGCCGGGGTTCGTGCGCTGACTTGATCTGGCCGAAGTCCGGATTGCGCGTCAAACCATTCAGGCTCAGGACGCTGATGGGGTTGTAGAAGTTGGCGCGATTGAAGACGTTGAAGGCCTCCGTGCGGAGGGTAAGCTCGCGGCCCTCGCCAAAGACCTTGAACGACTTCTGAATGGCCATGTCCACACTGGCGAACGCGGGGCCGGTAAAGGCATTGCGTCCGGAAGTGCCGGTGCAGGGCCGTCCGGCCGTGCCCTGATAAAGCGTGGCGCCCTGAGCGTACAAGCAGGGGCTCCCGCCGGTGATCTGGATCGCCGGCAGAGAGAAGGTGCCGTTGATGTAGTCGTCCGGGTTCCCTGTCATGGTGGCATTGGTCACATTGGCGCGCTGGGTGACTTCACCGAAGATCGGTCCAGAGTAGATGCTGAACGGCTGGCCGCTTTGCACGGCGACGATGCCGGCCAGGGTCCATCCCCCTATCCACCTGTGGTCTTTAGCCAGCGGGATGTCGTAGTTGAAGTCCGCGACTACGCGGTGCGAGGTGTTGAAGTCCGAAGGCCCGCGGTCGTCGTTGCGGAAGTCACCCGGATCCTGGGGCTGGTTGTAGCGCGTCACGAAGATCTGACCCGCACCGGTCGTGGTCACGCTGCTTTCGGTGAAGAGGTCACCGGTCGAGATCGAGATACCGCGAAGATCGATGGCGCCTGCGTTCTTACCGAGGATGGTACCGCCTTTGCCCAGTCCGAAGCCGAAGGGGTTACCCAGCCCGAAGAATTGCAGACCGAAGGCCTGGGTGAAGAGCGGAGTCGCGATCAACGGCAAGGTTGCGCCGGACGCATTGTCCAGGGCCTTCGACCAGGTATAGGTTGCGTTCAGACGCAGCCCGTGGAATTGCGCGATACGGGTGCGGACCATCAAGGAGTGATAGCTCGACTCGGCCACATTCGCCATGGTGAAGATGGGGAAATAGCTAAAGTTGTCGCAAGCCGGGGCGGTCGCTCCGGGGGGCGAAGCTAACGCCTGCTTGGACACCGTGCAGAACCACTCATTGTTGTAACCGCGGTTGTAGATGACCGGAAGCCGACGCGAAGCGCTGCCGATGTATCCCACTTCGGCCACGATGTTCGGCGTGATCTGCTGCTGGATGGTGACGTTGTCCTGGCGCGTATAGGGCGTGCTGCTGCTGCGGTAATCACGCGAGTACAACCCGAAGGGGCTGGAGGCCGACTGGAACAGTGGCTGCAGGTTCGCGGGGTTCACGCTGCTGTTGCCTAACCCGCACTGCTGGCAGCTCGCCGCCTGACCGGTTGGAACAAAGTTTCCCAGGAAGTTCTGACCGTAGATATAACGCGGGTTCGCAGTGTTCAGCGTGGTGGGGCGGCTGAACAACAACTGGGAGGTGTAGTTGATGGGGAGCTGGTCATAGAAGATGCCGACGCCCGCACGGACGACGGTCTTACCATTGCCCTTCACGTCCCACGCGATACCGAAGCGGCCGCTGAAATCGCCCATGTCCGGCTTGATCACGTTACCTTGCGAGCTGGGTGAACAGGTCCACTGCACGGTCTGGCCGGCGCTGCGGTCGCGGATGACGGCATCCAGGATGGGAAGGCCGGCGCTGCCACAGCGATAACCGAACGGGTCGAAGACTTCCGAGCTGCCCTGCTGGACAAGTCCGTTGGCGATGGGGTCATAGTTCCAGATCTGGTTATTGGCTTCGCTGGGCACGCCAAAGTACTCGTAGCGCACGCCCAGGTTGACGGTAAGGCCGGCGCGCGGGCGCCACGAGTCCTGCATGTATCCGGAGAAATTCATGGAATTGAACAGTCCGGCGAAGGAAGGCTGCTGGTTGAGCGAGTAATCAAACGACGGCGCACGGAACGCCTGGTTGCAGGGGCCCCCATTGACGATGGAAGAGTTGCAAGTCTCGCTGTCACTGGTGAACTCGCCAATGTTACCGGAGGCGATCAGCCCGCGGCTGAAACCGCCGTTGTCCACGCGGTTCTGCAGGAAACGGAAATCCGTACCGAACTTGAAGGCGTGTTTGCCACGCGACCAGGTGAGATTGTCCGCCACTGCCCAATTGGTATCGCGACGAACGCCAGGCGCGGTCAGCGGAGCACCCAGGCGGGCAAACGGGAAGAAGCCATCCAAGCTGGGCTGCATGGGCACGGAAGCGGCGCCGGCCCAGAAAGCGTCATACCATCCGCCAAAGGCTCCGGCTACGCCCGGACGCGCGCCGCTGTATTGCGTGTCGAGCCCGCTGAGCGAGACGGTCGGCAACAGCTTGCCGGCCAGGCCGAGCGTGGTCGCGTCAAAGTCCTTGTCCTGCGGGGTTTCCACGATGCGGAACTGGGTCACGTTCGCGCGGACTTCATTGATCATCTTGGGCGAGAACGAATGGGTGTAAGTGAAGCTTACGTTCTGGTTCTGCGCATTGCGGAAGGCTCCATTGCCGGCGTAGGCCGCATTCTCGGGCAAAGTATCGTCATGCAACTGGCGGAGAAGTTGTCCGGCGTAACGGAAGTTGAAATTGTTGCGATCGGAGCGGGCGTAGTCCATACGGATGAGAGCGTTATGGACGTTGGTGTAGTTGGGAGCTTGGCCACGATAGAACTCCAGAACCCCGGGGACCGCGACTACGTTGCTTGCGGGATAGAGTGCCAGCAGGCGCTGCGCCATGCGGTAGTTGGGGTTCGCCGCATTGGCTGCCGCGGTGTTCAGTCCGGCGCGCACCGTCTTGTCCAGGGCGCTGGGCACGCGCTCGAAGATGAGCGACGGGTTGTCGATCATGGTCGCTTCGTAGCTACCGAAGGCAAACAACTTGTCTTTGATGATGGCGCCGCCCAGGTTCGCGCCGAATTGCTTGGAGAAGAAGGGCTGCTTCTTTACATCGTTGGCGGCAAGAATGGCAGAGGGGTTGAACTTGTCGTTACGACCATTGGCCGTACCCGCGCAGGTGTTGGGCGCGCCCGCAAATCCGGCCACTATGGAGTTGGTGCAAAATCCTCGGGCTTGGGCGGTGGCTACATATTGATTGTAGGAATTCACAAAGGCGGAGCCGGCGCCGAACACGGGCACGGCGGCGGTGGCGGTCTGCGAACCAGCGAAGGTGGCTGCTTTATCGAAGCCGCTGCCGCGATAAAGCGAAAGCGGACTGTCCGAGTTGAAGAGGTCGTTGGCAAAGTAACCGAACAGCGCGCCGCGCACCTGGTTGGTACCGCGACGGGTGACGACGCTGACCGTACCGCCGGAACCGCGGCCGTATTCAGCATTGGCGGTGGAAGACGTAACGCGGAACTCTTGAATGGCGTCGTTCACCTGGAACGGGATGGCCTGGTTAGAGCTGGAAGCCACGTTGTCAGAACCGTCGAGCAGGAAGTTGTTCGATCCCGCGCGCTGGCCCGAGATGCTGAAGCTGGCGCCGGTGAGGGCGGATCCGGCTTCTACGTCGTGGGTGTTGGCGGTGAGCAGTCCTAAGACCAGGAAGTTTCGGTTATAGAGAGGCAATGATCGCAACTGGTCGCCCGTGATGACCGCGCCGATGCTGGTCTGGGTAGTCTCATTGCGTACGGTGGGCGCGGGGCCTGTGGCCACCGGGGCCGCTACCGGCGTGGCCGCGGCTGCGCCCGGCTCGCCTGTTCCTTCTTTCGGGGTGACCACGGCCGGAGCTTCACGCAGCGGCGGCAGGATAGACCGTTCGTCACCGACGTTGACGGAGATGTTCGGACGGGTGTCCAGGTTAGCGCCGTCCTTGCTGGCGGTGATGATGTAGTTGTCCGCCGGCGGCACTTCCGGGATGGTGTAAGAGCCATCCGCACCCGTGGTGGCAATACGCGTAAAGCCGGTGCCTTTGTTCTCCAGCAACACCGTGATGCCCGGCATGGGGGCTCCGGTACCGTCATAAACGGTCCCCAGGACCACCGCGTTCTGTGCATGCAAAGCCGGAGCGATCATCATGACCAACATCGCCAATAACAGCAGCCGAAGATTCCTACTCATTGCCGTTCTCCTGAACGAAACCTGGATCTTTAAAGCTCTTGAATCTACACCATGTATCCGGCAAGGCACACTCAGGACGGAATACCGCCTGAAGCTAGACGGACACAATTTGGCACTCTATTTTTAGGGGAAAACTAATATCACTTTCCGGGGCAAGTAGCTAGCCAAAAAACCACCTAACGTTACCTTTATGAATGCCCTATCGGCAGGGTGTCCCTTTTAGGACGCGTCCTGATAGGCCTTCAATATTTTCGGCGAGACCAGCTTCTCCGGTACCACAAATCCTGTAACGCCCTTGGCTTCCTTGAACTTCTTTTTAGCGTCCGCCACCAGGCTCTGGTCGGCAGCGCCGCCCAGGTAATATCTTGACAATGCCGTAGCTCCGGCAAAGAAGTTAGCGAGCCCCATCTTCTTGCCCTGGCCCTGGAAGATGTAGTTCTTCAGGCGATAGTCGGCCTGCTCGTAATCGCCTTCATAAAACTTGCGGATCGCCGCCGCCAGGAGCGGGTCGTCATCCGTGGCATTGGCCGGGCCGGTGGAGGTGTCCTTGTCCTTGATCTCTTTCATGCCGGCGGCGGCGGCGGCGTTGTTCGGATCCTGGGCGAGGACGTCGCCAAAGTAGCGGCGGGCCTTCTTCAGGTCGCCCTTGGCCAGCATCTTCTGGCCGTCGGCAATGAATTTGGCGACGTCAATGGTCTTGATCTCGTCTTTACTTGCTGCCTTGGCATTGACCTTGGGCGCCGACACCGGCGGAGGCGCGGAAGAGCCGGAGGCGGAGGCTTCTAACGCCGCCACTTTCGTGATGGCGCCCAGGGGATCTCCAGGACCATCTGGCTTGATCCTGGCCGCTTCGGTGTAAGAGTTTTTGGCGGCGCTGAAGTTCCTTGCTGCCTCATACCCGCGCGCCTCACTCATCTTGGCGTTATAGGTATTGATCTTATTGAGATAGTTTTGCGCGTCGTTGGCGTAGCGTCCGGTCACGCCGTCGAGCTGGTTCTTGGCGCCGGTGAAATCCCCGCGATTGTAGGCATCGACTCCGGCATCGAGGCGGGTCTTGGAGGCCGAGTCCGCCGCCGCGCTTTGCGAGGCCTGCGCATCCTGCGCGGCTTTCTTTTGTTTCAGGTCGGCGACGTCCTGCAGCTTCCGCTGCGCGTCCGCCACGCGGTCGCCGGCTTTGACGTTACGGAATTTGAATTCGGCTTCGTTCAACTTCCCTTCCTGCATCAATTGCACACCTTCGAGGAAGTTCTGGTTGTAACGATTCAGTTGCCGAGTGGCCTCACTGGTATAGGTCGAGCATTGCGCCTTCGCATCCTTGAAGGCGTCGTCCTTGATGGCGCAAAAAGCATCCCGGGCGGCGATCGCATCGCCTTTGCCCACCGCGGCGGTACCTCTGGCGTAGAGGTCATCCTTCGACTGCGCTTGCGCCGGCCCGGAGGCCAGCACCAGCAACGTCAGCAACAGCGCAAGATTAATTGGAGCTTTGAACGATCTCATTCGCACTCACGCTTTCAAAGATTGGGCTGACCGATTGCGGATTGCCCTTGGCTACCTTGACTACTTCTTTTGCCGTGGTGCCGTCCGGCTTCACCAGGTTGATGGTG
>DATLCI010000011.1:0-4454 GCA_035526435.1 Terriglobales bacterium
GCAGTCGGCCGAACCGGCCGCCGAAGCTCCTGCGGAAGTGTCGCCTTCGGAAGAAGCCCACTCCCACGCGCCGGAAAACTAGATGCCAGCCGAACGTTTACAAAAGATCATCGCCGCTGCCGGCATCGCCTCCCGCCGCAAAGCTGAACAGCTCATCACCGCTGGCCTCGTCTCGGTGAATGGCCAGATCGTTACCGAACTCGGCGCCAAGGCGGACCTTGAACAGGATCACATCAAGGTGAACGGAAAATTGCTTCAGGGCGCGCAGCGTCACGCGTACTTTTTGCTGCACAAGCCGAAGGGATACGTCACGACTTCATCCGACCCCGAAGGCCGTCCTACCGTTCTCGATCTGATCAAAGAACCCGGGCTGCGTCTCTACCCGGTCGGACGCCTCGATTACGCTACCGAAGGCCTGCTCCTCATCACCAATGACGGCGACCTCGCTAACCTGCTCACCAAAGCCTCTTCGCATTTTCCCAAGACGTATCTGGTGAAAGTAAGTGGCGTTCCCGCCGAGGAAGCCGTCGAAAAACTTCGCGCTGGCGTGAAAATCCAGGAAGGCGAAGGCAAGTCGGCGAAATACGTTCGCACCGCGCCCGCCCGCGTTGCCTTATTCAAGCGCGGCGACAATCCCTGGTTTGAGGTCACCCTCATCGAAGGGCGCAACCGCCAGATCAGGAAGATGTTTGAAGTCGTCGGACACCGCGTCGAGAAGATCAAGCGCGTCCGCTATGGTCCACTGCAGCTTGACGTTGACCCCGGCAAATACCGCTCGTTGACTATGCGCGAAGTCGCGCAATTAAAGACCGCCGCCCTGGGCAAGAAACATTCCGCGCCTAAGCCGCGTCAGCGACCCGCCTGAGCCGCTACTGAAAATTCTTTCTCCGTTTCCAGCTTGCGTGCCATGTAGATCATCCAGCCGATCGTCGCGATCATCCCCAACCAGCCCACCGCCCGCACCACGGCCGCTATCTTCGTGTCTTGCTGCAGCAATCCCAGCTGCGTAAGGATGTTCCACCAGTCATGCGGCATGCCGTCGCCGCCGCCATCCCCCACCGTGACTAACGGCAGATCCAGCTCGCGCGCGTCGGCGATGTAAACCGCGATGCCTAACAGGCTTTCGAAGAAGAAGAAGGTGCAGAACGCCACCCCGGTGGTCTGCCCGCGCCACGCGAATGAGATTGCAAGCATCGCCGGCACCATGAGCTGGAACAACGTCCCGCCCCACAGCGTCATCGTCGGCCCTAGGAAGCTGAACAGCAGATGCCCCGCTTCGTGCATCACCAACTCCGCCGGATAGACGACGGTGAAATCCACCACCCGCATCGCATGGATCATGTACAGCCCATAGAACGCCACCCATCCATACAACACGGGACGCGATATCGCCTGCCATTCGTGATCAGGATGGGGCAACGGGATCCGCATGGGTGGGAAACCTAGTGCAGGTTGGAGAGGAACTCCATGAATGCCGGCAGCGAGTTCAACAGCTCATGACGATTCCGGATCGCGATCTCGTGCACCATCTTTTCGCCGGCTTCCGTCAATCGCAGGAAGACTTTTCTGCGGTCAGCGCCTTCGCGGTAGCGCTCCACCACGCCTTTCTTGACGGACCGGTCCACCAGTTCCACGGCGCTGTGCTGTTCTATCTGCAGCCGCTCGGCCAGCGTAGTGATGTTGGGCGAAACATCCTCGGGCAGGCCTTTGATCGCGAGCAGCAATTGATATTGGTTCGGCTCCAGCCCATAGGCCTTCGCATTCACCTCGGAAGAACGAAGAAATTTCCGCAGGTGATGGCGGAATTCCGCCTGTTTTCTGTAATCGTCGTCGGTCAGTCGCGCGGCCATGGGAGCCGCATTTTCATACGTCACACGAGGTTTCTGCAAGCTTATTTCCAATACCTATCGTATTGCGACTATTTGCATCTAGTGTGCATCGTTTTGCGACCATTCTCTGCGTTTGAGCCAAACAGAAATCCTGCCCTTCCCTCTGTAACCTATTGGTACGGCAACACATACATCGCTTTCCGAGGTTTTCGAAAGTTCGGCACACGAGTTGCATATACATAGCCAGATTGGGAACTCGGAGTCGCACTTGCCCCAGAGTCCCGACGCTTGAACCTTTGCAACTCAGGAGACCCACATGAAACGCTTGACCCTCTTGCTGGCCGTTTTTGCGCTGATGATGACCTTCACGCTGACCGCCAGTGCCGACGACATCAACTTTTCGGGTGCTCTGACGCTCACTCAGGTCGGATCCACTTCCTCGCCCGCAGTCAACTTCACCTTTGGCGCCATGACGGTCACAGCGATGGGTGGCGATGCCCTTGAGGGTTCCGTCGTCACGATCGGTGGCGCTCCTGGCTTCACCTTTACCAGCGTGGTGGGCAGCAACGGTTACTTCAGCCCGAACGGCGGCACCATCTCCATCGGCAACGCCACCACCGGCACGCTGACGGGCGACATCAACTTCGTCACCATCACCAGCAATGGCTTCGGCGGCTACGCCCTGAGCGTAAGCGTCTCCAACATCAACGTCACCACGGGCACCAGCTCATTCCTCACGGCTCTGGGTAACTCAGCCACCAATGGCAGCGGCGTATTCACCTTCCAGTTCACCACCGCTGGCAGCCTCAATGACCTTCTCAACATGGGATTGTCCGGAGCGCTGGCCAACCGGTCCACCATCAGCACCTCGGGATCGGGTTCCGTCGCCGTTCCTGAGCCGGCTTCGCTCTTCCTGCTTGGCTCTGGCCTCATGGCCGGTGGCGGATTCGTTCGCCGCAAGCTGAAGCGCTAATCAACGGTTTTCTCCGTCAGCAAGAAGTAAGGGACGCCAGAATCTCGGCGTCCCTCTTTTTCGTTTCCTCTGTCGTGCCCTGTGAGCCACAAGTCAAGCTTCGTGTAATGGGCACTAGTCACGACTCACTAGCCACTAATCACTGTCACTAGCCACTGCTCCTACGCGCTTACCGCCGCAGCGTACTCGTCGTACGTGCCCTTGAAGTCTTCGATCTTGCCATGCTCGAAGTGCCAGACCCTGGTCGCCACTTCCTCGATGACATCATGGTCATGCGTCACCAGCAGCACCGTGCCTTCGTACTTCTGCAGCGCGATGTTCAACGCATTGATCGACTCCAGGTCCAGGTGGTTGGTGGGTTCGTCCAGCACCAGGACATTCGGCTTCTGCAGCATCAGCTTGCAGAACAGCAGCCGCGCCGCCTCCCCTCCGGACAACGCCTCCGTGGGCTTCAACGCCTCTTCGCGCTGGAACAGCATCTGCCCCAGCAGCCCGCGTAGCTCTTCCGTCGACGCCTGCGGATCAAACTGGCGCAGCCAATCCAAGGCAGTGGTCCCCTTCTCGATGGACTGGGTATGGTCCTGGGCAAAGTATCCGATCTGCGCCTCGTGGCCCCACTTCACCTCGCCGGCATCTTTGCGCAGGTCGTCGCCGCTGACCGAGGGCGCGGCCGAGAGCAGCGCTTTCAGCAGCGTGGTCTTGCCCACGCCGTTGCGCCCGATGAGCGCGATCTTCTCGCCGCGCATCACATTTGCAGTGAAGTCGGTGACGACTTTCACGTCGCCATAGCTCTTGCTTACCCCGTTGAACTCCAGCGCATGCTTCCCGGACGGACGATTCATCGCAAACTTGATGAACGGACGTTGAATGTTGGACCGCGCCAGCTCCGCCGTCTGCAGCCGCTCCACTTCCTTCTTGCGCGACATCACCTGGCTGGACCGCGTACCCGCCGAGAACCGCGCAATGAACTCCTGCAACTGCGCGATCTTCTTCTCGCGCTGCGCGTTCTGGCCTTCGATCTGTGATCGCACCTGCGTCTTGGCCATCACCATCTCATCGTAGGCCCCGGTGTAGGTGATGATGGTCTCGTAATCAATGTCCGCGGTGTGCGTGCACACGCTGTTCAGGAAGTGGCGATCGTGAGAGATCACGATCAGCACGCCCTCATAGTGCACCAGGAAATCCTGCAGCCAGTGGATCGAGTCCAGATCCAAGTGGTTGGTCGGCTCGTCCAGCAGCAACGCCTGCGGATGCCCGAAGAGCGCCTGCGCCAGCAGCACGCGGACCTTCTGTCCGCCTTGCAGCTCGCCCATCTTGCGGTCATGCAGCGGCTCGGGGATATCCAATCCATCCAGCAGCACCGCCGCGTCCGCTTCCGCGGTGTAGCCATCTTCTTCCGCGATCACGCCTTCGAGTTCGCCCAGCCGCATGCCGTCTTCGTCCGTCATCTCCGGCTTGGCGTAGATAAGTTCGCGCTCTTCCATCGCCTTCCATAGCGGCTTGTTGCCCATGATCACTACATCGATCACGCGATACGCGTCGAATGCGAACTGGTCCTGCCGCAGCACGCCAAACTTCCGCGGACGCACCACCGTACCCTTATGCGGGTCCAACTCGCCGGTCAGCACCTTCATGAAGGTGGATTTGCCGGA
>DATLCI010000016.1:0-18952 GCA_035526435.1 Terriglobales bacterium
CGGGTGGGGAATCAGCCGCGAAAGTGAAATGGCCGAAGGCTTCAACGTGACGAACCGTGCCCTTCGCGGTGACGATAACCACGCCCCCAGGGACTCCCTGGGAATCCTGTTTTAGGGTTTCGAACGGCGAGTTTCCCACCATCCGGTTATACCAAAACAGTATCTAAGCCTGCGGCAAATGTGGCTCACGGTCGGGAGCGCACCTTGGCCTTGCGTAAGCGCTAAGAAAAGCACTTATATGAATTTTGGAATGCTAGGAATGGGGCCTTACAGAATTTTGTATCCGTGGATGGGCTGCGTCTGTCAGTGGTGTAACGAAAGGGCATAAATACAAGGCTTGCGCAATTCATCAAATTGGCATTCTAAGTGCAGCCACTTAGCCCAAGAGGAGAACGCCGCATGACAAGCATAAGCAAGTTATACCAATCATTATTCCTGGTATTCGTGCTCGGCCTGGGGGCCTTCGCCCAGACCGAGACCGGTACGATCAGTGGCACGGTCACAGACCCCTCCGGCGCCGTCGTTAGTGGCGCCAAAGTAACGATCACCGCAGTCGGCACTAAGGCGGCGCGGACCGGAACTTCCGATAGCAACGGCCGTTACGCCATCACCAACCTGCAGCCCGGATTATACGATGTCGCCATCGAAGGGTCAGGCTTTGCCGAGACCAAGCGCCAGGTGCAGGTCACTGTTGGTTCCAAAGTGATCCTGGACAGCTCCCTCAAGGTCACGGGTGACACGACCATCGTGGAAGTCGTTGGCAGCGGTGGAATCCAAGTAGAGACACAAAGACAAGAAATTTCCGAAGTGGTCAGTAGTAGGCAGATCACGGAGCTGCCGACCTTCAACCGCAACCCCTACGCGCTCGTCACAACCTCGGGCAATGTTAGCGACGGGAACGGCTCCGGGTCTTCCGGACGTGGTTTGGGTGTGAACATCAATGGCGCCCGCTCGGCATCCACTGCGATCACTCTGGACGGTGCCGACAACGTGGACAACTTTACCGCCACTCTCAACCAGTCGGTCCCGCTCGATTCGGTGCAGGAATTCCGCATCATCAACAGCAACTTCGGCGCCGAGTACGGTCGCGCCTCCGGCGGTGTGGTGAACGTCGCCACCAAGTCCGGCACCAATAGTTTCCACGGCACGCTGTATGAGTTTTACCGCAGTTCCTCCCTGGGGGCCAACACAGTGGACAACAATGCGCACACCGATCCTGTGACCGGTGCGCCAGATCCGATCAAGAAGTCGCGTTATGTCCGCAACCAATTCGGCTTCTCCTTTGGCGGCCCGGTGGTCAAGGACAAGCTGTTCTTCTTTAACGGCACAGAATTCATCCGCGTACGCAGCTCGGCCACGCAGCAGAACTGGGTACCGACTCCCCAATTCATCGCGGCTTCGGCGCCGGAAACTCGGGCGTTCTTCGCCGCTTACGGTGGGGGACTGGTCACAGCCCCGACCGGCCGGGTGTTGCTGCGTTCCGACCTCGTGGGCGGAACCAACTTCAACGCGCTGCCCGCGAACACCCCTATCCTGCAACAGGTCATCTACAGTGTCCCTACGGACGCGGGTGGTGGCGTGCCGCAGAACCAGCACCTCATCAACAGCAAAGTGGATTTCAACCTGAGCGAAAAGACCACCATGTACTTCCGATGGGCGGTCCAGCGGGCCGATCAGTTCGCTGGTTCGGTCTCCTTCAGTCCTTACGACGGCTACAACACAGGCGGGGAGGTGTACGGCAACAACATGGTGTACAACCTCACGCACATCTTCACTCCGCGCTTTGTCAGCCAGACGAAGCTCGTTTACAACCGCAGCCGCAACGACCAGCCGCTCAGCACGAACCCTCCTGGTCCGACGCTCTACCTCGCGGGCGCAGCACGCGAACAGGGTGATCTGGTAGCCATGCCCGGCTATCTGCCCTTCAGCCCAGGCAATGCCATCCCCTTCGTCGGTCCCCAGAACGTTTACACCATCAACCAGGACTTCAATTGGTCCGTCGGGAACCACCAGTTCCGTTTTGGTGGTCAGGGTTATCACATGCGTGACAACCGCACCTTCGGCGCCTTCCTGAACTCCGTGCAGGAGCTTTCGACCAGCAGCCGGGCAATCGGGTACGAGAACTTTCTTAACGGTCGTCTCGCCCGCTTCCAGGGCGCGGTCGATCCTCTGGGTAAGTTCCCTTGCAATCGCGACGCGAACCAGGTTCTCATCGTCAACCCGGCTTGCCAGGTGGTTACGCCGTTGCAACCGCCAAGCTTCACTCGTAACAACCGCTTCACCGACTACGCCTTATATGTCCAGGATTCGTGGCGGCTGCGGCCACGCTTCACGGTCAACCTCGGTGTTCGTTATGAGATCTTCGGTGTTCAGGGCAATGCGGACTCGAAGCTCGACGCGAACTTCTTTTACGGGTCTGGATCGAATTTCTATGACCAGATTCGCGCCGGTGGCGCAGATCTGGCCAATAATCATGGCGGTCTCTGGGCCAGCGACTACAACAATTTTGCGCCGCGCGTCGGCTTTGCCTGGGACATCTTCGGAGACGGCAAGACCTCACTCCGCGGCGGTTATGGCATCGCCTACGAACGCAACTTTGGCAACGTCACTTTCAACGTTCTCTTCAACCCGCCCTGGTACGCCACCTTGGCCATTTCGCCGGGGGACGTAGGCGGTGTCCTGCCGATTTACACTGACAATCAGGGCCCACTGGGTGGCGTGGCGGGTGTGACCAAAACGCTGTCGGGCTTCCAAGTCCGTCACGTCGATGAGGCCATCAAGACGGCCTATATGCACATGTGGAACGGTGCGGTCGAGCGTCAGGTCGGCGCCAACTCCCTGGTCTCGGTCAGCTACTCCGGCTCCAAAGGTGTGGATCTGTACTCGATCGAGAACCCGAACAAGCCGGGCTCCGGCGTGATCTATGGTGGAGACGTTCCTACCACCACCGCCCTCGCTACCGGACGCCTCAATCGGCAATACACCAACCTGAACACTCGGCGCAACAACGGTATGTCGGATTATCATGCGTTGAACGTTGGCTTCCGCAGCAACAACCTGTGGAACCAGGGACTGCAGATCCAGGGGAACTACACTTGGGCGCATACGATTGACAATCTGAGTTCCACGTTCAGCGATGCCGGCAACAACTACAACCTCGGATTGCTCGATCCGTTCAATCCGGCGCTTGACCGAGGCAATGCAGACTTCGACATCCGCCATCGCTTCGTGATGAGCGCGGTGTGGGAGATGCCGTACTTCAAGAACTCGAACAATCTGTTCCTGAAGCATGGTTTTGGTGGCTGGACGTTCGCTCCGGTCTTCACCGCACAGACCGGTAACCACTTCACCATTTTCGATTGCAACAATGGCAACCAGACCTGCGCGCGCATCGTTCCGAACGGTACGTTCACGAGCGAGGATGTGCATGTCGGCGACAACCTGCAGACGTACATCAAGCTGCCTCCAGCCACCCAGTTCGGAAGCTCGCTTCTGGCTCCGTTCTTCGGTTGGCCCGTCTCAGACTTCGGCCTGTGCAATACGCCGGGTGCGGGACGTACGGCCCCTTGCCCGTGGCCGGACAACATGACGCGTAGGAATGCGTTCGTCACTCCGGGAACCTGGAACATCGACCTCGGCATCTACAAGACCTTCAAAGTCACCGAGAGCTTCGGCGTCCAGTTCCGCGGCGAACTCTTCAACGCGCTCAATCACTCCAACCTGTTCGTGCAGACCGGTTCAGCGG
Source organism: Terriglobales bacterium (assembly GCA_035526435.1). Lineage (GTDB taxonomy): Bacteria > Acidobacteriota > Terriglobia > Terriglobales > Acidobacteriaceae > DATLCI01. The sequence continues at coordinate 3,746 of DATLCI010000016.1, forward strand.
ATAACTTCACCGGTGTCGATGCCACCCACCCGGATGGCGCGATCCTGGCGAATCGCGCGGGAAACCGCAACATCCAGTTGGCGGTCAAGTTGATCTTCTAACCTGCGGTAACGTCGTGCTAACGGGGGCCTTCGGGCCCCCGCTTTTTTATTCCAGCCGCGTGATTTAAGCTGCTTGCGTCCATATCCTCTGCCGTCAGATTGGTGCCATGAAACGAGCCTGCCTCCTAATACTCCTCTGCGTTCTGACAGTGTGCGTCCATGCCCAGACCGCGGCCAAATCCCCCACTAGGGCCAAAAAGCCAGCGACCAAGGTCATGAACCGCTTCACCGCAGTGGATGCACTGCTAGAGGAAGCCATCACCTCCAAGCAGATCCCCGGCGCGGTCTTGCTGATCGGTCACAATGGGGAGGTCGTCTACAAGAAAGCATACGGATATCGCTCCTTGGAGCCGACCTCCGAGCGCATGACGGTGAACACCATCTTTGACGTAGCGTCGCTGACGAAGGTAGTGGCCACCACCCCGAGCGTCCTGAAGCTTTTCGAGGAAGGACGCTTCCGCCTGAATGACCCCATTTCGCGATTCATTCCGGAATTTGGCCATAATGGCAAGCAGGACATCACCATCCGGCAATTGATGACCCATTTTTCCGGGCTGCGTCCGGATGTGGACTTGAAGCAACCGTGGAGCGGCAAAGAGACGTTGTTCAAGATTGTGGCTGACACCGAGAAGCCGACGATGCCCGCGAATTCCCAGTTCGTCTATAGCGACATCAATTACGAGATGCTGGGATTTCTCGTGGAAAAACTTTCCGGCATGCCGCTGGAAGAATATGCCGCGAAGAATGTATTCGTGCCCCTCGGCATGCACCGCACGCGTTTCCTCCCGCCCGCAACCTGGACCAAAGAGATTGCGCCCACCGAATATGACAACGGCGTGATGCTGCGCGGCGTGGTGCACGACCCTACCGCGCGGCGCATGGGCGGCGTCGCTGGACATGCTGGCCTCTTCTCCACGGCTGGTGACCTGGCCAAGTATGCGCAAGCCCTGTTGAGCAAGAAAAAAATCCTCTCGCCGCTGACCATTGAGAAGATGTCTACCCCGCAGCAGCCGGTGACCTCATCCAGCGCGCGCGGGTTAGGCTGGGACATCGACACACCTTTCTCTAGCAATCGCGGGGAACTGCTGCCCGTTGGTTCCTTCGGACACACTGGCTTCACCGGCACCTCATTATGGATCGACCCTTACACCAAGACTTACATCATCCTGCTAACGAACTCGGTTCATCCGCGCGGCGATGTGACCGGCACTCCCAAGATCGCTTTGCGCGGTCGCGTAGCGAATGCGGTGGCTGCTGCGCTGAAGCTTGAACTGAAAAAAAGCGACGAGGCGAAGCTGTTGGCGTTGACGGGATACAACGAAGCCGGAGCCATGCGCCGGGCGGTGAGTAGAAATGCGAAAGTGCTGAATGGCATTGACGTGCTGGTGGCAACTGAATTCAGCCAGATTCGCGGGACCCGCACCCTTACTCGCGTTGGTCTCCTAACCAATCACACCGGCCTCGCCGTGGACGGAAAGCGCACCATCGATCTGCTGGCCAAGGCCGAAGGCATCAAGCTTTCGGCATTGTTTGCCCCGGAGCATGGCGCCGTCGGCGCGGAAGACACCACTAATATCGGCAATACGGTTGATGTCGCCACCAACACCCCGGTGTATAGCGTGTATGGAGCTACGGATGCATCGCGGCGTCCCCCGGAAAACGTGTTGAAGGAGCTCGATGCCGTCGTTGTCGACATTCAGGACGTAGGCGCGCGCTTCTACACCTACACCACCGCCATGCGTTATTTCCTGGAAGGTTGCGCCAAGGCGGGCATCGAGATCTTCGTGCTGGACCGGCCGAACCCCATCACTGGCACCATGGTGCAAGGGCCGGTCTCCGACATCGACGACAGTTATGTGAACTTTCACAGCGTTCCGGCCCGCCACGGCATGACCAGCGGCGAGCTGGCGCAGATGCTCAACGCCGAACGCAAGATCGGGGCCAAGCTTACCGTCGTCCAGATGCAGGGTTGGCTGCGCGGCGATTGGTTCGATTCCACCAACCAGATGTGGGTGAATCCCTCACCGAATATGCGTGACCTCAATCAAGCGACCCTGTACACCGGCGTTGCCATCGTGGAGGGCACGAACGTCTCCGTGGGGCGCGGTACCGATACTCCATTCGAATTATTGGGAGCGCCCTGGATCAAGGCCCGCGAGTTCGCGGATTATCTGAACGGTCGTATGATCCCCGGCGTCCGCTTTGTTCCCACCAGCTTCACGCCCACCAGTGTGAAATATGAAAAGCAACTTTGCCAGGGCGTGAACATGGTCGTGACCGACCGGCAAGCTTTGGATGCGCCGTTGCTGGGGGTGGAACTCGCCGCCGCCTTGCTGAAGATGTATCCCAACGACTTCAAATCGGAACGTCTTATCCGGCTACTCGGCAACAAGGAGGCATTCGCCTCTCTGGTGGCGGGGCAGGACCCCCGACGCGTCGCCGACGAATGGCGCGACGGCCTCGAAGAATTCATGAAGATCCGCAGCAAATATTTGATCTACAAGTAAAGAGGGACTATGACGAAGAAAGTTTTGACAATGTTGCTGGCGGCAAGCGTGGCCCTTTGTGCACAGGAAACATCCGCGAAAAAAGCCGACGTTTCCAGAGACGGAAAGCCCGACACCAAGCTGCAGAAGCTCGTGGAAGACATCGCCTCCCAGCATCACGGCAAAGTCGCCTTCTTTGCTAAAAATTTGAAGACGGGCGCCACCGTCGGTGTGAATCCCGACGAGGTGGTAAAGACTGCCTCCACCATCAAGCTGGCTGCGTTGATCGAAGGCTTCTACCAGATCAAGGCCGGCAAAAAGAACTTGGCGGACAAAGTCACTCTCCGCAAGGAAGACCAGGTCGGCGGCTCCGGCACGTTCCCGTTTCTGCGCGCGCCCATCGACCTTACTCTCGAAGACGTCCTCACCTTTATGGTCATCTATAGCGACAACACCGGCACCAATCTCGCCATCGACCAGTTTGGATTGAAGAACATCAATGAGCGCATCGCGTCTATGGGCCTGAAGAACACTTATTTCTACAAAAAAGTGTTCAAGCCGGCGGAAGGTCCCATGCCTTCAGACCAGAAGACTTATGGTTTAGGCAAGACTACCCCGCGCGAGATCGGGGAGATGATGGAAAGCATCGACCGCTGCGATCTCGGCGACCCTGAACTCTGCAAGAAGATGCTCGACATCCTGAAGAAGCAGCAATATCGCGAAGCTATCCCGCGTTACATCGAGACCAGCGATACCTCTGAAGTCCCATCCGCCATCGCCAACAAAACCGGCGCACTCGATGCCCTTCGTGCCGATGTGGCGCTGGTTTACACCAAGAATGGAAAGATTCTCATCTCGGCTTATGCCTATGAGAACAAGGACCAACGTTGGAATCCGGACAATGAGGCCTACATCACCATCGCCAAGCTGGCCAAGGTAATAGTCGACACCTGGGCGCCCAAAGGCCTGCAGCCGGAAGAAGAAAAGGATGCGAAGAAATAGCGGGAAAAGACAGGTCGCAGGCGCCTGAGGTAGAATGAATACGCGGCAAGGCGTTGCGTTTCCTTCTGGTCCATACCTGCTGAAACTGCCCTAATCACCGCAAATTTTTGTGATGTTGCGCCCTTTTAGGTGGGCGCGCGTCCACCGTATCGGAGAACTTTCAAGTCATGGCTAAGATCGCCAAAACTGCAGACCGCAAGAAGATGATGGACACCACCAAGAGCACCGATTGCCCCAAATGCGGCAAAGCTACCCGCATCGTCAAGCGGACAAAAGACCGCGAGCGTAAGGTCGGCGGCGGCATCTTCATCTCCTGCTCAGCCTGCGAATTCCACGAACGCCTGTAAGGTCCCAAATTCCTCGGAACCGGCTCCCAAAATGGGGGCCGGTTTTGTTTTCCGGTAGAATCCACTTTCCATGCCTTCCTCGGTAAAATCCTTCGCCAAGATCAATATCGGGCTCTACATCGGACCCCCCGACATGCGAAGTGACGGATTCCACGAGCTTCGCACCGTCTATCAGACGATCGCTCTGCATGACACCATCAAGGTCGAATTCAAGCGCAATATGAGTGGTGTTGAGATCCGCTGCAAAGATAAGCGGGTCCCGGAAGATGAGTCCAACACCTGCTCCAAGATGGCGGAGCGCGTGATGAAGGCGTTGAAACTCCGCGGACGTGTGGTCATCACCATTGACAAAAAGCTGCCGATCCAAGGCGGGCTGGGCGCGGCCAGCGCCAATGCCGTCGCCACGCTGATCGCCATGGAACGTGAAGTCAAAAAGCGCGTGGGATCCGACGAACGCCTGCGCATCTGTGCGGAAGTCGGCTCCGATGTGCCGCTATTCCTCTTGGGCGGCGCCATTCTCGGACTCGGCCGTGGTGAAAGCGTCTACCCCATGCCTGACCTGCCGGAGTTGGACGTCGTGCTCGCCACACCGGATGTGGGCGTATCCACGCCCAAGGCCTTTGCCGCTTGGGATGGCCTGTTTGCAGCCGGTTCGAATGGCTCGCAGATGACAAAATCCAGTCAATCCGATACACTAAACAAGTTCAGTCAGCGTGTGTACGAGTGGCTGGACAGGTATTGTTGTTCCCCAGTATCCGGTGTTTCCACCAGGGGTGGAAACCGGGCCGAGCCACTGCTTCTCGACCTTGTCCGTACCGGGATTGAAAATGACTTCGAACGCGTTGTCTTTCCTCAATTCCCAGAATTACGTGACGTGAAGCGTGTGCTTGAGCATGCCGGCGCGAAGTATGCGTCGCTGTCGGGTTCCGGTTCCACGGTGTATGGGCTCTTCGCCGATAAGGCGGGGGCCGCGCAGGCTGTCGCCGAGTTGGCGTCCAAAGGCATCCCGGCGGTAGCGACCACGACTTTGCCCCGAACGAAGTATTGGCAGCAAATGTTGAGTTGATCCAGGGTTTTGGGCGATCGACTAATGGTAGGTCAAGTGCCTTTGACGCACTTTGTCTAGGTTCGAATCCTAGTCGCCCAGCCAAAGTTGATTGAGTGAAGCAAGGGACGAGTAGGTGCAGTCGCTTTTGAAGATGGAGTCGGAGAGCGAGAAAATGGTGAGGAGTCTTCAATTACCAGATTACTCAATCACCCGATTACCAAATGTTTTCACCCACGCTGTTCAAAAAAAGGCTCGGCAGGGAGATCACCATGGCGACGACGGCGACCGATAAAGTGCAGAAACCTGAGGAACGTGACCCTAAAGGCGGACCAGAGGCGCAAGCCAAGCCGCATAAGCCGCAGCGGGGCCGGCAGGACGACAAGTTGAAGATCTTTTGCGGCACGGCCAACGAGCCGTTGACTGACGAGATCTGCCAGTTCCTAGGGGTGCACCGCGGACAAGCGCATTTACAGCGCTTCTCTGATGGCGAAGTTTATCTCCAGATATTGGAGAATGTGCGCGGCGCGGATGTTTTTGTGGTGCAGCCCACCTGTGATCCGGTGGATCAGCACTTGATGGAATTGCTGCTGATGATCGATGCGCTGAAACGCGCATCGGCAAGACGTATCACCACCGTCGTGCCGTATTTCGGTTACGCCCGGCAGGATCGCAAGGACAAGCCGCGCGTGCCCATCAGCGCCAAGTTAGTTGCCGATCTGTTGACCACGGCGGGTGCGCATAGGGCTTTAGTGGTGGATCTGCATGCGCCGCAGATCCAGGGGTACTTCAACATCCCGGTAGACCATCTGTTCGCGTCACCGGTGCTGGTGGATTACTTCCGCAAGATGGCACTGCCGAATCTGACGGTCGTATCGCCGGATGCAGGCGGCGTGGAACGCGCCCGGTTTGTAGCCAAGAAGATGGATGCGGCACTGGCCATCGTGGATAAACGCCGCACGGATTTGAACGTAGCCGAAGTCATGCACGTCATCGGCGATGTGGAAGGGCGAAACTGCTTGATCATCGATGACATCATCGATACGGCAGGCACGCTGGTAAAGACCGCGGAAGCTTTGCGGAATGCGGGTGCGGAAAAAGTCTTTGCCTGCGCATCGCATGCGGTTTTAAGCGGGCCGGCCATCGAGCGTATCTCGAAGTCGGTGCTGGAGCAGGTGGTGCTCACCAATACCATCCCGGCCAAGCCGGAGACATTGAGGGAACCGAAGATCAAAGTACTGTCGATCGCGGGGCTGGTGGCCAGGGCCATCCAGTCGATCCACGAAGAAACCTCGGTCAGCACGCTGTTCCTGTAAAGGATTTTAGATCCAAGAATTGTTCGTAAAGGAAAACTGGACCAATGATCACCAATGAGATTGTAGAAGCGCAGCAGCGGGTCGCGGAATCGCGCGGCAAGAATGAAGCGCGTCGCGTGCGCGTGACCGGCAAGATCCCCGCCGTGGTTTACGGCGCCAAGAAAGATGCCGTCGCCGTCACCGTGGATCCCAAGCAGATCACCAAGATCCTCCACTCCGATTCCGGTCACAACACCATCTTCGACCTGCAGATCGAAAAGGGCGGCAAAGAAAAGGTCATGATCGTGGACTGGCAATACGACCCCATCAAGAGCAACTTGCTCCACATCGACCTCAAGCGCATCGATATGGCCAAGACGATCAAGGTCAGCGTGCCCATCTCGCTCGTGGGCGAGGCTGCCGGCGTGAAACAGCAAGGCGGAATTCTCGACCAGGTGCTCCGCGAAGTCGAGATCGAGTGCCTCCCGGCTGACATTCCAAGCCACATTGACGTGGATATCAGCGAACTTGTCTTCGGCCAGGTCATCCGCGTGTCAGACCTGCCGCATAGCGGCAGTATCAAGTTCCTTACCGATGAAGAACAGGCAGTGGCGCACATCACTACCGTGAAGGAAGAGGTAGTGGCCACGCCGGATGCAGCCGCAGTCGATGCAGCGGCAGCGCCGGCGGAGCCGGAAGTCATCAAGAAGGGCAAGCAGGATGAAGATGTGCCTGCGGCCGAGGCCGGCAAGAAGTAAGCGTGAAGCTGATCGTTGGACTGGGCAATCCGGGGGCGGAGTACGAGTTAACGCCGCATAACATGGGGTTCCTGGTCATCGACCAGATCGCGGCCGATTGCAAGGTGGAAGTGGTCAACCGCCATTGTCGGGCGCTCACGGCCCGGGCGAACTTCGGCGGACAAGACGTCCTGCTGGTGAAGCCTGAGACCTTCATGAACCTGAGCGGCGTTTCCGTTCGGGCGCTGGTAGAAAAGTATGCCGAGGGATTTGAGTTAAGCAAAGACCTCATTGTGGTGTACGACGAGCTCGATTTTCCGCTCGGTACCATCCGCATCAGGGAGCGGGGCAGCTCCGCGGGGCATAACGGAGTGCAGTCGATAATAAGCAGCCTGGGAACGGACGAGTTCCTGCGGGTGCGGATCGGCATCGCGCCGGAGCATCCGGTGAATGACGGCGCCAAGTATGTGTTGGCCCCGTGGAAGAAAAAGGATCTTCCGGTCGTAGGCGAAGTGATCGACCGGGCGGAAGCGGCCGTAAAGGCGATCTTGGAAGACGGCGTTGCGGCGGCGATGAATCAAGTGAATCGCCGGGTTGACGGCGAAAAAGTTTAGGAAGTTTGGAGAAAAAGCATGCAGCGTATCTATGAAGTGATGTTCATCATCCGGCCCGATATGGCGGATGAAGATGTAGACAAATTAGTCGCAACCCTCGAGTCCAACGCGAAGGCTGCGGGCGCCGAAGTGAAGAACACGGAAAAGATGGGCAAGCGCCGCTTGGCCTATCTCGTTCGCGGATTTAATGACGGCATGTACGTGTTGATGACTCTCGTGACCGACGGCAAGGCGATCCATGAAGTCGAGCGCCGCCTGCGCGTCAGTGAGCCGGTGATCAAATTCATTACCGTCCGCGTGGACGAATCGCAGAAGCGCGTGGACAAGCTGGCCAAGCTTCGCGCGGGCAAGGTAAAGCGCAGCACCGTGGAAGCGGCTGCCGCCGCGCAGGCGCAGATGCAGGCCCAGGCGCAAGCCCAGGCCACCCCGGCTGAGACCGCTCCGGAGACTCCGGCAGGCGCATAAACATTTTTCCGGGCGCGCATAGCGTTCGCTTGAGATCAGTACAGAGAAACGAGGAAAATCATGGCTGACGAAGTTAAGACTGGTGAAACGACGAACGCGGCGCCTACATCCACGCCCGCATCCACGTCGACCCCGCACACGGGCAGCACGGGTGCCTATCAGCGCCCGGCTTATGGCGCACGCCGCGAAGGCAGCAGCGGACCGCGTCCGGGTGGAGCTCGTCCCGGCGGAGCTGGCCGCGAAGGCGGTGGTCCCGGCGGACGAAAGTTCTTCCGGCGCAAGAAGGTTTGCAAGTTCTGCGTCGAGAAGATCGACGCCATCAACTATAAGGACGTTCGCCTGCTCTCGCAGTTCGTCGCGGAGAAGGGCAAGATCGTTCCCCGCCGTTTGACCGGCGTCTGCACTCCGCATCAACGGCGCGTGTCGGCGGCCATCAAGCAGGCTCGTAACATCGCCTTACTGCCGTTCGCGGCTCGCGGCTAGTCGCCACGCAGCATTGCCGCAAGGCGTGCACATTTTGAGATTAGGAGCATGACCATGGAAGTCATCCTGAAGGAAGACGTAGAAAAATTGGGCAGCCGCGGTGACGTGGTGAAAGTGGCGGAAGGGTACGGACGCAATTTCCTGCTGCCGCGCCGTCTCGCCATTGAAGCCACCAAAGCCAATAAGACCGTCATTGAGCAGATGAAGGCCTCGGCCGTTCGAAAGTCTGCGACGGAAAAAACGCAGGCCGAAGAACTGGCCAAGCAGTTCGACGCTGTCGGCGTGGAATTCACCCGCAAGGTCGGCGAGAAGGACCATCTGTTCGGTTCCGTCACTTCAGCCGATATCGCTGATGCGCTTGCCGCCAAAGGTTTCGAAGTCGACCGCCGCAAGATCCAGTTGGCCGAGCCCTTGAAGAGCCTGGGTGAGTACACCATTCCCATCAAGCTGCACCGCGAGGTCACCGCTCACTTCAAGGTGACCGTGAACAAAGAGCAGGGTGCAGAGTAGTTTTTGCGATTAAACCAAGGCCGTCCGCAAGGTCGGCCTTTCCATTTCACGCCGCTTCCGTCTCTAGCGTGCCGTCGGTCCGCAGCAGCCGCCCGCCGAGTGAAGTCAGCATCTCCCGGGCATTCGCTTCCTGGCCGGCCGCAACTTGGACGCTGACCACCGCGGCATGATCGCGCAGCTTGCGCAGGTCCCGTTCATAAGCTTCCAGAGCTCTATTGGCATCGCCGTCGGCTCGCCTGTCTTGGCCAAGTTCGCTCCCGGAATCCATAAAGCCGGTCGCCCGATAAGTTTTCAGGTCGTTCGCCGGGGAGAGGACAGAGTCGTCGGCCACGACCAGGGCCAGTTGTTCTCCGAGAAAGCCTCCTTGCAGCATGGTCTCTATCGCGGTGCGGGCGGTTTGAATATCACGAAACAGTGCTAGGACGGGTCTGGAGGAGACCTCTGGGGCTTTGTCGAAATCTGGCATGGGGTCTGGCCTCCAGCTGTTCGATGCCGCAAGCTTCGCTCCGGGATATCCATCCATACATCCCACCGCACTCATGATCCGGCCCGGCTAGGGCGGAGCGTGAGGCAAGGCAATCCGCATGCCAATCGCTATAATGCCTGCTTACGAAACCACTTGGAAAGCGTCTATCTGACTGGAAGTGAAGCAGAGGACACGACCAGTGAAGTCAGGTGTAGCTGCAGCGAGAATAAACGCATTTGGCGCACCGGCCCCGGGTGTAAACCCAAGCGGTAAAACAAGTTATAACCAGCCTACCCAGAACAGGCCGGGAATGATCACTACACCACTGAGCCGCGTAGACGATACCGACCTTATCCGTCAGGCCCAAGCGGGAGACCGCGCGGCCTTTGAGGCTCTGGTGCGCCAGTACGACCAGGCCGTATTGCGGCTAGCTTTGCACCTCACCGGCAGCGAGGCTGACGCCCAAGACATTTACCAAGAGGCCTTCCTGAAGGCCTACCGGCATGTCGGGAATTTTCGCTTTGAGTGTTCGTTTTATACCTGGATCTACCGGATCGTCACGAATCTCTGCCTTGACCATCTGCGGCGCCGGCAGACCCGCAAAGAGGATTCGGCGATCAATACCGATTCCGAAGGCGAAGAGTACAGCTTGCTGGACAACGTGGCTGACGTCCGGTCCGGAGCGAACCCGGAACGCGATCTGATGCGCCGGGAACTTGGCGGCAAGATTGCCAAGGCGCTAACCAAGCTTACGCCGCGCGAGCGGATGGTATTTGAGTTGAAGCACTACCAGGGATTGAAGCTCCGGACCATTGGTGAGATGTTGAACACCACGGAAGAGACCGCCAAGAACACGCTCTTCCGTGCCACCCAGAAATTACGCGGCGCATTGTCGCCGATGCGGTGAGGTTGGAAGGATAGATCTTATGAACTGCGAATGGGTTAAGACCAATAGCGCGCTCTACGTCTACGACGAGTTGGCCGACGACGCGCGCCATGAGCTCGAGATGCACATGAATAAGTGTGCTTCGTGCAAGGCCGAAGTAGCGGCCATGCAGCAGCTCAAGGCCGATCTTTATGAACCGCTGCCTGAGGTGTCGCCGAATTTGTTGACGGCCTCCCGCATGCGTCTGCAGGAAGCCTTGGAGGGTACTGAGCAGGCGCGCGGCCTCTCCCGCTGGACGCTCGACCTGGCCGGATGGATGCGCCAAGTCCGCTTCCAGCCTGCGTTAGCGGTTGTGCTGGTGATGGTCGGCTTTGCCGGCGGCGCCCTGACTTCGTTTGTAAAGAACCCCCGTCCCGCGGGTTCAGGCGCTCCGGAAGTTCAATCGGACCAGGCCCAGATCTCGTCCATCCGCGGCATTACCCAGACTCCCGGTTCGAACAACGTTCAGATCAAGTATGACCAAGTGATCCCGGCTGAAGCCCAGGGTTCACTCGACGATCCCCGCATCCAGCAGCTTTTGCTGTACGCGGCGCGCAGCAATTACAACTCCGGCGTGCGGCTCGATTCCATCGACATGCTCACGCAGCGGCCGCAGGATGACCATATCCGTGAAGCGCTTATCTTCGCGCTGCGCTATGACAAGAACCCCGGCGTGCGCCTGAAGGCTTTGGCCGGACTTAAAGATTTCGTGAAGGATGATGTCCGCGTTCGTGACGCCGTACTCGAAGCGTTGTTGCGCGACTCCAATTCCGGTATTCGCAGTGAGGCCATCCGCGCGCTGCGTCCCGCGACCGCCGATAGCAGTGTGCGGGCAACGTTGCGCGCGCTGGCTGAACAAGACAGCAATCCCTATATCCGGACTGAGTCCCGCCGGGTACTGGCTTCACTGCCCGAGATCGATTAACTGGTTGCCGAGTGAAAGAACATAGAAAAGACAAGGAAGCAAGCATTTGAAGAAACAGATCCAACTCGTGCTGACCGCCGTGCTGGCAATCTTGGCTGGGATCAGCACCCTGGCAGCCCAGGAAAAAGACGTTCGCACCTACCGCGACGGCGCCAACTGGGTGCAGGAAACCACGGGCACCATTCCTTCCGGGCGCCTGCTAAAGCTCTATTCCGCTTTAGGCTCGGTTGAAGTCCGGGGACAGGCCGGTGGCAACACCGTGACTTACAAAGTTAAGAAAGTAGTGCACCGTTCCACGGAAGAGGAGGCCAAGCGGGAGTGGGCGGCGTTCACTGTGGGTGGGGGACGCAAAGGCGAATGGGCGGTAGTCTCCGGCGAGTGGGTGGGAGCCCGTCCACGGCGGAGCCGCATGAATGTTGAATACGTTCTCACCGTGCCAAGGGAAACCGACATCGTGAAACTGGAAACGCTTGGCGGTTCAGTCGGCGTCTATTCGGTCCGCGGCAAAGTCTATGCCCAGACCGCAGGAGGCAGCATCTCCTCCGACGACATCGGCGAATACCTTGGGGCCAACACGCTCGGCGGCAGCATCGATGTTGGCAAGGTGATGGGTGAAGTCAATCTCAACACCGCCGGCGGCAGCATTAATATCGGAAATGTCGGTGGCAAGATCAGCGCGGTGACCTCCGGCGGCAGTGTGCAAGTCCTGCGCGGAGGCCAGAGCGTGAAGGTCGAGACCGCCGGTGGCAGCATCAACGTCAAAGAATGTGGCGACCTCTGGGCGACCACTGCCGGTGGGACCATTGACATTGGCGACGTCAATGGTTGGGCCAAGCTCGAGACCGCGGGTGGCGGTATTCGCCTGAACTCCGCCAAAGGCGCCGTTCAAGCCAATACCGCGGGTGGCGGTATCAAGCTCGCGCGGCTCACCAGCGGCGTGCAGGCGGAGACTGCGAACGGCGGCATTGAGGCGGAGTTCATCGCTTCGCGCATCACGGAGTCGCATCTCGCCACCACCGCGGGTGACATTATCGTTTACCTTCCGTCTGATATAGCAGTCACGATCCGGGCTGCCATTGAAGTCGCGAATGGGCACAAGATCTACAGCGACTTCCCCGGGCTCAAGATCGTGAGTGAAGGCGGCACCTACGGTCCGCGCCAGGTTTTTGGGGAAGGCAGCCTCAACGGCGGCGGGCCCATCATGAAGGTTCATACATCCAACGGCAATATTTATTTCCGCAAGGCGAAGAAGTAACAGGAGAAGGACAATGAAACGATTCACTATGGCGACAATGGCACTGCTGGCATTGTCCGCGACCTCATTCGCAGACACGCAAACCGGTGAACAGACGCCCGCCCCGCCGGCGCGTCCGAAAGTCGCGCCTCGCCCCAGTGCTGCGCCTTCTGCCCGCGCTTTTGCCATGGCTTACAGCAGCAAGGGCTCTTATCTCGGCGTGGACATCAGTGAAGTCACCGCGGACCGGGTAGCCTCGCTTAAGTTGAAAGAAGAGCGCGGCGTTGAAATCACCATGGTGGATCGCGACGCGCCTGCCGGCAAAGCCGGTTTGAAAGAACACGACGTCATCCTCGAGCTCAACGGCACTCGCATCGAAGGCGAAGAGCAATTGCGCCGCATGCTGCGCGAGACTCCCGCCGGCCGCAAGATCACTCTAGGCATCAGCCGTGATGGTCAACCCATGCAGGTGGAAGCCACCCTGGCTGCGCGCGAGAACACTATGCGTGGTTCCATCCCTCGCGTCTTCAAGATGGAAAACCCTGAGATCGTGATTCCCGCGATGCCGGACATCCAGATCCCTCAGTTCGAGGTGATGGTGCGTTCATATTCCCGCAGCACCGGCATGATGGTCGATAATCTGACCCCGCAGTTGGGCGAGTTCTTCGGCGTCAAATCCGGACAGGGAGTGCTGGTCCGCTCGGTCGAGAAAGGCAGCGCCGCTGAAACCGCGGGTCTCAAGGCCGGTGACGTGATCGTAAAAGTCGACAACGAAGAGATTGACGACCGCAATGACTGGAACCGGGTCATGCGTAAAAAAGGTGGCAAAGTCTCCTTCGGCATCGTCCGCGACAAACGCGAACAGACCCTGACGGTGACTTTGCCGGAAGTGAAGTCATCGCAGGAAGGCAAGTTCTTTGAGTTCGATGCCGGCGATGACTTTGAATATCTGCCCCGGGCCTCCGACTTTGAGCAACTGGAAAAGACTATGAAGTGGCTGCGCCAACTGGATGTCGATCGTGGGGTAGACCGCCGGGTCCGGGTTCAGAAGACGAAAGCCGAACAATACCAGCGGCTGGAGGAAAAAATGACGGCGGTGCGTGAAAGACTGGACAAAAGTTTGAAGCAGCAACAGGATAAATTGCAGAAGGATCAGGAAAAGATCCAGTTGAAGTTGGTAAAAAAGCTCCGCTCCTCCGAACTTATCTAGCAGATCGTTTCACCTGGATCGTCAGCAGCCTTCGGGCTGCTTTTTTATTGCTGCGGCATTCCGCCACGCCGCACCTCTTTCGGGTAAAGGATGAAGACTGCAGATTGGCTACTGCCTTACTCCCGCCACCGTTTAAAGATCAGCGAACCATTGGTCCCGCCAAAGCCGAAGCTGTTAGACAGTGCATACTCGAGTCCTTCAACTTTTCGCGCGGTATTTGGCACGTAATCCAAGTTGCATTCCGGATCCTGTTCCAGGATGTTCGCTGTCGGCGGCAGCACCTGGTCGCACAGCGCCATAATGGTGATGCCCGCTTCGAGGCCGCCGGCGCCGCCCAATAAATGTCCGGTCATCGACTTGGTGGAGCTTACATGCAGCTTTTTGCTGGTCGCATGTTCGCCAAAGGCCCGTTTGATCGCCTTCGTCTCCAGCACATCGCCCAGCGGGGTTGAAGTGCCGTGGGCATTCACGTAGCCGATCTGTTCCGGCTTCACCCCGGCGTCCTTCATGGCATTCATCATCACCCTATAGCCGCCTTCGCCTTCTTCGGCTGGCTGCGTGATGTGATACGCATCCGCGCTCATGCCATAGCCAACGATCTCGGCATAGATTTTCGCGCCGCGTTTCTTCGCGTGTTCCAGCTCTTCCAAGATCAGGATGCCGGCGCCTTCGCCGATCACGAAACCATCGCGGTCCTTGTCCCACGGGCGGCTCGCAGTCTTGGGATCATCATTTCGCGTCGATAGCGCCCGCATCGCCGCAAATCCGCCCACGCCCATTGGCGTAATGGCAGCTTCGGTGCCGCCTGCGATCATTACATCCGCATCATCGCGTTCAATGATCTTATAAGCATCGCCAATCGCATGTGCGCTCGTGGTGCACGCCGTGCAAGTCGCTTCGTTGGGCCCTTTGGCGTTGTAGCGGATGCTGACGTGGCCGGCGGCCAGGTTTACGATGGAGGCGGGAATAAAAAAGGGAGAGATCTTGCGTGGACCGCCCTGCATCAGGTTGGTGTGTTCGCGCTCGATCACGTCAAACCCGCCAATACCGCTGCCAATATGCACGCCGACGCGCGTGGCGATGTCGTCAGTGACCTGCAGGCCGCACATCTTCATCGCTTCATCGGTAGCGGCGAGCGCCAGATGGATGAAGCGGCCCATCTTCTTTATTTCTTTTTTCTCGATGAACTGCAGCGGGTCGAAGTTCTTCACTTCCGCCGCGATGGTGCAGGCAAAGCCGGTGGTGTCGAAATGAGTGATGGGGGCCACGCCGCTCTTGCCCGCCAGCAGCGCTGCCCAGGTGTCCGGAACGTTGTTCCCGACGCCGCACATCAGGCCCAGGCCGGTCACGACCACGCGCCGG
>DATLCI010000031.1:0-5162 GCA_035526435.1 Terriglobales bacterium
GATCTTTCCACAGGCAGCATTGACAATGTTGCGCACCTCAAAGAGAGAAATGGCTTCCGGTATTTCTTCGATACCATCTTCAATCGGGGACTTACAGCGGAATTAGTGGACCACTGCGACGTGGTCATCCATCTGGCGGCGGCCGTCGGGGTGAGAAGGATCGTCGACCATCCGGTCGAGACGATTGAGATCAACGTTCGCGGCACAGAGCTGGTGTTAGAACTAGCGGCGAAGAAGCTGAAGCGCGTGCTGTTGGCTTCGACCTCAGAGGTTTATGGCAAGTCGACCAAGTTCCCATTCGCGGAAGACGATGACCTGGTCATGGGCCCGAGTTCCAATTGCCGCTGGGGATACGCGTGCTCCAAGGCCATTGATGAGTTCCTGGCGCTGGCTTATTTTCGCGAGAAGAAGCTGCCAGTCACGATCCTTCGTTTCTTCAACACCACGGGCCCACGGCAGACGGGCCGCTACGGCATGGTGCTACCGAACTTCGTGCAGCAGGCGCTCGCAGGGGAACCCGTCACCGTGTATGGTTCGGGCGAGCAGTCGCGCTGTTTTGGACATGTCGCCGACGTCATTGAAGGCGTGATCGCTTGTGTCCCGCTGACGGCGACCCATGGGCAGGTGTTCAACTTGGGCAACCCGGAAGAGATCTCTATCAATGACCTGGCGCGAAGAGTGATCAAGATGACGGGATCGTCCTCCAAGATCACTTATGTTCCGTATTCTGAAGCTTACGGACCTGGGTTCGAAGACATGGAGCGGCGCGTACCCGACATCGCCAAGGCGCAAAAGTTTTTTGGATTCAAACCCACCCGGAAACTGGAAGAGATCATTGAGTCCGTGATCGCGCACGAACGGACAAAGCAAAGCGCTAAAGTAGCGCAGCTAGCGCCGAGATAACCACAATAATGCCGTCTCCTACGAGATGCCTAATTTGAGCCTTTTAGGGAGCTGGTCGCGCAAGGTGATTTTTCCGGCGATGGAAGCCCTCGTGGGCCGTCCGAATCTGGTCCGTTTGGCCCGAGCCATGACCATGATGGCGCGTCGCGATGTTGCCAACGAAATGGGCAGCAATGGCGAACTCCTGGTCCAGCAGATTGTTCTTCGACACCTAAAAGAGCAGGTACTGGTCGCCTTTGACGTCGGCGCCAACGCGGGTGAGTGGAGCAAAGCCTTGTTGGCGAATGCTAACGACAAAGTGTTCGTGCACGGCTTTGAACCAGCATCAGCAACCTTTGAGCTGCTGACTCAGAATCTAAAATCTTCGCAATCTCAAGTCCGTTTAGTGAAGCAGGCGCTCTCCGCGCAGCCGGGTACTGCCGAGCTCTTCATCGTCGGCGATGGGTTTGGCATCAACTCGCTTCATGCCCGGCAAGGTAGGTCGCACCGGTCGGAGATCGTAGTTCTGAATACTGTTGATCAATATTGCCGCGAATCTGAAATCGAGCATATTGAAATAATGAAGATTGACGCCGAGGGTCATGATTTTTTGGTCATGGAAGGCGCGAAGCGGATGCTCTTCGCGAAGGCGATCAGCGTCTTGCAGTTTGAGTACAACCACCGCTGGATCGATTCCCGGCATCTTCTGAAAGATGTTTTTGATCTCCTTTGTCCGGTTGGATATTGCCTAGGAAAAGTCACGCCAAGAGGGATTGAGTTCTATAACGCCTACCATTTCGAGTTGGAATCCTTCCGCGAAGGGAATTACTTAGCCTGCCTTCCTGAATGGAAAGAGCGTTTTCCTCAAGTTAAGTGGTGGTACGAGGGATGAAACCGGCCCAGCTCAATGGAGAGTCGGGATGCGGGGGAACTGATACCGGAATATTGGCGCTGCCAATATCCATCTTTCGCCGGGTATGGCGCGACGCTTCCTGGAGCCTGGCGGGGAATCTTCTTACGGTAGCCAGCGGCCTAGCCACGCTGAAGATCATCGGAAAACTGGTCCCGACGGCAGACTATGGCGCTGCCACGCTTGTTTTGGGTGTTTGCGCGCTACTCAACCAATTCATTGCCGGTCCACTTTTGTCTGAGCGGATCCGTCTCTACTTTGACCATCTCAAGCAAGGCCACACCCGAACCCTGTCCGGCGCTCTCGGCGGGCTCCTGGTAAAGACCTCGGGACTCATTGCAATCGTCTACGTAGTGGGTGCGGGAATCTTTTATCTTCGGGGGCAGGCCACCTATTTGCAACTTCTGTTACCGGTGTTGGTGCTCATCTTCATGCAGCCGCAATTGGCAGCGGCCTTCGCGCAGTTAGAGGCTCATAGAAATTACCGCGGACTGTCGCTGGCCCAACCCTTGTTGAATGCTTTGCAAGTACCTCTGTTGCTTATCCTGTTGTGGCTGGCCGTGAGCGGGGCGGCTTCTATTGTGTGGGCCCAGGCACTGGCAGCGGTCTTGGTTTTCGGTGGGTTGGCCTTGAAGTCGGGCAGGACGGCTTCTGCATCGGTTGGCACGGAAGGTACTTTGTCGCAAAGCGCCATCAGCAGTTTTGGCTGGTCGCTCTACCTCTTCAATCTGGCGAGTTGGATCATGTCCACCTCTGACCGGTATTTAATCGATCATTTTCTGCAACGCTCCGACGTCGGCATTTACGTGATCAACTATGCATTCTGGGCAATCCCCTATACGGTGCTGAACGGCTGGATCAATAGCTTTGCAAGGCCGCGACTGTATGCACGAGCGGCGGACCACTCCTGGGGACGAGTCTTGCGGGTCGTGATGGCTACGTTAGGCGCGGGGGCAGGCCTTGCGGTAGTAGGGACCGGAATCATCTACCTGTTGGGAAAACCGCTGGCGCTTTGGATATTGGGCGAAAAATACTGGCACAGCGAACAATTGATGATGCTACTGGCTACGGCACACATCTTCTTTTTAGTGGGACACACCACTTCAGCCTATTTTCTGGCCATCAAGAACTCTCATTGGGTGTGGATCTCGTCACTGGTGGCGGCGATGGCTAGTATCGCCGCCAACATTGTTTTGTTGCCCAAACTGGGAATCATCGCCGCAGCGATCACGACGTTGGGTGGGTATGCTTTCTGGGCGCTGCTCATGCTCGGCGGGATGCTTTTGTGGTCGCGACGCATGGCTGACCCTGCGAACCAGAGCGTGGGGGCTACTTCTTAACCGCGAACGCTTTCAGCGCCATGGCATTAGGCTGCTTGCCGACAGGGATGAGGGTGAAAAGAGCGCGGACCGCGGTGCGGACGACCGCAACGTCGCCAGATGCGGTGTCAGCCACAAAGAGAAAGCTCTGATTGGGCGAGAGCGCAAGGGATTCCGGACGATTCCCAACATGGATCGAGGCCAATAACCGTCCCATGGTGATGTCGTAAACGCCGACGGTATTTGAATTGAAATTGCTGATGTACAACGTGGCGTTATCTAAGCCGACCACGCCACGCACGGGGTTAGCGCCGATCAGGTAGCTGCCGCCGACTTCATTGGCCGAAGTCGCAATCTCCGAAAAAGTTCCCGCGTCAAAGTTGCTCACGAAGATCTCGCCGCCATCCGGCTTTAGCGCCAGATGCACCGGCGTTTTGCCGACGCGCAATAACACCAGTAAGCGGTCATCGTCCTGCTTCCAGCCCGGTTTCTTCAACTGCACTGCAGCCACCTGCGAGCCGCCACTGCAGGCGACGAAGACTTTGCTCGAGTCGGGCAGAATGGCGAGGTCGCCCGGGGCTTCGCAGACCGGAACCTTGGCGCGAACCTTGAAGGTGGCAGCGTCAATGATGGAAACCGCATTTTCACCGCGCAGGGATGCAACCACAGTGCTGCCGTCGGGAGAGACCACCGCCATTCCGGGTGATTGGCCTACGGGAATCGATGAGATCGCTTTGTGCTGAACGAGGTCCAGCACAGTGACGTTATTCGAGCCGGAGTTGGCTACGTAGCCGCGGGTGCCGTCGGCCGAGACGCTGATGAAATAGGGAGAGCGTTGGACGCCGATGGTGTGGACCACGGCGTTATGTTCCGCATCGATCACGCTGATGTTGTTGGATTCGGTGTTGACTACGTAAATCTCGTTCTTCTTGGGATTGATAGCGATCCCGGAGGGGCTTCGCCCAACCGGAATCGTCGCTAGCACGCGAAAATTGAGGGCATCAATCACCGTAACGTCATTGCTGCCACCGTTGGTGACGTAAAGATTCTCGTGGTAAGCGTATTTCTGCTCGTCCAGCGATGGCTGCGAACAGCCAACCGCCAGGAGTGGGACAACGAAGAAGAAAATGTGACGTGCGATCTTCAAGAGAGGTCGATTCGAGAGGTCATTCTAAACGAAGGGCGAAAAAGACTCAGCGGACGGCAGCGACTTCCTGCAAGCGGGCAGACTGAGGCACGCTGCGGCCGAGGACTTGAGCGATCTGCCAGACCTCGCTCATAAGGACATCGAATTGATCTGGATACAGCGATTGCATTCCGTCAGAGAGAGCCTTGTCGGGATGGCAATGCACTTCCACGATGAGACCGTTTGCACCCACGGCGACTGCGGCCCGCGCCAGGGGCGTGACTTTGTTTCGCTTGCCGGTGCCATGACTTGGATCAACCAGAATGGGCAGATGGCTGAGGCGCTGAACGGCAGGCACGATACTGAGATCTAACGTATTGCGGGTATGGTCGGCGAAGGTGCGCACGCCACGCTCGCAAAGGATCACGTTGTAATTTCCCTCGCTCATGATGTACTCAGCCGCCATCAGGAATTCTTCGAGCGTGGCTGACATCCCGCGCTTAAGCAGAACGGGCTTGGACGAACGCCCGGCACGCTTCAGCAAAGAGAAATTCTGCATGTTGCGCGCACCGATCTGGACGATGTCGGCATACTTCTCCACGAGTTCGAGAGATTCATTGTCGATTGCTTCCGTGGCGATGCGCAGACCAAAGCGGTCGCGGACTTCAGCAAGGATCTTCAGCCCATCTTCACCCAAGCCCTGGAAGTTGTAGGGCGAGGTGCGGGGCTTGTAAGCGCCGCCACGAAAGAAGCGGGCGCCGGCCTTTTGTACGCGTTCGGCGGTAGCGAAGGCCTGCTCCCGGGATTCGATGGCACAAGGGCCGGCGAGGATCGCAACTTCACTGCCGCCTATGACAGCTTCGGCGTCAGTGTTCGGGAGTTTGGGAAAGCGGATGATGGTGTCTTCTTGTTTGAGGTCGCGACT
>DATLCI010000041.1:0-5562 GCA_035526435.1 Terriglobales bacterium
GATTCCTTAGCCGCGCTGAAGCGGGTGGTGTTGCTGGAGCCGACCGCGGCGAATCATAAGCGGGTGGGCGAACTGGCCGAGCAGCTCAATGACAACAAGGCGGCCAGCGCGTCATTCTTCAAGCTGGGTGAACTTGAGCCGGAGAAGGCGCTTTCCTGGCTGGAGCGCGGCTACGGACTGGACGCGTCGAATGGCGACTTAGCGCTGGCCTATGCCAGAGCGCTGAATGCGGCGCAGCAACCGGAAAAAGTGATCGAGATTTTGGGACCGCTAGCCACCGCGGCGGGAAGCACCGCGCCCGTCCGCGAACAGTACGCCCACGCGTTGATGGCGCTGAAGCGCGCGGCAGAAGCCGAGCCGTTCGTGTGGGAGCTCTACGAAAAAGACCCCGCGCAAGTCGACGAGATGAAGAGCTTCCTCTTGCTGCTGATCGCGCAAGACCAGGGCGACAAGGCGTTGGCCGTCTCGCACAAGCTCGAGCAGAGCATGGGCAAGCTGGGCAAGCGCAAAGAATTCATCACGGTGATGCAGGAGATCACGGCGCAGTCCAAACCCAGCGTGGAGTTCCTGGAGTACCTGGTGGAGCTGTACAACTCCGCGAACCGCGAACACGATTACTGCATCACGCTGCTGAGCCTGTTCCAGCTTTACTTCGCCGCCGGCAACCATCTCAAGGCCGCCGATTCGCTCGACCGCGCGGTGGAAGTGGACCCGTATGAATCCGGCCATAAGAAGCGGCTGGAGATGCTCAAGGGCAAGATCGACCAGAACCGCTTCACCGCTATCGCGGACCGGCTGCGCGCCGTCGGCGTGGAGATGGATGGAGCCGCGGGGGCGCCCGGCAAGGATGCCGGGCCGAAGATGGAAGAAGAGCCGACCGTGCTGGAAGACTTCATGCTCCAGGCGGAGATCTTCCTGCAATACGGGATGCGTTCGAAGGCGGTAGAACGGCTGGAGCGGGTGAACAAACTCTTCCCGCGCGAGGAAGAACGCAACGAGAAACTGCATAAGCTGTATTCGAACGCGGGGATGAATCCGAAATACGATTCGCCGGCGGCGCCGCCGGTGGCGGCACCGCTTTCGCCCTTCGGGCAAGCGCCAAGTTATGGCAGCGGCGGATCGGCACCACCGGCCGCGCCGCAATACGCACCCCAGCCTTCGCTCTCGCATGATGAGAATGCGGTGGACAATTTCGCCCGGGTCACGGAGATCACGCGCAACATCTATCGGCAATCCACGGTGAAGGGCGTGCTCTTTGCCGCGGTGAATGACGTTGGACGGCACTATCGCGCCAGCCGCTGTGTGGCGGGGCTGTGCTCTCCCGGCAAACCGCCATCGGCGGCGCTGGAATACTGCTCGCCGGGGGTGAAGCAATCGGAAGTGCAACACCTGGTGAAGCTGCTGGCGGCGGTGCAGGCCATCGCGGTGGAGGTAGGGATCGTCACGCTGCCGAATGCGGCGGCCGCGCCGGAATTGGCGTCGGTGCGCGAGTCCATCGCGGCGCTGGGCATACAGTCGCTCCTGGCGGTGCCGTTGCTCGATTCCACTAATGACGAACACGTGGGTCTGTTGCTGCTGGAGCAGTGTGACCACCCGCGCGGATGGAACCAGACCGATTCGGTAGTGCTGAAGACCATCGCCGACCAGATGGTGCTGGCGGTGAACAACGCCAAGCTGCGCAGCTTGATGAAGAACCTGGCGGTAACGGACGAGAAATCCGGGCTGCTGAAGCGCTCTTCCTACATCGACGTGCTGCTGTCAGAGGCCAAGCGCTCAGTCGCGCAGAATTCCACGGCGTCAGTGTTGCTGTTCCACTTCGGCAAGGCGTCGGCGCTGGTGAAGGAAATCGGCGAGCAGGCGGTGGAGAACATGATGCAGCAGATCGGGCAGAACATCTGCGCGCAAGTCCGCCAGAATGACGTGGCCGTGCGCTACGAGTTAACGACCATTGCGCTGATCCTGCCGGACACGACCGACAAGAACTGCTTCTTTGTGGTGGAGAAGATGCGGAAGGCATTGAGTGGCCTGCGCACCCCGAACAGTGATAAGCCGCTGCCCATCACGGTGGGCATTGCCGAGGCGGTCATGCAGTCGCAGTATGACCCGATCGATATAGTGACGGAAGTGATCAACCGCGCGGAAAATGCGTTGGAAGCGGCGCGGGTTGAAGGCGGGAACACAGCGAAGTCATTGGCGCCGCAGTTCCTGAATAGCGCCGTCGCCTAGGCCGCGACTTTTCCCGCTGGCCGGACCCGCTCCACTAATTCCTTGCGGTTCTCATACTCATCGAAGACCACGCCGGCAATATAGGAAGTCACTTTGCGGCAATATGCCTTCTCGGCTTCAAGACAGCGGCGGCAGAGACATTCATATTCCCAGCTCCGGCCCGCGTCATCTACTCCGACGGTGCGCATGATGGCGCGCACGGGCGCGCGGCAAACGTGGCATTTCCCATTTCCGCGTAACCGATGATTGATCTCAGCGAGGGCCAAGAGCACCTCCTGTCGCTCAGTTTCACGCTTGGGGAGCAGTTCGGCGGGGATCGAGTCGCTGGCCGAACCAGTAGTCACGCTCAACAGATGTTTCCAGTCAAAACTTCTCACCGCGTCAAACGGCGTGGCTCCGCCCTTGCCCGACCCGGTCTTTTCTGACGACATTGGCCCAGTCCCCATTTCCCGTGCAATCTAGTAGGAGTCCTATGAGTTAAGAAGGGATGTATATGAGCCCAAAGCGGCTTATTCGATAGGACACGTCCGGGGGGACAGTGTCCTGGGCATTGGCCGATAGGAAAGGGGGCGGTTACTTCCAATGCCGGCCAGATTCTGTGATGACGGTCACGCCCCCAAGCGGGGAAAAGGAGCATACTATTTGCGAAGGTGGCGTTATGCGAGAGGTCATTCATCACTGGTGGATCTTCGGGCTACGGTCGCTGCTGGCGATCGCCTTAGCAGCGGCAATCTTTCTTCTGCAGGCATGGGCCAAGTTCTCCTTGCTGGATGCGGTGACGATTCCCTTCATGATCATCGCCCTGAGCCTTTACGGGATCTTGGACAGCTTCTTGCTGATCTACCAGGGGATGCAGTTCCCGTCCCATTCGCCGGCGCGACCCATCAGCATCACGCAGGGTATCTGCGGGGGGGCGATCGGGGCGATACTGTTGACCGTTTTATTTCGCGCCGCTGAGCTGCGCTGGTTCCTCTACCTGATCACGGCGCAGGCTGCGATCACCGGATTTTTCGAGGTACTATCCGGCTTACGGTTTACCGGCCACCTGCGCGATGAGTGGGCGTGCTTTGCCGCGGGCGCGGCGTCGATGGGATTTGCGGTGCTGCTTCAGGCCACGACCGTTAGCAACACCGAGCATGCACTGAGCTGGTTCCTGGGCTATGCGTTGTTACTGGCGGCGAGCATGGGATGGTTCAGCCTGCGGCTGCGGACGCTCAACCGGGAGCTGCCGCGTCTGCACGAAGGCCAAAGCAAAGCAACCGCCGCGGTTTAGTCCCGCCGCGCGCTTTCATCGGCGATACCGCGCAGGCCCGAAACGGACGCTTTTTCCAGCGGAGTGCCCGCTTTGAGCACGATGCGCGCATCCAGGGCGATCACGCCGGTGGCCCAGACCAGCAGCGGATTGATATCCGACTCCGCAATCTCCGGCACCTCGACCATCATGTGGCTATACCGGATAAGGGTGTCAGCCAGCAGCGAGAGATGGACGGCGCGCCGGTTACGGATCCCCTTGAGCGCCGCCGATATGCGCGTGCGCGAGATCAACGCGTAAGCTTCACCGCGGGTCAATGGCGGCAGAGCCAGGGCGGTGTCATGGAAGACTTCGGTGAGCACTCCGCCGAGGCCGAAGAGCATGACCGGACCGAACTGCGGGTCGGTGCTGCTACCGACGATCAATTCGTAACCGTCGCGGCGGATCATTGGCTGGAGGGTGGCTCCGAGGAAGTGTTCGGCGCCCTGGCTTAGGGAAACTTCCTGCCGCATCTCGGTGAAGGCTTGCTGCACAGCCGCGTCACTATCCAGCCCAAGGCGCACGCCGCCCACATCACTCTTGTGGGTCAGAGTCTCAGAGTGGAGCTTCATGACGACGGGATAGCGGAGATGCTGCGCGATAGCCACGGCCTCTTCCGGAGTGGCGGCGACGAAGGTTGGCACCGTGGGAATGCCGTAGGCTTCGAGCACCTGCTTGGATTCGACTTCGGTAAGGATGGAGCGACCGGCACGCTGCGCGACTTCGATCACCTGCATGGCCAGCAAGCGGCCTTCTACGGGGATATCGAGGGATTGCGCTTCCATCTTGTCGGCGAGCACCAGACTGTTGCGACGCTTGGCGAACTCCCACATGTAAGTGAAGGCGCGCGCGGCGGTGTCCGGATAGGGGAAGGTGGAGATGCCGGCGCCATTCAGTATCTGCTGCGCGGGTTCCACAACCTTGCCGCCCATCCAACTGGCGAGCACCGGCTTCTTGGACTGACGTACATACGGAAGCAATGCGGCCGCGCAATGCGCGGGATCAGTCATGCCCTGCGGAGCCAGCACGACGAGGATGCCGTCGCTGGTGGGGTCGGCGGCGGCAATCTCAAAAGCGCGCGCGTAGCGCTGCGGGTCGGCGTCGCCGAGAATGTCGATGGGATTGGCATGACTCCAGTGCGGCGGCAGCACTTCATTCAGACTGGCTTCTACGGCGGGATCAAGCGGGGTAAGCTCGCCGCCGGAGCCGAGAAGGGCGTCGGTAGCCAGCACGCCGGGGCCGCCGGCATTGGTGAGGATGGTGAGGCGTGGTCCCTGGGGCAGCGGCTGCTTGCTGAAGATCTCCGCCATGTAAAAGAGGTCAGAGATGCGCTCCACCCGGAGGATGCCCGCCTGGCGGAAGGCGACATCCATGACAGCGTCGTTGCCAGTCATGGCGCCCGTGTGCGAGGAGGCGGCCTTGGATGCGGCGGCGGTGCGTCCGGCTTTGATGACGATGATGGGCTTGCGGGGTGTGACTTCCTTGGCGGCGGCGAGGAAGTCCGCGCCATCTTCGATCGATTCGATATACAGCAGGATGCTCTTGGTATATGGGTCCTCACCAAAGTAGCGGATGAGATCACCCCAGCCGACGTCGAGCATGGAGCCGGTAGAGACGAAGGAGCTGAAGCCGACTTTTTCCTGCAGACTCCAATCGAGGATGGCAGTACACAAGGCGCCGCTCTGGCTGATGAAGGCAACATTGCCGGGAAGCGCGAGCGAATCCGCAAAAGTAGCATTTAACCCGTTCAGCGGATTCATAATGCCGAGGCAATTAGGTCCGACCAGGGGCATGTCGCCGGCGCGAAGGCCGCGCGCAATCTCATTTTCCAGAGCCGCGCCTTCGGCGCCGCGCTCCTTATATCCGGCCGAGATCACCACGGTGGAACGCACCCCGGCCGCGACACATTCCTGAATGACGCTGGGAGTGGTGGCGGCGGGCGTCACAATCACCGCTAGATCCACTCCGCGAGGAACATCCGCGATGGTGGGATAGCAACGCAGGCCGTGGGCTTCACGATGCTTGGGATTCACGGCAAAGATCTG
>DATLCI010000056.1:0-5629 GCA_035526435.1 Terriglobales bacterium
GAGAACACCAATGCCTCCGCAGGGGCGCCGAAACTTCCTACCGACATAAAAGCCGAAGAGTTGATCGATTCCGCGCGTGACGCTTTACAAAGCCAGAACTATCGTGTGGCATTGGAACTTTTGCAGCGCGCGGCAGAGAAAGAGCCAAAGAGCAAGCGCGCGTATAACCTGCTCGGCGATGCCTACATGGGCAACCGGCAGTTTTCTGAGGCGGAAGCCGCCTATCGCAAGCAGCTCGCGATCGACAACTTCGATCAGTTCGCGCACAGCCGCCTGGCGCGCTCCCTCTGGGCGCAGCGCAAGATGGAAGACGCCGCCAAGGTCTTCCAGGAGCAACTGGAAGTGAATCCGCTCGATAGCGACGCTACCGAGGCTCTCGGCGAACTCTTCCTCGAACTGAAACGCTACGAAGAAGCCGTACCGGTGCTCGAACGCGCCGTCTCACTCGAGCCGGAAAACGCCATCAGTCATTCCAATCTCGGGCGCGCTTATTTGAATCTCAAGCGCGACAAAGATGCCGCTCAATCTTTTGACAAGGCGGTTGAGCTGCAACCCAATCCGCTGCTCTGGAACAACATTGCTTACGAGCTGGCGCAAAGCAACAGCAATCTGGAAAAGGCGCAGGAGTATGCCGAATCTGCGCTCGCTTCAGTCACCAGCTCTCTGCGCAATGTTTCCGTCGAACATGTTTCCATGCGCGACATCGCCGGCGTGAGCGCCCTCGGTTCCTATTGGGACACTCTCGGCTGGGTGGCATACAAGAGAGGCGAGATTGCGAAGGCCAAGAAGTACATCGAGGCCTCCTGGCGACTTTCGCACAGCGCCGAAGTTGCGGACCATCTGGGCCAGATCTACGAGAAAGAAGGGAAGCGCGATGAAGCCATCCGCTTCTACGCCCAGGCCTTGAGCGCCGAGCGTCCTGTTCCGGACACTAAAGCCCGACTGGCAAAACTCGCGGGCGACGCAAAGAAAGTTGCCGAGCTTCAGGAAAAACATAAAGTCGAAAGTGAAGCGATTCGCACCTTCAAGCTGAAGAATGCGTCCGGCAAGGTCGGCAAGGCCGACTTCTTTGTTGTGCTCGCCACTGGCAGCAAAGATGCCGAAGTGAAATTTATCTACGGAGTCGACGAGTTAAAGCCGATGGCGGCCCAGATCAAGGCCCTCGACTACGGGGCCGTCTTCCCCGACACTGTGCCAACGAAGATCGTGCGTCGTGGCAGCTTGGATTGCAAGGCCACGGACTGCGTCTTCGTGCTGCAAGTGCCGGAGACTATCACTTCGGTGAACTAAGTTACTTCGTCGTGGAAGCCGGACTCGGAGTCGTTGGGCTTGAGCCAAAGCTCACTGCCGCATCATGCAGCAGCTTGTCCAGGTCCGCTCGCGAATAATGGCGGCCCTTGGAGAATACCGCTGAGATCTTGCGCGTGTTCCGAATGTCCTTCAGGGGGTCGGCGTCCAGCAGCACCAAGTCTGCCGCCTTGCCGCCCTTGACCTCGCCCAGCGTGCGCTCACGGCCCATGAACCGCGCCGCATTGAGGGTAGCCGTCCGTAGCGCCTGTCCGGGGGTGAGTCCCGCACTCACCAGCAGCTCCAACTCTGAATGAAGGCTGTCCCCCGGAAACACGAAGGGATCAAGCGAGTCGCTTCCCGCCATTAGTGGCACGCCCGCCTTGTTCATCAAGCTAATGAGCTTGAGGTCTTGCTTGAGTTTACGCTGGTAGTAAGCGCGGCCCGCGGCCGACACAAACTTATCGGCATTTGCCGGCGTCCACTCCTTCCGCAGAGCTTCGGGAATGTACTGCAGCCCCGGGTCGTTTGAGCTGGCCTTATCCAGCGTGCTGGTATTGCGCGTCCAGACCAACGTAGGAACTTGATAGGTGTTGCGTTCGGCGAAGTGGCTGAACAACTCCATCGCGACGGTCTCGCTGAATGTCGCTTCGACCTCGTCCGCGATCTTGGCTCGCTCGGACCGATCTTTCGCATCCTTTAGACGTTGTCGCAACTCTGCCGACTTTGAAGAACAAGCGAGCATCACGCCAAACAGATGCTCCATGCTTCCCATGCCCGAGAATGATGCTTCATCCACCGGCACCGAATCTGGTACATGACCCAGGAAGGCCATGTTCATCTTTCCGGTCTCATCCGCGATGGCAAAGTAAAGTTCACGCGTAAGCCGCGAGCCGATCTTGATGAAGTTCGCTCCGTCGGCCTTGATCTTGCGCACCGCCGCCCGCGCCTCCAGCGGCGTTTTCACGGCGATCACCTCTTTGGGCGACGCATAGCCGTCTGCGGACGCATCCACGAACGGACCCGCGACGATCATCTCCGGTCCCGGGATCACGCTCGCCGCTCTTCGCCATTCTTTCAGCGCTTGCAAATCTCCGCCCATGTCCCGCACGCCCGTGATCCCGTAAGCGAGGTAGACCGGCAGCAACTGTTTTCCCCATTCCGGGCGGGCAGTCACTCCCGCCACGTGGACATGCATGTCCCAAAGCCCGGGCATCAGGTATTTATCGCGTCCTGAGATCCGCAGAGCATCCTTGGGTATTGCGGTATTCAAGGGATTGCCAACCAATAAGATCTTGCCGTCAGCGATCAGCACTGTCTGGTTGGGGACGGTAGATCCAGCTTCGACATCCACAATATCTACGTTGGTGATGGCGATCAGCTTGGCGGGTTCAGTAGCTGTTTTTGCGGGTTGCTGGGCGAGGCTGCATAGTGAAAAGGCCAGCAGTCCCGCCAAGCAGCGATTCATAACTTTCTCTTACGCAGATAATCGCGCAGCCCATCGCCAAGATCAGGGCGCTGGAGCGCGAATTCTACGGTGGCTTTCAGGAAGCCCAGTTTGTCGCCCGTATCGTGGCGGACGCCATCGAAGGTGTAGGCGTAAACCTTTTCCTTCCGCAGCAGGTGCCGGATGCCATCAGTCAACTGCAGTTCGCCGCCGGCGCCGAGGTTCGTCTTCTCCAGGGACTTGAAGATCTCCGGTGTCAGGATGTAGCGGCCAATAATGGCGCGGTTCGAAGGGGCATCTTCCGGCCTCGGCTTTTCCACCAGGTTCTTCACCCGGAGAAGCTTGCCGTTCATCTTGCCACGCACGGAAGTGCCGTCAATCACTCCATAGGACGAGATCGCAGGCCCATTGACCTCCTGGGTAGCGATCACGGAAGACTGGGTTTGCTCGAAGACTTTCATCATCTGCTTCAAGCAAGGGACCGGGGCGTCGATCACATCGTCAGCCAGCAGCACCGCGAAGGGCTCATCGCCGACTAATTCGCGCGCCATAAGGATGGCGTGGCCCAGGCCGAGCGCTTCTTTCTGGCGGACATACGCCACGTGGATCATGTCGGAGATCTGGCGCACGATGGTCAGCAGATCGGTCTTGCCCTTTTCCTCCAGCATCTTTTCGAGCTCATAGCTGTGGTCGAAGTGGTCCTCGATCGCGCTCTTGCCGCGTCCCGTGATGATGATGATCTGGTCGCAGCCCGCGGCCAACGCCTCTTCCACGCCGTATTGGATGATGGGCTTGTCCACCAGCGGCAACATCTCTTTTGGCATGGCTTTGGTGGCGGGCAAGAACCGCGTGCCCAGACCGGCAGCGGGGAATACAGCTTTGCGGACTTTCATCTTCATAAAGGTTCAGACCTTAGGGAGGAACCGTTTATTGTACGGTTTAGACGATAGATTTGAGAAACGGTTGTTACGCCACTTGTGTACTGTGAACGGATAGCTCCACCAGCAATTTTTCGATGCGGGTCACCACATCCTCGGCGGCGGTGGACTTCAATACGAATTTCAAAGTACCGCCGGGCGAAAACTGCGCGCCCTTATTGGATGCGACAAACTGCGCCAGCTTGGCGGGGTCCACGTCCGCCTTCTCCGTGAATTTCAAATGAACGATGTTCTGTTTGCGGTCGATCTGCGCCACGCCCACCCGCTGTGCCAGCATCTTTAGCGACGTTGCCAGCAGCAGGTTACGGATGGGTAGCGGTAGTGGTCCGTAGCGGTCTTCCAGCTCTCCGCGGACATCAGCCAGTTGCCCCTCCGTCTCCGCCCCCGCGATCTTCTTGTACATGCGCAAGCGCTGATTCTCTTCCAGAATGTACTCATTCGGGATCCGCAGGTTCAGCGCCAGGTTTAGCTGAGTGGTAAACGTCTGCTCCTCAACCTCGCCTTTTAGCTCGCGGACCGTGCGCTCGAGCATGGTGGTGTACATCTCGAAGCCTACGGATTCAATGTGTCCGCTTTGCTCCCCGCCCAGCATGTTGCCCGCGCCGCGTAGTTCTAGATCCAGCGCCGCGATCTTGAATCCTGCACCAAGATCGGAGAATTCCTTCAATGCCGCCAGCCGACGCCGCGCGATCGGCGTCAACTCCTGCTCTGCCGGGATCAGCAAGTAGGCATACGCCCGCCGATTCGATCGTCCCACACGCCCGCGCAATTGATACAGCTCTGATAATCCATGTCGGTCCGCTCGATTGATCAGGATGGTGTTGCACAATGGGATATCCAATCCGTTCTCGATGATCGTCGTCGCCACCAGCACATCTGCCTCATGCCGGACGAACGTGAACATGGCCTTCTCCAGCTCGCTCTCCGACATCTGCCCATGCCCCACGATCACGCGCGCCTGCGGCACCAATTCCTTCAGCTTCGCCGCAATCTCGTAAATGCTTTCCACGCGGTTATGGACGAAGTACGCCTGCCCACCGCGCTCCAGCTCATGCTCGATCGCCGACTTGATCAGCTTCTCGTCGAACGGCGCCACTACGGTCTGGATGGCAATACGGTCCCGAGGTGGCGTCTCAATCACGCTCATGTCGCGCAGCCCTACCAGCGACATATGCAGTGTGCGGGGGATGGGCGTCGCCGACATCGTCAGCACGTCCACCTCTTTCTTCATCTGCTTCAGCCGCTCCTTGTGCCGGACGCCAAACCGCTGCTCTTCATCCACGACCAGCAATCCCAGGTCCGGGAACTTGATGTCCTGCGACAGGATGCGGTGGGTGCCCACTAATATGTCGATCTTGCCCGCCTCAACTTTTTCCAAGATCTCCTTCTGCTGCTTCGCCGTGCGGAAGCGCGAGATCATTTCAATGTTCAGGGGAAATGCGGCGAACCGCTGCTTGAATGTCTCAAAATGCTGGAACGCGAGCACGGTTGTCGGAGCCAGCACCGCTACCTGCTTGCCGTCGTTCACGGCCTTAAATGCCGCGCGCATTGCGACTTCCGTCTTGCCGTAGCCAACGTCACCGCAGAGCAAGCGGTCCATCGGCATCGTCGATTCCATGTCCTTCTTTATCTCGGAGGTCGCCTGCAACTGGTCATCGGTCTCGTTGTGCTCGAACTTATCTTCAAACTCGTGTTGGAACTGATTGTCTGGCGGAAACGGATGACCCTGCGCAGTCTTGCGCACCGCGTAGAGCTTTAACAGCTCTTCCGCCATGTTTTTCATGGCTTTTTTGACTTTTGCTTTGGCCTTTACCCACGCCGTCCCACCCAGTCGGCTCAGCGGAGGACGCGCGCCTTCCGTCGACCGATATTTCTGAATCAGGTCCAGTCGCGTGAGCGGAACGTATAATTTCGCCGCCTCGGCAAACTCCAGCACCATGAACTCGCCAGCGGAATC
>DATLCI010000060.1:0-13183 GCA_035526435.1 Terriglobales bacterium
TGAACTCATCGTGAATGCCGGGCGTAGGGACGGGATTCCACGGGAACGTCGCCAGCCGAAGTGCCAGAGCGAGTATTCCCATGGTAACTACAACGGCAAATCTCCTTCGTGAAAAACGTACCATCAACCGTTCGAAAACCGTTATCCACCGGGGACGCCATTTAAGGAAGAGGGCCGTCAAAGCCACAACAAGTATCCAGAAGAACAATTCGAGGAAGAATGAGTTGATCTTGAGAAGCTCGGGGTCAACCGGCTTTCGGTCCATTAACTGCATGAGTTGGCGAAAGACGGCAAACATAAGAAAACGGGAATCTTCCTCAATGATGGCGCTGAAAAGGGGGACCTTGATTATATTGCAACCCCGCGCCCAGGTAAGCCGGGTCAAACCCTTACAACATTACCTAGGTAGGGGCCCGTCTGGAGGGGCCGTCCTCCGTGCCGGCACGCAAGCCTGCCAGGTAGGCCCATGTTAGAATCCTGTTCTTCTCCACATCCTATGAGGTGCTCTGTGCGGAATCCCCTAAGAAACGTATTGGCAGTGGTCTTGATCTTGTGCGCGTGTCTTTCAGCCACCGAGCGCCAGCCCAATGCCGCGTACCGTGCGCGTCGCGAGGCATTGGCGGCGAAGACCAAGGGCCTGGTTCTGATGTTTGCCCCGACGGAGGCATCCGCAGGTGACGCCATCTATGGATTCCGCCAGGACGAGAATTTTTACTATCTGACCGGCATCAGCGACCCGGGCGCGGCCTTATTGATCGCTTCGGCGTCGGAAGCTACCGCGAACGCGCCGGCACGCGCTTATACCGAGATACTGTTCTTCCCTGCCCAGAATGCCCAGCAGGAACGCTGGACCGGTCCCAAGCTGAATCCCAAGACGGCCAACGTTACGGGCATCACCGGATTTGATCGCGTGCAACAGATCGACACCATGCGTGACGAGATCGCGAAACTCACCGTGGGTGGTGCAGTGATTTATACCGACCTGGGAGCAAAGTCCGCAGGTGCAGAGCCCTTGGAGTGGTTGAAACGCGCCAACGGGTTCACTACGGCGAGGCTACAGGAGTTGCGCCCTTTCATGGGGCAACTGCGGGTCATCAAGGATGCGGGCGAAATGGACCTCATCCGCAAAGCAACCGACGCTTCGACCGCAGCCCATGCGGCGGTGATGAAGTTCATGAAGCCCAATCTGACGGAGCGCGAAGTAGCGGCTCTTTTTCAATATGAGTTCAGCCGCAGGGGTTGTGAACGGCCTGCTTATGCGCCCATCGTGGGCACCGGGTTCTGGGGAACGGTGCTCCATTACAGCGAGAATTCCAACACCATTGCCGCCGGCGATCTAGTCGTCATGGACGTAGCCGGTGAATATTCCATGTACGCCAGTGACATCACTCGTACCCTTCCCGCAAATGGCAAATTCACACCGCGGCAGCGGGAGATCTATGAAATCGTTCTCGCAGCACAGAAGGCTGCGGAAGATGCGTTCCAAGTAGGAGTGTCGGCCATGCGCGGGCCGAATGGCTTGCATGAGGTTGCAGCCAAATACATCAACAGTCATGGCAAAGATAAGAACGGCCAGCCGCTGGGTCAGTATTTCATCCACGGTCTGGGACATGGCGTGGGATTGAATGTTCATGATCCCGGCGACGGGCAGCCATTCAAGCCGGGATCGGTTTTCACGCTTGAGCCGGGGATCTACCTGCCGGATGAAAAGCTGGGAGTCCGTATCGAGGACATGTATTGGGTAAATCCCGAGGGCAAACTGGTCAAGCTGAGCGCC
Organism: Terriglobales bacterium; assembly: GCA_035526435.1. Classification (GTDB taxonomy): domain Bacteria; phylum Acidobacteriota; class Terriglobia; order Terriglobales; family Acidobacteriaceae; genus DATLCI01. The sequence continues at coordinate 1,778 of DATLCI010000060.1, forward strand.
AATCTACCCAGTTCGGTCGAAGAGATCGAGAAGATCATGGCTTCGAATGTACCGGCGGCGTCCGCCGCACCTAAGGGCAAGAGCAAGAAGTGAACTGGTCACGCAGACCTTTGATATCCTAAGTTTCTAAATGAGCGTTCTATATCTGATCCTGATAGTTTCTGTGCTGACCATCCTGGGGGTGGTAGCCGCGGTTTATTTCCGGATCAAGAAAAAGATCGGATTGCCGCCGACGGAAACACAGCAAATAAAACGACGGCGAGAAGCTGAAGAAGTGATCAAATAAGGCTGAGAAACCATGACGACACGAACGAACATCCTGAATCCAGGCACATTAGCGCAGGCTTCGACCAACCGTTTATTGAAGACCGGCGCTTTGGTGGTCGGTGCCAGCCTTTTCATGGCGCTCTGCGCCCATGTTTCCGTCCCGCTGATCTTCAGCCCCGTGCCGATCACGCTGCAGCCGTTCGGCATTCTTCTGATCGGCATGTTGCTGGGTAGCCGCGCGGGGGCGGCAGCGCTGGTCCTCTACTTGCTGGAAGGCGTGGCCGGATTGCCGGTGTTTAGCCCTGCGGGGCCGGGCGGAATATTGCAGTTGCTGGGACCAACTGGCGGATTCCTAATGGCTTCTCCGGTGGCGGCATTTGTCGCGGGAAATATCTTTGAGTCGCGGAAGACTTTCGGCGGCGCGATACTTTCTTCGATCGCGGCTGAGGCCGTGTTGTTTGTTGCGGGAGCTGCCTGGCTTATCCTGGTGACCCAAGTAAGCCTGGCAAATGCTATGACTATGGCGGTTCTGCCTTACATACCCGGCGAGGTGTTAAAGGTGGCGGCGGCTTCGGCGATCGTAGCGCGTTGGAACTCGCCAGGCGGACAGCAGCGCCGATAAGCTTTCCCTTCTATAATTAAACAGTTCCTTACTTATTAGGCAGGTCCATGTCTGTTTCTGTAAGCGCGATTAACTCTGCGTCAACGCAATTTAGGGAGATCACGGTCGCCCATAGCCCGGATTCTGATGACGCCTTTATGTTTTACGGATTGGCCACGAACAAAGTCCGCACGCCCGGCCTGAAATTCACCCACTCCCTGTGTGACATCCAGACGCTGAACCAGATGGCCATGAAGGGCCATTACGACGTCAGTGCCATCTCGTTTCATGCCTATCCTTATATCCAGGATAAGTACGCGATGCTAACGAGCGGCGGCAGCGTGGGCGAAGGGTACGGCCCCATGGTCGTGTCACTGAAAGCGATGACGCTGGACGAAGTCCGCAAAGTCACCATCGCGGTACCTGGCTTGCTAACGACGGCTTACCTGGCATTGAAACTGTTTGCGCCGGAAGTAAAGACGGAAGTCGTTCCGTTCGACCAGATCATCCCGCAGATCCTGGCTGGTAAATATGAAGCCGGCCTCATCATCCATGAAGGCCAGCTTTCCTACGGACAGGCGGGACTGCATAAGATCCTCGACTGCGGAAAATGGTGGAAGGACAAGACCGGCCTTCCGCTGCCGCTGGGAGGCAATGCGATCCGGCGGGAACTAGGCGCCGAACTGATGGCTAGCGTGGGCGCGGCGTTGAAGGAGAGCATCCAGTACGCGCTTGATCATCGGGATGAGGCGCTTGAATACGCGATGCAATTTGCGCGCGACCTGGAAAAACAAGATGCCAATACCTTCGTGGGCATGTATGTGAATGAACGCACCCTTGATTACGGCGAAGATGGCAAAGAGGCCGTGAGCCGGCTGCTCGACATGGGACATGCATCCGGCATCATTCCCTATAAAGCCAAACTTGATTGGATCTAGGGATCCCTGGCCATGAAAAAGCCCGCAATCTGCGGGCTTTTTTATTTGCATTCCAGTTGATCAATTATTGTTCGCAGCCGAATAGTATTTGCCAATGATCACTCCCACTTCGACGGCCGCATCCGGACTGAGATCTTCAAATTCGAAACCGACAGCACCCGGATTGCTCATCCGGACGGTTCCTTTCACATCGCGGCGAATCCCTTCGCTCTCATCGACGATCGCGACTTCGTGAGAGGAGCCGCTGGGGAAGGCAGCGTTGTCGCGGAGATCGATCTGAAACCCCCCGCGCCCCAGCACGCTGAGATTACCCAGCCGCTTCCCTCCCCGGTCCGTAACAAAAGCCTGCGAATTCTTCGGCAGATTCAAGCGCTCGAATTTTCTTCGTTCGTCCATAAAATGACCTCGTCAGATTGAGCAAATCTTACCAGAAGAAAGTGATTGGTATGATGGGTTCCTGGTCCAATGATGACTGACATGCGCTTTGCAGAGCGGCAGACGCTGCTTATCGACCTCGACGACACCCTGTGCGAGAACAATGTCTACTTCGAGCGCGCGATCGCGGACTTCATCACCTTTCTCGACCACCAGGAACATACGCGGGAGCAAGTCCGCCTAGTACTGAATGAAGTTGAGCGAGAGTCGATCATGAAGCACGGTTATGGACTCCATAGCTTCGCGCACTCACTGGTGGACTGTTTCGAACGCCTTTCCATAAACCCCGTGACGCCCGAACTCCACCAGACAATCTGGGGATTTGCGCACAAGATCGCGGAGCACCCCATGGAGATCATTCCCGGAGTTCCCGAAACGCTGGAGTACCTGGCCAAGCGACATCAACTCATTGTGATGACTAAGGGCAATCTAACCGAGCAGGCCGGAAAGATCGAGCGCTCCGACCTTAAACACTTCTTCACCGCGGTGGAGGTAGTGGCGGAAAAGAATGTTCCCACATATCGGGAAATCGTGGAAAAATACGCCCTGGTGAAAGCGGAGACCTGGATGGTGGGGAATAGCCCCAAGTCTGACATCAATCCGGCTCTGGGCGTGGGGATCCACGCAATCTTCATCCCTCATGATCAAACGTGGATATTGGAACACGAGGAGCTGGCGACCCCTGCAACCAACAGCCAGAGGCTTTTGACCTTGGAACGCTTCGAGCAATTACAGAAACTTTTTTAAGATTTTGTCGCCGGCCGTGGACAACTTTCCGGCTCATACCGGTTTGAAGGGAAGCATGGCGCATCCCCGGCGCCCTAAGCAGAGCCGCTGGAGCTAATATATGCCGCAATCCCGCACGAAACATCTCCTTTTGACACCGTGTCTTGCTACCGCCCTGGTCATCCTCCCTGCCAGCTACCTCCCCGCTAAGGACAAGAAGAAGCCTGGGCCCAAGAGTCCTGCTGTGGCGCAGATGGATGAGTCGAAAAAAGGGGCGCATGTTTTGAATCGGCTGGCTTTCGGTCCCCGGCCGGGCGAAGTCGACCGGGTCGCGGCAATCGGCGTGGAGAAATGGATCGAACAGCAACTCAATCCAGAAAAGATCGATGATTCCGTCCTGCAAGCCCGTCTGTCGCCATTTCGCACTCTGCAGATGGATAACAAAGAGATCGTTGCGAATTTTCCGCCCCCTGCAGTTCTTCAGGCCATCGCTGCCGGACGCGTTCCGATGCCGAGTGATCCAAAGACTCGCGCAATCTATGAGTCGCAACTCGCAATCTACAAAGCGCGGGTGGAGAACCGGAAACAGAATGGCGATGCGGACGTTGATATGCGCCCACCGGAAATGAACGACGAGGCGGCGCAAAACAATAGGCGCGCGGAACGCCGCAAATTGATGCCCTCGATCATGGCGTTGATGCAAAAGTCAGCGAGCGAACGTACGCAAGCGGTGCTGAAGATGGATCCCGCCGAAAGGCGCGCAATGATCCAGGCATTGACTCCCCAGGAGCGGGAAAAGCTGGTCGCCGATATGAGCTATGAGCAGCGCGAGACACTCTTGGCAATGGCGAATCCGCAAGGTGTGGTCACGAATGAACTGATGCAAGCCAAGTTGCTGCGCGCCATCTACAGCGAACGCCAGCTCGAAGAAGTGATGACTGACTTCTGGTTCAACCACTTCAATGTTTTTCTGGGCAAGGGAGCGGACCGGTACCTCACCACGGCATATGAGCGGGAAGCGATCCGCAAGCATGCCTTGGGTAAGTTCGAAGACATGCTGGTCGCCACCGCAAAAGATCCCGCCATGTTGTTCTACCTGGATAACTTTCAAAGCGTGGGGCCGAATTCGCTGGCGGGAAAGCGCAGTGGACAAGCGCGATTCCAAGGAGCTCGGCGCAATCGTGCTCCCAACCAGGAACAACCCATGATGGTAGAACAGCCAGCGCCGCCGGTACAACGCGGACTGAATGAAAACTACGCCCGCGAGTTGATGGAGTTGCACACCCTGGGGGTTGATGGCGGCTACACCCAGAAAGACATTGTGGAAGTGGCGAAGGTCTTTACTGGCTGGACCGCGCGGCAGCCGCGGTTGGGTGGCGATTTTGAGTTCATCGATCGCATCCATGAGCCCGGAACTAAAATCGTCCTCGGCCAGAAGATCGAGGAGGGCGGTGAGGGCGAGGGACGAAAAGTGCTCCACCTCCTAGCCACCCATCCGGCGACCGCGAAGTTCATCAGCCGTAAACTCGCGATGCGCTTTGTCTCCGACAATCCGCCCCCGGCGTTGCTCGATAAAATGTCGGCGACATTTTTAAAGACGAATGGCGACATCAAGCAAGTACTGAGAACGCTTTTCCACTCGCCCGAGTTTTGGGCGCCCGAGGCTTACCGGGCAAAGGTCAAAACGCCGCTGGAGTTTGTAGTCTCCGCGGTACGGGTCACCGGGACAGATGTTCGGAATCCCCAAGGTTTAGTGCAGACGCTCAATAAATTGGGTATGCCGCTGTACGGCGCCCAGCCCCCCACGGGATATTCAATGAAAGCTGAGGCTTGGGTTAACTCCGCGGCGTTGCTGAATCGCATGAACTTCGCGTTGAGTCTTGCAAATGGCCAGGTACGGGGAGTCGACGTCAGTTCACAACGCGCGCTCGAAGGCGAGGTCGGGATCGATAACGAGAAAAGTCTAGAGATGATGGCCAGGACCTTGCTCGCGGGTGATGTATCGAAAGAAACACTGGCCACTATTCGCAAGCAGATGTCGCAGCCGCAGTATCAGCAGGTGAATAACCCGGAAATGGCTTCACCTGCGCCGCGCGGGCCTAACGACGGCCCGGGTGCCGTAGCGGGATTGATCCTGGGCTCGCCGGAATTTCAGAGGAGATAACCATGCCGATCACCAGACGAGTCTTCATCCGTAACGGAGCATTGGCAGTAGTTGGAACCGCCGCGCTGCCCAGTTTTCTCACGCGCGCCGCATTTGCATCGCCCGGGGCCATGGGTAAGAAACGTTTAGTGGTCCTCTTTCAGCGGGGGGCCGCCGACGGCCTCAATATGGTCGTGCCCTGGGGTGAAGATGCCTATTATCGTATGCGTCCGACTATCGCGATCCCTCGTCCGAATCACGGCGCAGCATCGGTGATCGATCTGGATGGTTTCTTCGGACTGCATCCTTCTATGGAATCGCTCAAGCCGCTGTGGGACGCCAAGCAATTGGCTGTCGTGCATGCGGCCGGCTCGCCGGACAGCACCCGTTCGCATTTCGACGCGCAGGATTACATGGAGTCGGGAACGCCCGGCTTCAAGTCAACCGAAGACGGTTGGCTGAACCGGTGCGTGGCCTCCGGAGCGGGCAAGAAGGATTCGCCATTCAGGGCAGTCGCGCTCGGAACTTCGCTGCCCAGGATGTTGTCCGGAGTAGCTCCCGCAGTCGCCATCAGCAACATCAATGATTTTGGCGTAGGGGGTCGCAGTGCGGCAGCATCGAACACTTCGGGGAGTTTCGAATCGATGTATGCGCAGTCGGTAGATTCCGTACTGCATGGGACGGGGCAGGAGACTTTTGAAGCCGTCAAGATGTTGAGGGCGGCAGCGCCCGCCAACTACGTACCCGCTGCAGCAGCCCGGTACCCCAGGGGACGCTTTGCGGAAAGCTTGAAGCAAGTGGCGCAGTTGCTCAAAGCTGATTTGGGCGTAGAGGTAGCGTTTGTCGACATCGGTGGATGGGATCATCACGTTAACGAAGGATCGACGCAAGGACAACTGGCTAATCTTTCGCGGGAGTTTGCACAGTCCATTTCCGCCTTCTGGACGGACCTTGGTGACCTGGGTGAAGACACGGTGGTAGTCACCATGTCTGAGTTCGGACGCACGGCGCGGGAGAATGGTACCCGCGGCACGGATCACGGGCATGCAAACGTGATGCTGGTATTAGGGGGACCCGTGAAGGGCGGTAGGGTGTACGGAAAATGGCCGGGGTTAGACGACCGTCATCTCTATGAGGGGCGCGATCTCGAACTCACGACAGACTTTCGAACGGTCCTAAGTGAGTGCCTCTCGCGCCATATGAATACGAAAGAGCTCGGAAAAGTGTTCCCGCGCTTCGACTCCAAGGATTACTTGAAGTTTATCGGGTAACCCGTTAGCGCGACTTTAGCTTACAAAAAGCGCCATCCTTTTGGCTCGCCTTGGCTTTGTGCGGGGCATCTAAATCCGAATGAGGCTCGGATCAACCGTACCCGCGAGCGGCCGCCGTTTTGACGCCATCATAATCGGCGGTGGGATCAGCGGCGTGGCCATTGCTAAAGCGTGCGCGCAGGGCGGCCTTCGCGTGCTTCTTCTTGAGCAAAGCGACTTCGGCGCCGGCACGTCAAGCCGATCTACCCGGATCATTCACGGCGGCCTACGCTACCTCGAACATGGCGAACTGGGATTGGTCCGGGAATCGCTGCGGGAGCGGGAGCGCTTGCGCGTTGAAAAACCGCATCTCGTGCGTCCCATGAGGTTCCTGCTGGCATTTTCTGAAAGCACCCCCGCACTCTCTTTGCGAAATCCAATAGCAATCCGCCTGGGTCTCTGGCTCTATAAACGAATGGCGGGAGCGCAGTCGAACGGAACTCATCCGGAAGCATTGGCGGAATCCCTGGAAGGCTTCCGGGTCTTTGATTATGAAGACGCCCAGTGCGAATTCCCGGAGCGCTTGATCGCGGAGTGGTTGACGGAAGCAATCTCCGCCGGAGCGAGTGTCCGCAATCACAGTGAAGTACTCGAGATCACTCGCCTGCACGGGAAAGTCACCGGCGTACTCGCGCGCGATGCCATGACGGGCGAGGAGTACAGGCTCGAATCGTCGAATGTGGTGAATGCCACCGGACCATGGGTCGATCAGGTCTGTGCAGCGTCCAATGTCGGTCGAGAACGACTCATCGGGGGCGTACGGGGTTCGCACATCGTGTTGCCGCGTTTCGCCGGCGCGCCAGAGGCAGCGGTATATACGGAAGCGATTGATGGCCGCCCTTTTTTCGTGATCCCCTGGAATGAACAGATATTGGTAGGCACCACGGAAGTTCCCGATTGCGGTGACCCCGCTTCTTCGCAAGCCAGCGGAGAGGAAGTTGATTACCTGCTTCATTCGTTCCAGAAGGTGTTTCCTGCCTCGCAGCTAAGACGCGAAGACATCCACTATTTTTTCTCAGGGGTACGGCCGTTACCGAGATGCGAGAGCGATGAATTGGGGGCAATCTCTCGGAAGTATTTTCTAAAAGACCATAAAGATGATGGAGTGGCAGGGCTTATCTCCGTGATCGGTGGAAAGCTGACCACCGCGGCCGCGCTGGGCCGACACTGCGCGCGCAAGCTGGGAGCCAATGCTGCTGAGCCTCCTCTCGCGGTCGTAGCCCGAGGCCCGGCGAATGGTTACGAAGGCACACTGGCGCATTGGGCGAAGCAGGTCTCAGAAGCCACCCGCAACTGCCGGGGAGTAGTTCCCATGGAGTCCGCGCGGGCGATTGCGGAATGGCATGGTCGTCATGCCCTCGGTATTGTGCGCCGCGCCTGCCAGCACCCGCTGCTCACGCAGAGGCTATGCGAACACTCCGCGCACATCGTAGGCGAAGCGGCTCATGCCGTTGAGTTCGAGAAAGCACAGACGCTGGGTGACATCTTGCTGCGGCGCGTGCCAGTGGCACTTTCAGGATGTTGGGATGAAAGCTGCGCCCAAAACGCGGCGCAGCGCATAGGCAAAGCCTTGGGGTGGAATGTCCAGGAAGTGGGGCGGCAGTTGGAAGCACTCACGGAAGAGCGGGGGCGCTTTCTGCAAGATCCGCTCGAACTACGGGATGGGAGCGGCCATACCACGGTGCCGCGGAAGGATGTCGCATAGCAGCTTCGTGTCGTCGGAAATAATGCCGTCGACGCCGAGGGCAGCCATGGCCTCGATATGCTCGCGTTTGTTCACAGTCCACACGAAGACCTGTTTTCCCATGCCGCGCAGTTCCCCTATGAGGGCAGCCGTAACCAGGGCATGGTGCAGGATCACGTGAGAGACGGGCAAGCTGCGCCAATGAACGAGTAAGTCTTTGCGGCGACAGATATATCCAAGCGGGACCTGCGGGCCCGTAGCGTGCATGCTTCGAATGGCCTCCGGCAAAAAGGATGAGACCATGTACCCTTTCTTCGGAGGGTACGTCTCGAGTAGTTCGATCAGACGGTGTTCCAGTCCCACTACTTTTAATTCGATATTGAGATATGCGGTGGCGGCATAGCGTTCAAAAACCTGCCACATCTCCGGGATCGTATTCTGAATGGCAAACAGCTTTTCCGCAGTGAAGTCCGCGATCATGACGTCGTGCAGGTTTGGATCGTGGGCGATGATGGGGTGGTGATCTGCCGACAAACGGACATCGAACTCAAAGCCGTCACATCCATGGGCCAATGCCAGGTCGAAGGCGGCGAGGGTGTTTTCCGGCGAGTAGTGGCGAGCGCCGCGATGTCCAAGCAGCAACGGCATAGAAGTAGGATGCGTCAGCCGAGGTCAATGTCGCGCAACGGCTTGCCCGTATCGGGAGTCTCTTTCGCCTTCTTCATCGCTTCCTGGAACTTTTTCTCCAGCAGGTCGGCCTTGTTCTTCTCGTTCTGGACCGATTGCTGAAAAAGGGACTCACGCCGGCTGTCCTGATCGCGCATAGCGCGGGTAGCTTCCTCGAAATCCTGGAAGGTCTTAGGACGGATCGGAGGAGTGTGGGCAATGACGGCCCGGGTCTCGGGATCAACCTTGATCAGGGCGCTGCAGCAGGGGCATCCGATCTCAAAAGGCTCTATTTTGGACCCAGATTTAGACATGGGGAAATGATACTCCAGCTTCAGGGTTTCCCGTTCTCGTTTCCCGAAGCCAACTTTTTCACTTAGCAATCGTCGAAAACTACGAGGACGGCTAGAGATAAAACAGCTGGTGATCTGATGTCGCGGCTCGAGCCCGGGATTTGAGGTCGGAGATCAGCTGGAAGCCGTAGCGGGCGACGAAGTAGATGCCAGCGACTTCCCTCTCCTGCAGGCTCTTGTGGGGAAAGAGCGCGGTGGAGAGCTCGTGGGCGTGGCGGGCGATGTCCTGCCCGCGGCGCTGCTGGGCGAGAGCAGCGCGCTGCTCCAGCCGGTTGAGCTGGTAGCGCATCTTGGCGCCGGAGCGGTCGGCGGCTTCTTTCATGGTCGGGTCAAGTTTTTCGAGGGCTGCGTCGAGGGACTGCAAGGTGGTTTCGAGCGTCGCTTTAGCGGAGGCGAATTTCGAAGTCAACTCCGGCGGCAGCGAGTGGGTGGCGATCGTACGCGTCAGTACTTCTTCGCCGAGGAACGACATGGGAACGACCAGCTTGTGTTGTTCGAGTTTGCGCGCGATTTTGGGCTCGACTAGCGTCGCGGAGATGCGGGGCAGAATCGGTGTGACACGGCCAAGCATCATTTCATAGACCACGGCCGCTTGAGCAAAGTACGCGACCTCTGCCGGTCCTCCGACGTACGCGAGGGTTGGCAGCAAAAAATCCTGAACAACCGGACGAAATAGAGCATTCCCGCTGAAGTCTTCTGGTCTGGCGTCGATGCGTGCATTCAATTCGTCAACTGTTAGTTTTCCCTTGCCAATTGAAAAATGAGAATTCGAACGGTGAACGGGAGTGCGGGCGCCCGCTTCAAGCACGAACAACAGCGTGGATGAATCCGTGACTTTGACCTGGGCATGGTAGCCGGAGGACTCCAGTCTTTGGTTCTGTCGAAGCAATGACTGAGTGAGTTCAGCAGCCTTATCCGCGGCCTGCAGGAACATAGGCTTCGCAATCTCATGAAGTTCCGGGTTGGCTGGATCAAGCAAGATCAGCCCGTGATCGGCGAAGAGTTTGGTAAAGAGTCGGGCGAACGAATTCCCCAGGGTCCCGCCCGGGCGGTAACAATCGCGCAACCAATCCGTCACTTCGGAATCGCCTAACCACTGCGCAGCGGTATTAACCGCCGTCGCAATCTCATGGTCCAGAACGATCCCGCCGACGGGCGAACCCTCCCCGACATCTGGCAGGATGGTTATCTTTTGCAGATGCGTGGTCGAAGGAATGTTGGCAAAGGCCACTTCGGCTAGATCATGGTCCTCTGTGGCCAGCCAGAAAATGGGTACGGAGTCGACGCCGGCAGCCGTGGCCTCTTCGGCCAATTTAATCGCCGTAATGGCCTTGAGGATGGCGTAGAGGGGTCCGCCGAATAGCGCGACCTGCTGACCGGTCACTACAGCGCAGGCACCGGACCGTAAGCGTTCAACGTTGGCAAGGGCCTGGGGTGAAGCGTTCCAGCCTTTGTTTTGAGCTTCCAGGACGGCGGCTACCTGTTTCCGGCGGCTGGTGGGGTAGGCAGCCCTGGCTGCCGCGCTCCCTTGTAACCAATCGCGACTTAAGGGCGGACAGGCGTAGTAAGGGAGTACTTTCGAGAAGTCGGTGAGATAGTGCGAATAAAGCCGGCTAACGTGCGGGAGCTGCGTGAGGGGCAGGCTTTCGGCGCGCATCAGCGAGGCTCTCGGCTACAACGACAGCTTTGACAGGCTTCCGGCACGGAGGTTGGATGTCTATGCGGCACGCGCGATGCAGAATTGTATATCGTAGCTAGCGAATGATTTAACCCCTCCCGGTGAATCCCTCGGGGTTGGTAATCATCCAATCAGTTGACTTGGTGCGGTTAAACGGCCACACTGGAGTTAGTTCTTTGACAACTGGGCATCATGCCCAGGCTTTTCACGAATCCGCCGGTCATTCGGCGGACCCACCAGATGGGGGCGTCACGGCTTCGACGGAAACGCTTGCGGCAAAGTGGCATGCTGGGGGGCATTCACCCATAATCGAGTGCACAACGATAAGTGCCAATCAAGAAATGGCATACGCTGCTTAATTTAGTTAAGTAGCCGTTCTAGGAGGTTTCGCCCGCGGACCTCCCAAGAACGTCATTCAGCGGGCTGGTTCTTTGCTCTAAGCCAGGGGGCAAGGGATGAGATCCACGGGCTAGCGGTACGCGTTTCTTGTCGGTTCTGAGCGCGGCCCGCGAACGTTTCCGGTGAAGGCCGGAAGCATGAACTCGACTAAGCATGTAGTCGCTTTGCCAGTAACTTTTTCGGACGCGGGTTCAACTCCCGCCGCC
>DATLCI010000062.1:0-12963 GCA_035526435.1 Terriglobales bacterium
GAATGCATTGGCCTGCAAAGTGAAGGCGTCACCATTGGAGAAAGTCTGCGTGTTCGCCTTGCCTGAAGGCGTTGCCCTGAACCGGATCTCAACCGGCGATTCAACCGAAAGACCGTTTTCTGCCGAGACCACACCTTCCGCTCCGACTAGCTCCAGGGCCGTCCGGTAATGCGCACGCGTCGAGACCGCCACCTCCGCCAGCGTGCCCTTAACGAACTCCAAGGTCATGATGGCGGAAACTTCCATCGGCTGCGATTTCGCGTCTGAGCGGGCAGTCGCACTCACGCCAATGACCTCATCCTGCAAGATGAACCTCAGCGTATCGATGCAATGAACTCCGACATCCGCTATCGGGCCCCCACATGCCAGCCCGGGATCGTTGATCCAACTTCGGCCATGGCCTTCATTCCAGTAGTGAAACTCCGCTCGGGCCTGGGACACTTCGCCCAGCCTGCCTGCGGCTACCTGGCTTTGTGCGTGTTGCACGCTGTGCGCGAAGCGGAAGATGTGTGCCACCCCCAAGAGGCGTTTGGCCTTCTTCGCGGCCGCGATCATCTGCCTGCATTCATCCGCATTCATCGCCATCGGCTTCTCGCACAACACATGCTTGCCATGCGAAAACGCAGTGAGAACATCGGCAAGATGCAGCGCGTCCGGAGAAGCTACGAAAATGGCGTCCACCTCCTCGCTACGGCACATTTCCGCCGTGGAAGAGAATGCGTGGGGGATACCAAACTCGCGGGCGGAGGCTGCCGCCGCCTTTGCATCGCGACGAGTGAGCGCCGTTACTACCGTACTTGATTTCGCGGAGGCAAAGCCCGGCATGAGCCGCTTCACCGCATGACGGCCGAATCCTGCGATCCCGAATCGTAGCTTCTGCGGCAAGCGATCTCCTGAAAAACAAAAGGCAGGGCCAAGGCCCTGCCCGTCAGCCGATGGTCCGTTTACTTCTTAGCGCCGGAGTTCTTGAGTAGCTCGTCGGCCATGTAGTTCTCAACCTTCGCCTCATTGCGCACCACTTCAAAGTACGCGGCCTTGAGCAATTGCTCGCGCCGTTCGCGCAGTTGCTGGCGAATGGCGGCTTGCACCCGGGGGTCAGAAAGGTCGCGCTGGCCGGCGGCTTCGCGCGCCAGCAGTTTGATGATGCGGTATCCCGCCAGATGGTTCGGAGCGTCGTAGGCCGGGATGGGCGGCGTGTACTGCCCCACTTTGATCAGGTTCATCGCCCCCATTGCCACTTTGTCCGCCTTCAATGACGATTCCGGGATAAAGCCCATGTCGCCGCCATTCCCTGCGGTTCCGGGCTGCTCGCTGTAATTCATGGCTACCGTGCCGAACTCTTCCCCGCTATCCAGCCGATTCAAGATCATCTGGACCTTCTTGCGTGCCTCGGCATCGTTCTGGGCCTTGTCATTCTTCAGGTTATTGACTTGGGGATTCGGTGTGGTTGTGACCACGATCTGCGCCAAGTGATATTGCGGCTCAATAAAGTTGAATTCCGCTTTGTGCTCGTTGTAGTAGTTGGTGATGTCGCCGTCAGTGATGCTGATCTTGGAATTGATCTCTTTATTGATGAGCTTGTCGGTGGTCAGGCCCCGGCGGATGTCGCGTTTGAAGTCGTCCGCGCTGATATTGCGCTCTTTGAGCCGGTTGGCGAATTCTTCCTGGGTAAAGGGCGCCTTAAATTCCGCAAACTTCGCTTCCACCTCTTCATCGGTGGCCAGCAGGCCGAGCTTGCGTGCGCGCTGCATCAGGATCTCTTCTTCGATGAGCGTCTTGAGGATGTTCAACCGCAGGCTGGTCGCCTGCTCGCCGGAGGGCTGTTGCGGAGAGCCCGCAATGCTGTTCTGGTAATACTTGTCTACGTCCGAGCGGGTGATCTTTTCGCCGTTGACCTTGGCCATAACGTCGCCTGAAGTCTGCTCGCGATTACAACCGGCCAGCGCCAGCAGCAGTGCGCTGACCACGACTGCGGCCAGCATTCGGCTGGCGGGCAAATACATCAGATTGGTTCGCTTACCCAAGATGCCTCCGCAAGATAGTCATTTCCGCGAGTGCCTCATTTTACAAGACTTAACCGGAAAAGCGGCCAAAAAACCGCTATTTCGGCAAGGCCTCCGGGGTCGGCACGATATTCACTTTTGGCGGGGCAGGAGGCATTATGCCCTCGGCTTTTAGGGCGCGGTCAAGCACCGCCCGCATTACCTCCCAGGGCAGCGCGCCGGACATCTTCTCGCCATTCACAAACAACGTTGGGGTGGACTCCACGCCCAGCTTTTCCGCCTCCGCCATGGAGACGCGCACGGCCTTCTCCTCCTGCGCTCCGATGCAGTCGCTCAACTTTCGTGAATCTAATCTGTGCTTAGCGCCCTGATCAAAGGCGGCCTTGTCGAGGGCCATGACTTGCTGCGCGTGCGGCCGACGCTTCTCTTGCGGCCCCATGATGGTCTCGTGATTGGCATGCACATAATCGGCAAATTCCCAATATGCCTCATTACTCTGGGCGCTCAGACAATTGGCATTGATGGCCGCATGCATCGCCCAGGGATGGATGCTGAGCAGCGGGTAGTCTTTGTAGATGATCTTTACTTTGTCGCCGTAAGTCTTCATGACCTGGGCCATCAAGGTCTCATGCATCCGCGAACAGAAGGGACACTGAAAGTCGTCATAGTTCACGATAGTGACCTTGGCCTCCCGATTGCCGCGCACCGGCCGGCCACCCACATCGATCTTCGCCATCACATCCGCGCTAAGATCAAATTTGTCCAGCCGCGCCAGCGTCTTGTTGTCCGTCGAGATCAACATGGGGACTTCCAGCTTGCGGTCTCCGCTCGAAAGCGTGACGGGCAGGGTCTCATAGCCGGCGATCTCGCTGGGTTTGCGCTGGCCCAGCGTGATCTCCACATTCGGCGGCACGCCGAGTTGGCTGCGGATCTGGTTCTGAATACGGCGGTCGAGGGCTGTGGGAGTGCTGGGGGCCGGAGTTTGAGCGGAGCATCCGATAATGACGAGCGCCAGAAAGGGCGCGAGGAACCGGCGCAGACTGAGCAATAACAATGTAATAGACCTCATGAGAGTGGAACCTCGATTATCTCATGCAGGAAAGAGGCTCGCCCGGTAGTAGAACCCCTGCAAAAACAGCTAGAAAAGCCGTTCCTGACGCTTCATGTTGCCGAACGTCCCTACATTAGCCAGCGTGAAGGCGAAGCGGAACTGGTTCTCATTCCGGACGGTGCCCAGAGCAAAACGCCGGTACTCCATGCTCAGGCCGCAGCAGTCCCAGTTGTAGGAGCTTTGCAATGACCCGTACTGCAGGAACTCGCGGTGGGCGTCCAAGCCGATGCTGGCCGCTGAGCTCAAGCCGCGCTTGTTCGGTCCGCCGTAGCCCGCCAGCACGCGGAACTGATTGAACCGGTCCGGTGAAGGCATCGGGGTCAACACAAAGATCTCACCGGGCGAACGCAAAAAGGCATGACTCCCGCCCAGGAAGAAGTCTCTTATCCTTTGGTTCACGAAGACCGTGCTGGAGCTGATGCGCCCTTGTTTGCTGTCGTAATCGATCTGCCAGGAGATATCGGCATTATTGGTAGCGCGCATGCGCAGCTTCGATATTGTCGGGGAGAAGCGGCGTGGCTCGGTGAGGAACGCGATGCCGGTAAAGGCTGCACTGCTGGTGACCATGTTGCGCTTGCCATTCACGATGGCGCCGCCAAAAGTGTCGTCGAGGTAATACTGCTGCGCCACTTCCCAGGTGATGAACTCGCGCGGCGATGCCTGGCATTCTTCGCTGGCCAGTTTATCCTTGCAGGCATCACTCGCTGCCTTCTTCAGGAACAAGCGCTGAACTAACGAAAACTCAAACTCTTTGGTGTCGCTGAGGATGTCGCGATCGTCAAAGCGGATGATGTTGCTGAACCCCGAAACGCCGCTGACCAGCCGATAGGTGATTCTCGGTTCAATGGTGTGTTTAACCGTGCGGCCAAAGAAGGGCTTCTCAAAGATGCGTCCCAGCGTGGGCGGACGCACTTCCATCTCCACGTCCAGCGCGCGCCGGTTCAAGCCTTTATCCAGCGGAGTGCCCACGCCGGCGGACGCGGACTTGCGCTGCGTGTAGAACGTGTTGCGCATGCCGATTTCGGGGCGCAAAGTCCAGCCGCGCAAAAAAAGTGGAAGCGATGCTCGAGGATGCACGTCAAACCGTCCAACCAGGTCGTTCGTTCTAAATCCAGGCTCCCGGCGCGAGACCCCTTCGGCCGCGCCCGTGAATCCGTAGAAGAATGGCGTCTTCAGGAACCGGCGGTCTACGCTGGATATCTCCACGCTGGGCACGCGCAAGATAGTGATCACGTCACCGCGGGTATCGCTCTGGAAGTTCTGATAGCGAGCGGCGAGCGTGTTGAAAGAAAACCCATTCAGGTTCTTCGTGAAAAAGACCAGCGACTTCACCTCTGAATTCACCGCTTGTGAGAATGTTTCCGTGAAGGCCAGCCGGAAGACAAACGAACTCAGGTAATTCACCGCCGCCACGCCGCGTACTCCCGCCGGGAGGTCGATCTCGGCGTTCAGCTTGATGTCTTGCCCGCCCTGCTTTATCTTCAGCGGCCCGTAGCCGCGGTCGAGCACGCCAAAATAGTTCACGTCGAGCGATGACTTCTGGCTGGGTTTGCTGCGGAATTCACCATGCTGTGCCCAGCCGCGCGAGGAATAATATTCCGCGCCGACCGTGGCATCCATGCTGCGGTTGATGGCCCAATAGAACGATTCGCCAATGATGGTGCCCTTGCGCGATGATGCGCCAAACGTCGGGATCAGGAACCCGCTCTGCCGTCCCAGGTTCGCCACTGGATGCGCGGCGAAGGGCAGGAACAGTACCGGGACATTTTTTACCCGGAAGGTGGTGTTGTAGATCTTGGCGGAGTCGCCGACATCCACCACTACCCGTTCGGCGTTGAACGTCCATTTCGGGTCCGGCAGGCGGCAACTGGTGACCGTGCCGTGATGGATGATGTAGCGGTTCTCGCTTACCTTCTCCACCATCTTTCCCGTGAAGGTGAACGGGTCAGATGAAGTCAGCGTCATGTTCTTGCCCTTGAACTTCACGCCGGTAGTGCCGGATACGTCGTAGAACTTGCCGGTCTTGCTGCGGACGTTGAATTCGCCATGCGACGCATCAATATGCTCGTCATGCAAGCCGCCATCGAAGGACAGATGGCCCGTCGCCGTCACGTCGCCAGTGCTCTTGTTCCAACTGATCTCATCGCCCCGGATAGTGAGGTCGCGGAATTGGATCTCCACATTGCCACTCAGTTTGTAAACCTCGCCCACCTTGTCCTGGTTGTCGGCGATGATCGTCACCAGATTGTCATCTGCATCCGCCAGGTAGCTGCCAGACTGCGGTTTCAGCAGGGAAGAAGACGACGAGTGCGCCGGCAACGGCGTGCCTGTCGCCTGTCCTTCTCCGGCCCCGCCGGGACGCAACTGGCTGGTTAACAGCCGGGAGCAAAGAAGAACATGACACAGCACAAAAACCGTGATAACTCTTTTATTGCGAAGAAACATGAGGACGGTCGAAGTTAGCACGCGCAGCCAGCTTGCGCAAAATCTTTGACTCGGACTCGCCTTCGCCATGCTCTGGGCTTCGCAAAAATTTGCTATGGCCTGTCCGCTCTGCGGCGACCGCTGCACCTGCTCCGCTGCCGGCAATCGATTTGCCGGTGAGCATACTGCTGTCCTCATTGATCCCGACAACAATTTTTCATCCGACTTGAGTGAGCGGCAATTCGCTTCCAGCCTGGAAAGTACTCCGCAGGCCGCTCCCCGGCGAACCAGCGTTGCCGTTGGTCAGAACGCCACCGCTACCGCCGACCCCGCCTTTTATCGCCCCGACCCCGGTCTCAATCCCGGCGAAGCCTGGCGCGACGAAGTCGCCGTGCGGGTGCAGGCCCACAAAGCGCGCCGCCGCCGCCGTTTTGATCCCGACGGCTCGTTAAGTTTAGGGTTTGATCCGCAAGCGGCCCTTGCCGCCGAACCGGTCGCGGAAGCAGAAGAGTCCTCTCCCGCCCGGACCGCGGCGCCGCGTATGTATCGCCGCATTGCATTAGAAATGCAGGCGATGGAAGCGATGAAGGACGCCGCAGCAACAGAAGCCGCGCTGGCCGTCGAATCGGTGGAAGCTTCAGCGCCCCACTCCGAGCCTGAAACCAACATCATTGAATTTCCGCGGGCTTACACCCAGACCGAAGACATGTTTGCCCATGAGCTCGCCGAGCCCATGTTGGAATCGCCGCGCATCCTGGATGTCCCCGATGAACCTGCCCTGGCCCCCGTGACGGCGAACTATCCCACGCTCTCCAACATTTGCCTGGACACTGACGACGATAAAGAAGTGCCGGAGTGGATCCGAAACTATCGCGACGAATACGATGAAGCCGAACTCGAACTGCCGCTTCAGGTTGCGCCGCTGCGCTCCCGTTTTGTCTCCGCGGTGATCGATTCGGCATTAGTGCTGACCGCCACCGCGCTGTTTTGCGTGGTCGTGCTCAGCATCACCAAGTTCATGCCACAAGGCAAGCCGGCATTGCTAACCGCGATTGTCTTGTCCGCTACCTTCTGGCTCGCGTATCACTATGCTTTCCTGGTATTCAGCGGACTCACCCCGGGAATGCAAGTGGCGCAGCTCGAGCTTTGCAGCTTTGAAGGTTGCTACCCGCTGCGCAAGACGCGCGGCGCCCGCGCTTTTGCCATGGGCATCTCCGGCATGTCGTTAGGCATGGGCTTCGCCTGGGCCGCCGTGGATGAAGACAATCTCGGCTGGCATGACCGCATCACCCGCACCTACGTCCGGCAGAGCTAGTCCACTTTTGATCTCAGACGGTCGCGGCCTTCGGTATGGCTGCGTCGTCATTCTTCCTGACTATGCCCGCGGTGATAAGGGTCATCAACAACCCGACCGGAAATGGTTCCAGGAACGTCATCGCTGCATTGATCAACGGATTCTTATACATCTCCTTAAACTTATTTAGCTCAGCGATCTTCTTCTGCAGCTCCGCCTCGCTCGCGCCCGACGACCTCAACTTCTCGATGACCGACGCCCCATATTTGTCCATGAAGTCCGGCACGAAATTGAAATAGATGATCTCCCAGGTCACGACATAAAAAGCGCACGAGATCAGCGTGATGAGGATGCCTACCTGGAACGCCTTGCCGAATGAGATCTTGCCGCCGCCAACGTTGTCGCGGTAACTACGCACCCCGAAGTACACCAGCATGAACGACAGGACTATGCCGGTATAGCCGACTACATAGCCCATACTGCCATGACCGAGCTGGTCCATAAACGGCACGGTAGCCGCCATCAGCAGTGACGAGACGGCGCCGGAGATCAGGCCGAAGGTGATAACTGTCTTTTTCATTGCTATTCCTCCTGGTGTGATGGTGCAGAAGCAAAGATTAAGGCCCGGAGAGCCGTGTTGTCGTCATACTTTCGGATGATATTCATGGCTCTCGCCCCGAAATCACGCCGTCGGGTGACCCGACCACCAGATCACGGGATCAGCCGGAGCTCCTTCCCCATTTGCACCGCCTGGGTTCGCCGCTTGGCGCCCAGCTTGTCAAAGACCCGGCTGGAATGGGTCTTCACCGTGTTCTCGCTGACAAAAAGTTTTTCCGCGATCTCCCGATTGCTAAGCCCACCTGCCATCTGTTGCAGGATCTCCAGCTCCCGCGCTGTGATATGAAGCTCGTCCAACTTCTGGTGGTCAATCTGGAAGGCACCCCTCGGTGCGGGGATCTCTTTCACCACTACGGTCGTGCGGGTCAATTTTAGGCCCAGCCAGATACCCAGCCCGGCAAAGATGGTGGCGATCAGTCCGCCGTAAATCTCCAGCGAGTGTTCCAGCACCAGAAAACGGTATTCCATCCACTTCAGCAGGGTGACCAGGACTCCGCCGAGCAGTCCGTAGATGAGGATTTGTCGTCGCATAGCGGAAAAATGGGGAGGCGCGCCGGATTTTACCACGCACGCGCACGCACAAATCAGGGCGATCCAGCAGTCCCTCGCCACCCAACGCCGCTTTCCTGTTAAATTGGCAGCGCTATGAAGAAAACGTCCTTGCTCCCGACCTTTGATTACCGTAATACCCTCTGGGACGCCGTTGCCGACCAGGGCATCAATGAGGCTGACCTCGACTTCGCCCGCGCCATCTCGGCCTTGCGCGATTTCCGCGCGCGCGTCGACTCCGGCGAGATCGAATTCCCCAAGCTCCCTGAGGACGCCAAGACTGCCGCTTCCATCTTGAAGTTCGCCGCCACTCTACGCGGACAGGTCGATACCGTGATCGTGCTCGGCATTGGCGGCTCCGCTTTAGGCGCGTATGCGCTCGACGCAGCTATCCGCGGACCACATCCCGTTCAGGTAGGGATTGCGAAGAAGCATCCGCGGCTCGTCGTGCTGGACAATGTTGACTCCGGTTTCATCGCGGCCGCTCTGGAAAACATCAATCCGAAAAAAGCGGCCGTCTGCGTCATCGCGAAATCAGGCGGCACCGCCGAGACACTCTCCACCTTCATGATCGTCCATGCGTGGATGACGAAGGCGGTAGGTGCGAAGAAGGTGGCGGGACGCACCATCGCCGTGACCGACTCGAATAAAGGCGATCTGCTGGCCATTGCCAAGCAGGAGAAGTATCCAACGTTTTATGTCCCCGCGAATGTCGGTGGACGCTTCAGCGTATTCTCGCCCGTGGGGCTTGTCCCCGCCGCCCTCATTGGCTTGGATATCAAGAAACTGTTGCTCGGTGCCGCTCACGCTACCGAAGCCTGCTGGTCTCCCGATCTCAACCTCAATCCCGCACTGCAATCGGCATTGGTCCATCACGCTCTCGACACGCGCCGCAATAAAAAGATTGAAATCGTCTTTAGCTATTCGTCGTACCTGTGGGCCTCGGCATTCTGGTACCGGCAACTCTGGGCGGAATCGCTCGGCAAGCGCGTGAATCGCAGAGGGGAAGTCGTCCACACCGGGCAGACTCCGGTGGCCGCCCTGGGCGTGACCGACCAGCACTCCCAAGTGCAACTCTACATGGAAGGCCCAAATGACAAGATGATCACCTTCTGGACGGTGGAGCAGCCGCGCGCTGACGTGAAAATCCCTGCCACGCTGCAATTTAAGAAGTTCGACTCCTGTGGATACCTCGCGGGCAAGAACCTTTCCACTCTGTTGCATGCGGAGCAGCGCGCCACGGAAGCCGCTTTGACTGAGGCGCAGCGGCCGAACTGTCGATGGACTCTGCGTCGCGTGGACGAATACACCATTGGCGCATTCTTCCAGATGCTGGAATTTCAAACCGCATTCGCCGGCGAACTCTATGGTATTGACGCCTTCGATCAGCCCGGCGTGGAGCTCGCGAAAAAGCTCACCAATGGCCTCATGGGCAAAAAAGGCTTTGAAGGGTGGGCCAAAAAAGTAAGCGGTTAGTCGCCCGCTGCTCTCGTCATCCAACGCAGTGGCACTGGATTTTCGTCCGCCGACGAGACCCGCGCCAGGAAAGTAGGCGGCGCGGCATACAGCAGGATCTTCCGCAGCTCGATCTCCGCCACCGACTCCAACTCTGATTGCGGCCTGGCCCCATACCGGTCATGGAACGCTTTTTCGCAAACCGCCATCGCTGCCGCTACGGCGCCGATCGTTCCTAGAACTTTAAGCATTGTGCTCACCTTAGAAAAAGAGTTTGGGGGAAACTCCTGGGGCTTTCGCAGATAGTTGGAGCACATCGGTAGCCGTTTATGCGGGATGACTAACAGCTTTGTTCCCCGCGGTTACTGAAAGCGCTATCTTCGCCGACCATGCAATCATTGCACGCAGCCACCGTAAATTTCATAGGACAAATCATGTAGTTCCCGCCACGCTCTCTTAACCCGTTCTGCTGATAACATTGGGATTGTGAGTCCTGATTTCCCCGCCTCGACCGTGCGCGTCCGCTTTGCGCCTTCCCCTACCGGACACCTCCATGTGGGCAACGCCCGTACCGCGCTGTTCAACTGGTTGTTCGCCCGCAAACACGGCGGCACCTACATTCTGCGCATTGAAGATACTGATGTGGAACGCAGCGAGGCCCGCTATGAAGATCAACTCATAGCGGACCTGAAGTGGCTCGGCCTGGAGTGGGATGAAGGTCCGGACAAGGGTGGCCCGTTGGGGCCTTACCGTCAGTCTGATCGCATGCAGCTTTACCACGACTACGCCGAGCGGCTGCTGATTGAAGGCAAAGCGTATCTCTGCTTTTGCAAAGCCGAAGACCTGGAAGAAGAGCGCAAGCGCGCCCTGGCGGAGCATCGCTCGCCGCTCTATTCCGGAAAATGCCGCGCGCTTGATCCCGCGGAATCTTTGAAGCGGCGCGCCCATGGCGAGGCCGGTGCCATCCGCTTGCTTATCCCCGAGCGTCCCATCCGCTTCCATGACATCGTGCACGGCGACGTTGAGTTCTCGAACGAAGTCGTCAGCGACCCCATCATCGTGCGGTCGTCAGGCATGCCCGTCTACAACTACGTCGTCGTGATTGACGATGCCGAGATGAAGATCACTCACGTCATCCGCGGTGACGATCATCTTTCCAACACGCCCAAGCAAGTCGCCTTGTATGAGGCGCTCGGCTGGAAGGTGCCGGAATTTGCGCATCTATCCACCATCCTCGGAGGCGACCGTGAGCGTCTGTCCAAGCGACACGGCGCTACCTCCATCGCCAACTTCCGTGAGATGGGCATCCTGCCGGAAGCGCTCATCAACTATCTTGCATTGCTGGGCTGGGCGCCCACCGGCGGCACTCGCGAGACGTTCACGCCGGAGGAGCTGACCAAGGAGTTCTCGCTGGAGCGCGTGACTCCTTCGCCCGCCGTCTTCGACATGCAAAAGCTCTACTGGCTGAATCGCCATTACATTGCGCAGAGCACGCCGGAGCGCATTGTTGGATTGGCGCTGCCCTACTTTGAAGCAGCGAGGTTCATCGCGCCCCGGCTCGACGCCGCCTCGCTCAACTGGTTTGCGCGCATCATCGCGCTGCTGGCGCCATCGGTCGACAACCTCGAGGAACTGCCCGCCCGTGCTGCCATGATCTTCCGCTATGACGCGAAGGCCGCCATCGCCGCGCCCGAAAATACCGAAGTATTGAAATCAGAGAAGGCCCCCACGGTGATCGGCGCCTTTGCCCGACGGGTCAATGCTGAGAATGGCGCGTTGAGTTCGGACCGCTTCAAGGCGATTGTGAATGAAGTGAAAACTGAGACCGGCGCCAAGGGCAAGGAACTTTTTCATCCCATCCGTACCGTCATTACTGGTGCCCATTCAGGGCCGGAGTTCGATAAGCTCATCCCCATTATTGAAGAGGGAAGCCATTTACAATTGCCTGCTCGCGTACTCAACGTGCGCGAGCGCGTAGGGCAATTTGCCGCCGCCTTCACCCCTTAATATGTCTCCCAAGATCGAACTCGCCTTTCCTCACCCTTATGAGGTCGAAGTCCTCAACGCGGTGGTGAACGAACGGCCGGTGCGCATCCCCGCGTCGCCGGAGGAAGTGGATTCTATCGTGGTGAAGATCACGCCCGCCAACGCGGCGCCCTGGGTGGGCAGCTTCGCCCGCGGTTTCGCCACCGACGATCTCGTCTCCGGCGTCTATGCCTGGCCCGACGGCGAATCCCTCGCCGTCGTCGCCGCCGGTTACGGATACGTCCTGAAAGCCGCCGACGCCGGCAAGAACTGGGTTCGCCTCCAGCCCATGCCCATCACCGACGTGCGCACTATGCCGGAGCAAAAGCTCATCCTCTTTGCCGACTTCACCCACATCTACGCCTATGGAGCGGAGCGCAGCGCATGGAAGAGCGAACGGCTCTCCTGGGACGGCCTCACCATCACTAAAGTCGCCACCCACCACGTCTTCGGTCTCGCCTGGGACGCTATGCAGGACAAGGAAGTTGATTTCGTCATCGACGTCCGCACCGGCGAGCACACCGGCGGGGCCCGGCCGTGGGCAAAGCGGTGATTCCCGAAATGGAGTGGACCTTGACAGCGGTATGGTCGGATTTAAACAAGAATTGCCTATGGCCGAAGCATTCTCGCTTCGTTCGCATAAGCCTTCAACCCCTGAGCGCGGCGAGCACCTCTTCGGCATGGCCGTCAGGTTTTACTTTGGAGAATATGCGGGCGATCTTGCCGCGCGGGTCGATGACGAACGTCGTGCGCTCGATGCCCATCACCTTTTTGCCGTACATGTTCTTCTCTTTGATCACGCCATAGGCGTTGCAGACCTTCTTGTCGGAGTCGGCGAGGAGGGTGTAGGGGAGGTCGTACTTCTCCTTGAACTTCTTTTGTTTCTCGGGCGAATCGGCGGAGATGCCGAGGACGACCGTGCCGGTCTTTTGAATCTTCTTGAATGCGTCGCGGAACCCGCACGCTTCTATGGTTCAACCTGGGGTGTCGGCTTTGGGGAAAAAGAACAAGACGACGGGTTGTCCGCTAAAATCCTTCAGAGAGACGGGGTTACCGTCCTGATCGGGGACAGTAAAGGCGGGAGCTTTTTCATTCACTTCTAAATGCGCGGCATCTAAAGACATGATGAAAGAAACCCTGAATAATTCGCGCGAGGGCGAGCGGAGATTATACCGCTCCTCGCCGGAGCTTGCCTGCCTGAAGATATCGGCCGTGAAAGCGGCGATTGCCGCCATGTTGATGGTGTTGCTGCTAGTACCTTCCGGCTTCGCGCAGTTGCGGACGTCGAAGCCGAAGAAAGGGCCGCGGGCGATCGCGGTGGTGCGTTGGCAGACGGGGCCCCAAGGGAAAGCGGTGCCGCGACTGGTGCCGGTGCTGATCGTGGAAGAAGGAAAGTATTTTGATGCGAACCTGTTCCGGGCGGCGCCGCGTCCGATGGCGCTGGAGCCGGGCGTGGTGTACGAGGCGCAGGACCAGGGCGACGT
>DATLCI010000063.1:0-4929 GCA_035526435.1 Terriglobales bacterium
ATCGTCAAGGCCTCTTCCGGGTGGACGCGGCCGGAGGGACGCCCGAGCCGTTCACGCAGTTGGACAGAGGAGAGGTCACGCACCGCTGGCCGCAGGTGCTCCCCGGCGGGGCCGTACTCTTCACCGCGCACAACGGCGGACAGGGGTTCGATAATGCCACCATCGCGGTGTACTCGCCGCAGACCGGCAAACGCCAAACGCTGGTCCAGGGTGGCAGTTATGGGCGCTATCTGGCGAGCGGCCACATCTTGTATATGCACGAGGGCACACTTTTTGCCGTGCCCTTTGACCTGAAGCGGCTGGCCGTTTCGGGCAAAGCGGTGCCCGCGGTCGAGGGCGTGATCACGGACGGGGATACCGGAACAGCTCAGTACTCCTTTTCCGAGGCGGGAACGCTCTTGTACGTGGCGGGTCACTCCATCGGTACAGTCTACGAGATGCAGTGGCTCGAGCATGATGGGAAGACGACGTCACTGCGCAGTGCGCTCGCCACCTATAACGCTCCCCAATTCTCCCCGGATGGTACGCGACTGGCCCTGCAATTCAGCGAAGCGGCTAAAGCGCCGGACATCTATGTCTACGAGTGGAAGCGGGACACGATGACCCGGCTGACCTTTGCCCCGGAATCGGACAACAATCCAGTATGGACTCCTGACGGACGGTGGATTGCCTATAACTCCAGTCGAGCGGGCGGCAACGGTAATATTTACTGGAGCCACTCGGACGGAACGGGAGAAGCGCAGCGCCTCACGGAGAGTGAGCAATCCCAAAGCCCGGGTGGCTGGCACCCGAGCGGCAAGTTCCTGGCTTTCATTCAAGCCGATGCCAAGACTGCGTTGGACATCTGGATCCTGCCCATGGAAGGCGATGAGAAATCCGGATGGAAGCCGGGCAAGCCCTACGTCTTTCTCAACAGCCCATTTGCCGAGATGTGGCCTTCATTCTCCCCCGACGGCCGCTGGCTGGCTTACTCGTCCAACGAAACGGGGCGCAATGAGGTCTATGTTCGCCCCTTTCCGAGTGGCGCGGGCAAATGGCAGATCTCTAACGATGGCGGACAACACGCGACCTGGTCAAGGAATGGCAAGGAACTCTTCTTCCGCGGCAATGTTGCGGGCGAGATCATGGTCGCCGACTATAAGGTGACCGCCGATTCGTTCCAGGCAGACAAACCAAGGCTCTGGGCCAAGGCAGAGCTGGAGATCCAGTATCAGCGTAATTTTGCCCTGCACCCCGACGGGAAGCGCTTCGCTATCCTGAAGAATCCATTGAATCAGGCTGCAGAAAAAATCGATAAAGTGGTGCGAGTCGAGAATTTCTTCGACGAGTTGCATCGTATCGCTCCCAGCGAAGGGAAGTAACGCCGCCTGACTTGACACAAAGTTCCGGGGCGAACGACACTTCCAGACGCGTCTTCATTTTTGCCGTTCAAAGGCCCAACCGCATGAAAAAGGCTTTTTCGGTTCTCTTCCTCCTGGCTTTGAGCGTCGCCGGCTTTGCTCAGGCCCCGACCTCGGCTTCGAAGCCCGTTACCTACATCAAGGCCGGCCGGCTGTTTGATTCGACCAGCGACGCCGTGAAGACCAACATGGTCATCGTGGTCGAAGGGGACCGCATCAAGCAGGTGGGCGCCGCCGCCGAGATCGCCATCCCGCCGCAGGCCAATGTCATCGACCTCGCGAACGCCACGGTGCTGCCCGGGTTGATCGATTGCCATACGCACATCAGCGCCCGCGCCGACCGCTACGACGAGATCTACAACTTCAAGGACACGCCCTTCCACAGCGCCTTTGCGGCGGTGCTGAATGCGAAGAAGACGCTCGACGCGGGCTTCACCACCATCCGTGACCTGGGCGGCGCGCCCTTCGTGGCCGTGGACCTGCGCAACTCCATCAGCGAGGGCTTCCTGCCGGGGCCGCGTATCGTGGCGTCGGGGCCGGGCATCTCCATCACCGGCGGGCACGGCGACCTGAACAACTACGCGCCCCAGGTGCGGGTGATGATGTTCCCGGAGCAGCGCGACTTCGGCATCGCCGACGGCGTGGACCAGATCCGGCAGACGGTGCGCGCGCAGGTGAAGTACGGCGTGGATGTCATCAAGATCATGTCCACGGGCGGCGTGCTCAGCAAGGGCGACAACCCCGGCGCGCCGCAGTACACCTTCGAAGAACTGAAGGCCGCGGCCGATGAGGCCCATATGGCCGGCCGCCGCATCGCCTCGCACGCCCACGGCGCCGAAGGCATCAAGAACGCCATCCGCGCGGGCATCGACACGATTGAGCACTCCAGCCTGATCGACGACGAAGGCATCCGCCTGGCCAAGGAGCATGGCACCTGGCTCGACTTCGACATCTACAACGACGATTACATCCTGGGCAAAGCCAAAGACTTCAACATCCCCGCAGAGTTCGTGGAGAAAGAGAAGAAGATCGGGCGGCTGCAGCGCGAGAACTTTGAGAAAGCCTTCCGCGCCGGGGCCAAGATGATCTTCGGCACCGACTCCGGCGTCTATCCGCACGGCGACAATGCCAAGCAGTTCTTTTACATGGTGAAATACGGCATGACGCCGGCGCAGGCCATCCGCGCGGCCACGTCGTCCGCCGCCGAGGCCATCAACCGCAAGGACGACGTTGGCACCGTCGAGGCCGGCAAGTTCGCCGACATCATCGCCGTGGATGCCGATCCATTGAAGGACGTAACCGTGCTTGAGAAGGTCGCCTTCGTGATGAAGGGCGGAGTGGTGTACAAACAGGGTGGGAAGTGGACGAAAGACTGATTCTCATCGCCGCGAGTGCCATGATTGCCAAAAGCGCCGGGATTGATTCAACGCTTCTATTTGGTGGTGACCAAGCCGTGCTTTCTCAGGATGCTGACCAGATGGTCCACCCAGGCTTCGTCGATATTTAACAGATATTCGGCCGACAGTAATGAGGCGATCTCCTTCGTATTACGTTTTCCATCCATGAAGTTGATCGCTTCATAGGCGACGAGCTCAAGGTTGGGCTCGGTCGCCAGACCTTCCCCCACATGAGCGAAGCGGGCATCTTGTTCGTCCCACCACTTCTTGTCATCGCCGGTGATGGCTTCCAAGGCGGCCCCGTAGATGGGAAGAAGAGTGCTTCGGCGCGGCCCGGAGGTCACGCTGACCGGTGTCAAAGACTTGGCTTCCAGAGTGCCGGCGGCCGGCGAAGTTTTCCACTTTTGAAACTCCTTTTGCCGATGCGCTGCCAAGAGCTTTGTCTCCGGCTGCGCAATTCCCGCCATCCACCACGCCGCCGCCCCGGCCATCGTGCCCACTCTCCGAAACTCGCTGGCGTCCGTCTTATCAATGTTGTCTTCGCTGGAGTGGTGCGTCCAGTCAGGGTCGTGTCCGAACATGGAGGAGGGGACACCAAGACCATTGAAGACGTCGTGGTCGCTACCCTGGGTGTAGTCGATCATCTCCGGCTGCCAGTACTGGCGGGTGCCGCTGGGCGCGTAAAGATTGGCCTCGCGGGTCTGCTGCATTACGTCAGTAAGTAAAGTGTCCAGATAGGAGGGCACGGAGTCCGGCGTGCGAGTGGCGTAGAAACGCGAATTCGTCTTGACCGTATCTTCGCCGATCATGTCGAGGTTGATATTGGCGAGGATGCACGGGTCTTTTTCTGTCCACGGTTTGGTGTTGCGCGGGTCGTCCCACGGGCCGCAGCGCCGCGCTTCAGGGTACTTGGTCACATAGGCCATCGTGCCAAAGAACTCCGGCACCCACATGAAATGGATGGAGCGCTCTGGCGCGGGGATATTCTTCTGCGCGATAAGCGTTTGCAGCGTGCGCGCGAGCTCGATCATGCCGCCGGAGCCGCTGGCGTTGTCATTGGCGCTCCACTTAGGGTGGTCAAGGTGCGCGGTGATGAGGACCTCCTGCTGCGGGTCTTTGGTGCCGCGGATGTAGGCGTGGACGAGGGTGAGGTTGCCGGCGCCGAGGGTGGCGTCGATCTTGCCCCTGACGCGCACGGGGCCGCTGCGCATCAGCTCTTGCAGGCGGGTGTATTGATTAGCCGAGATTTGAAAGCCGCCGCTGGTGTTTTCGTATTCTTCCGCGCGCGGCCAGATGCCGTTGTAGCGGATGAGGTCTGGATGCTCGGGGCGATCGTCGGCCGCGGGATAAATGACCACGCCGAGAGCGCCATACTTCAGCACCGCTTTGCGCACGACGTTCGCCGCATATCCCGAGGCGAGGGCCACTTTTCCTTTGACGTCCACGCCTTCGTAATATTTGTCGGCGGTCCCGCTGCCGACGTCCACCAATTCGCCGGACCACTCGCCGCCTTTGGAATAGGTAGAGACGCACATCGGGACGTCGCTGTAACGGCAGAGGCGATAAGGCTCAAAATCTTTCATGCCGCCCACCCCTTCCACCCAGAGCTCGCCGCTGCGCATGGTCCAGGCCATAGGCGAGATGTGCGTCTGATATTTGATCTTGCCGTCAGAGGGGAACTGCTCGATCTTGGCTTCAATGCCCAACTGCTTCAGTTTGTCCAAAACCATCTGGGCGGAGTCGGCCATCATCGGGCTGCCCTGGATACGGTGGTACTGGATGATGTGCCGCGTATATTCCTGCGCCATCTCGCCGGAGTATTCATGGGCGATGGCGCGGAAGAAGTCGCGCTTCAACAGACGTCTTTCGGCCGATGCAGTCTGGGCAGTCGACAGGGATGATATGACGAGAAGGATCGCGGACAAGCGCAGCAGTTTCATGCGCGCAAGGTTAACGGCTGTCGCCTCAGATGTCTACGCCTGGTCACTACCGGCGTAGCTGATTCGCCTAACAATCAAGGTAGAATCAACCTCCATGGCGGAGAGCGCGGAGTCCGTAAGCAAAAGCACGGCCAGCCGCTTCGCCCGCCTGTTCAGCCCCTCGCGCGAACATTCCGTCGCATCGGCTGCACT
>DATLCI010000080.1:0-15184 GCA_035526435.1 Terriglobales bacterium
TGCCGAAGTACCATTGTTCGATTGGATCCGCGACACTTTTCATCAAGCACGCAACAACTATGACAAGGTCGGACACTTCATTCAGGGATTCGTGCCCGCCATTATCGCGCGAGAGATACTGCTGCGGCGGGGCGTGGTTGAACGCAAGGGCTGGCTGGCCTTCCTTATTGTTTGCGTCTGCCTGGCATTGAGCGCGTCGTATGAATTGTTCGAATGGCTGGTGGCGATAACGACCGGCACCGCGGCCGATGCCTTCCTCGGGTCGCAAGGCGACCCGTGGGACACACAAAAAGATATGGCCTTCGCCTTGGCCGGAGCGGTGTCCGCTTTACTTCTGCTCAGCCGGGCGCACGACGCCGCTATTCGCCGGCTCGAATCCGGAGAAGAACGGTGATCCGCATCCGCAATGCCGAGAGTGTGGCTGATATCGCGGCAGCGCGGGCGCTCTTCACTGAATATGCGGATTCTCTCGGCTTCAGTCTTTGCTTCCAAGGCTTCGACCAAGAACTTACCCATCTTCCCGGCGATTACGCTCCGCCGCGGGGACGATTGTTGCTGGCGGAGGTTGATGGCGACCTCGCCGGTTGCGCCGCTTTGCATGGCTTTGGCCCGGCGGAACAGCGTACGGGCGAGATGAAGCGGCTCTTCGTGCGTCCCGGATTCCGTGGGCGCGGCGTAGGCAAGGAACTCATGGATTCCGTGCTGGCTGCCGCGCGCGAGATCGGCTACCAGCGCGTGGTGCTGGATACGGTCCGCGGAAAGATGGACACCGCCATTGCGATGTATCGCGCATACGGGTTTCGCGAGGTGGCGAATTATTGCGAGAACCCCGTGGAAGGTGTGCTGTATATGGAGTTGGAACTGGGGGCGGCAAATGCCCGTGCGATCAGTCCCACGTCTTGATCATGACTGCCCGGCAGTAAAGCAGAGCAAAGCCGCGGCGCATCATGTTCTCTTGCGAGCGCGAGCCTGGAGCAGTTGTCACTACGGCTAAGTCACAGCCGGCCGCCTCGGAGTCCAGTAATCGCTGATAAACCAGGGCTTTTTGCACCCCCTGGCCGCGCGCTTCCGGCAAGGTTCCGGCGCCACACATCTGGGCGAGCCGGTTATCAATGCGCAAGCTGGCTGCGCCCACGGCCCGCCCGTCGAGCCATGCAAGATAGCGATGAAACCCGGGGGCGGAAGTCATTTCCGTGAGCACGCTTTCCATCTGCTCCCGCTCCAGGGGATCGTCCACCACGCTTCCCGTGCCGTCCATGCTCGTGAAGGAGGTCACGGAAATATCCTTCCATGATCGGAAGTCCTTTTCAGACTCGATTGCGGAAACAGTGATGCGGGATGGCGCGGTCTTTTCCAATCCCTGTAAGCAACATCCCAAGGCATTCTCGAACCCATGCAAGTGGTAGCCGCGTTGGCTAAGCGTTTGCGCGATCTGAGGATCCGTCAGCGAGCACAACTCAATACGCACGGGCTCGCCGCGCTCACTCCATGCGGTTTCCACGGCATCCAGTTGCGCGATATCGAGCGAACCCTCAAAGCCTATGCCGATGACTTTGTTGATGGGCGATCCCGGAGAGACGTAAACCGCCCGGCCGCCAGCCAGCGGCAGCACCAGGCTGCGACCGGAGTGGTTTGCGGCGGTGACGATGCCGGCGCAGAGCGAAGCTTCCGCGCGATCGATGCGCGCGGCAAGTCTAAGGTCGGTAAACATTTCCTTACACTATAGCGTCCCTCCCTGAGCGCGGCCGCACCGACGCTATTACCCAATGGATTCAACGAATGAGATCCCAATCCGGCGACGGTTCTCTACCCTTTACCGAAATGCCAAATTTTGTCCTTGCCAGAAGGTGGCACTCTGATTACTATCCTGACACTCCCCAGGTTGATACCCCCGCTCTTGCTTGACTCTTATATGAATATTGGTGACACCATCCGGAACTATCGCCTGCAAAAGGGGATGTCGCAGGGCGACATCGAAAAGCGCACCGGCCTGCTGCGCTGCTACCTTTCGCGTGTAGAGAACGGCCACACCATCCCATCACTCGATACCCTGGCCAAGATCGCTACGGCGATGGACCTGCCGTTGGCGCAGTTCTTTGCCGACCAGGCAGCCGACAATGGCAATAGCACGAAAAGCACGCCGCAGTTGAGCGAAGACGAGATCCGCTTCCTTACGCAGATCCGGCGATACTCGCCCAGCCTGAATGACAGCGACCGAAAACTAGTCATCGCGATGGTAAAGAAGATGGCCGTCGGCAAGTAGCCGGAGAGATTGCATAAAAAAGCCCGCCAATGGCGGGCTTTCTGCTGGCTACAAACCGATTCTATCGATTCAGACTCATGCGGAAGATGTCCACGATGGTCTGAGCAGGATCCAGGACCATAACGCGGTCACCCAGGAGCACGCGCTGCCAATCCACGGGCAAGCGGGGCAGTCGGGCTTGGCAGTTCGAAGATAAAGGCTGCACCCGCTTCTGCAATCCCGGCGGCAACTTTCCGTTCTTCTGCAATTGGCGCTCGAGACCCGGAGGCAAACGGTCTTTCTTAGCCAAGCCTGGAGGCAGGCCCGAGCGTCCGCCGGCATAGCATTGCGTGATCTCGTCACGGTCGCGCACGCTGAAGACGCGATAGTCGCCGTTTCCATTGCCCATGGCCGCATTACCCGGCGTACTGTTATAGCCGTCGCTGGAATTGGGATTGCTGCCATTGCTATCCCGATAAGCGCCGTCACGGCGCGCGCGTGAGGCGCGCGCAGTGCTCATGTTGGTGGAAGTCGCGGCATTCGTAGTGAACGCAAGGACGGCTTCACTTTCGACTGTCGCCGGCTTTTTGCCCGTGGCAACCGCCACGCCTGTGCCTGCAGCCGCGCCGACCCCGGCGCCGATGGCTGCACCCTTACCGCCCCCGGCGATTGCGCCGATGATAGCGCCCGCAGCAGCGCCACCGCCGATCTTGGTAGCGTTGCTCTTGGTGTGGGACGCGCCCTTGATGATCCAGGGCTCAGTGTTCAGGGCGGCGGACGCATTGCCAGAGCGCACGGAAGTCAGCTTCAATTCCAGTTCGCCAGGGCGGGTGAGTCGTCCGGAGTCAACCACGCGGATGACTTGACCTTCCACGTCTGAGTTCCGGGGGAACAAGGTTTGTCCATTGGACGACAGGATGGGTTCGGTGAGGACGCCGGTGAAACGGTCGCCGGCTTTTACCTGGTCGCTTGATAACGATTCGTTCACGCGTACGGCGACTTTTGTCCCGGACGAAATGGTTTGCGACCAGGCTGCGCTTACCAGCAGCAAAGCCGTTACTAAAACGGCAGGTAGGAACTTTTTCATGGGAGTCTCTCTCTTTTGCAAAATGAGTTTGTTATCCGCAAATGACGATTCAATCTAGGGGGCCGGGCACTTCGCGCACAAACTACGAAGGGCCATGTACTTTGGGGAACTTTGCGAACCGCTTACGCGGCCAGGCCGGCTTCATTCAATGCCAGCACGGCCAGCTCCAGACGGTCGCGCGCTCCGGTCTTGCTAAAGATGCTCTGCAAGTGGCGCTTCACGGTGTTCTCACTGATGTTGAGTTGACTGGCGATGTCACGGTTCTTCTGTCCGCGGGCCACGGCGAATGCGATCTGCCGTTCACGCTCAGAGAGCCGCGAGAGCGACCCGGTTTGGGTCTGCTGCCGGCTGTCCTGGGCCATGCGATTCAACACCCGCTGGGCCAACTCGTCAGAGAAGGCCAATTCTCCGGCGGCGACCGCACGCACCGCGGCAAAAAGTTTCTCCGGGCCGTGCGCCTTGAGCACCAGACCGCGGCCGCCCATCCTTACTACATTGGTGTAATCGCTCTCACTCTCTGAGCCGGTGAGCACTACGGTAGCTACGCGGTTTCCCGCCTTATCCAAGGTCTTGAGGACTTCGAAACCATCGCTGCCCGGCATGAAAAGATCCAGCACCAGGACGTCGGGACGGAATTTTTGCACGAGCTCCAGTGCTTCATTGCCATCCGCAGCCTTGCCATCAACCTGGAAGTCCGCTTGAGTAGAGAGTAATGCGGCGAGCGACTCGCGCAATACGGCGTGGTCGTCAGCAATGACAATACGAATCTTCTTCGGCGACTTTTCCAGAACTTTGGGCACCATGTCCTGAGGTTGGATGCATGAATGGGCTGAAAAACTGCTTCACTAAGCAACCTTTTAGGCCAGCCCTAAGGCGCTGTGCGCCCTTACCGCCTGGCAGCTTGCCCAGGGAGGCCGGCATTTCTGTGATATATTCGCGCCAATCCCCAGTAAACGCAGGAGTTGTGCCCCGTGAGCGTCGACGAAGAACTCAGCCAGCTTGAAGAAGCGATGCGGCGCTTAAAGGTGGAGTATGACGTGTACTTTGGGGGTGGTTCCAAGAAGCCCCCGGCGGATACGCAATGGCGGGTGGAGTCCCTGCTTAAGAAACACAGCGATGGCAACAAGATGAACTTTGCTCAGCGCTTCAAGTACAACTCCCTGCAACAGAAATATTCTCTATTCAACGGGTTGTGGCAGCAGAAGCTGAAGATCAAAGAAGAAGGTTATCGGCGCCCGCAGGATGCGGTGCTTGGCATTGCCGGCATGCGCATCAGCGAAGAGCAAGCCGCGGCCGCTTCACTCAGCCGCAAGGGGAAGCCGGCGGAAGACACCGGCCCGTTCAAGACCCATTGCTCTGACGTGAATGCGGACCATGAGAATGTGGAGCGTTTGTTCAACGCGATGATGGCGGCCAAGACCAAAGCCGGAGAGAATGCCAACGCCAGCTTCGATTCCTTCAAGAGCTTCGTGCAGAAGAAGACCGAGCAGATCCGCAAAGAGTACGGCTGCCATGCCGTGGAGTACTCGGTGGAGATGGAGAGCGGCCAAGTCCGGTTGAAGGCCAAGGCCAAGATCTAATAGCTTCTGTTTTCCGCTTCCCCTCGCCTGCTATTCTTATCCGTCCCAACTCTTCCCTCCGCAGGAGCGAACGACTTTTGTCTGCCTCGCCATTGAAAAAGATCACCCGAGCCTTACTCAGCGTTACGGACAAGACCGGATTAGTCGAATTCGCCCGTAGACTCGCGGCCCATCAGGTCGCATTGGTCTCGACCGGGGGAACGGCGAAGCTGCTTCGCGATTCCGGGATACCGGTCCAGGATATTTCCGAGCTCACCGGTTTTCCCGAGATGCTCGATGGCCGCGTCAAGACGCTGCATCCGAAGGTTCACGGCGGCATCCTCCACATCCGCGATAATCCCGCGCACGCGGCAGCGGTCAAGCAGCATGGCATTGAACCGATCGATATGGTCGTCGTCAATCTTTACGCCTTTGAGAAGACGGCCGCCAAGGCGGGGGTAATGCTGGAAGAGTTGATCGAGAACATTGATATTGGCGGGCCTTCGATGATCCGCTCTGCGGCCAAGAATTTTCATGATGTTGCCATCGTGACATCAGCCAGTGATTATGCGGCAATCGGCGCGGAGTTGGACCAGAATGATGGTGCCCTGGGGCTGGAAACACGCTGGCTGCTCGCGCGCAAGGCTTTCGCGACAACTGCCGCTTACGACTCGGCGATTGCCTCTACACTGGAAAAAATACCGAGCGCCGACGTTGAGAGTTTGAATCTTGCCGACCCTAGCGCCGGATTGCCGCCTACGCTTCGTCTGACCTACAGCAAGAAGATGGACCTGCGCTACGGCGAGAACCCTCACCAACGCGCCGCGCTCTACGCTGAAGCGGGAGTTGATTCGGGCGTAGCCAATGGCCGCCCATTGCAGGGCAAGGAGCTGTCTTACAACAACATCGTTGATCTGCAGGCGGCGTGGGACTTGGCGCAGGAGTTTTCGGAGATCGCTTGTGTGATCATCAAGCACACTAACCCTTGCGGCGCCGCCACCGGTCCCACTGTGCTTGAGGCCTACCAGAAAGCGCTGGAAGCCGACCCGGTGTCGGCGTTTGGCGGCGTGATCGGCATCAATCGACCGGTGGACGCGGCCGCCGCGGAAGAGATTGCAAAGCTCTTCGTCGAAGCCATCGCTGCTCCCTCATTTGAGGAAGGCGCGCGGGGAAAATTCGCCGTCAAGAAGAACCTCCGCTTGGTAGAGATCTCGCCGGCGCCGCTGGGCTTTGCGTTGAAGCATGTCTCCGGCGGGATGTTGGTGCAGGACGCAGACCACCATCCCATCGCGGAAGCCGATTTGAAGGTTGTCACTCAGCGACGGCCTACCGCGGAGGAGATGCGCGCCCTTCTCTTTGCCTGGAAGATCTGCAAGCACGTGAAATCGAATGCCATCGTCTATGCGCGCGACGGTCAAAGCGTGGGCGTGGGTGCGGGACAGATGAGCCGGGTAGACTCCACCCGGATCGGAGCCATGAAGGCGGTGTTGCCGCTCGCCGGCACGGTCGCCGCGTCCGATGCCTTCTTCCCTTTCCCCGACGGAGTGGAAGAGATCGCCAAGGCCGGGTCCACCGCCATCATCCAGCCCGGCGGTTCGGTAAAGGACCCCGAAGTAATTGCCGCCGCAGACCGGCTCGGATTGGCCATGGTCTTCACCGGCGTTCGTCACTTCCGGCACTAGGGAGCTGGGTTTTTCGGCGTACAATAGGTCAAATGGGCCGCTTTGTTTGGCGTATCTTACCGCCGCTTTCGGGCATCCAAACTGTGGAAGCACCCGGTATTTTGCAGCCTAGATCCTTTATCCGTGAAGATGCGCCTTAAGAATCCGATCTCAAAGCTGGTCTCCCCTTTAATGAAGAGCCTTGTCGTCGCCATCCTGCTTGCTTCCTTCTCCAGCGCCCAGAATCCTAAGCCGGTGGCACCTCCGCCGGCCGCACCGTCGCCTGCCAAACCGGAAACGAGATCTGCTCCTGACCGCGCGGCCGCTTACTACCACTACTCCATCGCGCATATGTATGAAGAGTTGGTGGCGTTGTACGGACGCTCCGAGTTCGCCAACCGCGCCATCGAGGAATACAAGCTCGCGATCGCCAACGATCCCGAATCCAGCTTTCTGAACGCTGGCCTTGCGGAACTCTATGCCAAGACCAGCCGCATCCGCGACGCCGTCATCGAAGCGCAGAACATTCTCAAGAAAGACCCCAACAATCTTGACGCCCGTAAGTTACTCGGACGCATCTACCTGCGATCGCTGGGTGACATGCAGGCAGGAACGCAATCGCAAGAGATCCTGCGGCTGGCCATTGAGCAGTATGAGCAGATCGTCCGGCTGGAACCGAAGGCCGTAGAAAACCATTTGCTTTTGGGCCGGCTTTATATCCTGAACAAGGAAGTTCCTAAGGCAGAGGCGTCATTCAAGACCGCCGTTCATCTCCAACCGGATTCTGAAGAGGCCGTCACCAATCTGGCATTTCTGTACAACGAGATGTCTGACTATGCACGCGCAGAGCAAACGCTGAACGCGGTGCCCGAGACCGCCCGCTCGGCCAAGGTCTACTCCGCGCTGGGGCTTACATACGAGCAGCAGCGGCAACACAAAAAAGCGATTGAGGCCTACCGCAAGGCCATTGAGGTAGATAAAGAGAACCTGGACGCTCTGCGCGGGCTGGCTCAAAACCTGCTCAGCGATGGCCAGCTTCAAGCCGCGCTGGAACAGTACAAAGCTATCGTGGAGGAAGATCCGCAGGATGCCCAGGCCCATGTGCGCATGGCGGACATCCAGCGCCGGCTGGGCAAGTTCGACGACGCGCTGGAAAGCCTGAAGAAGGCCCAGGGGTTAGTGCAAGACCTGCTGGAAGTTCCCTACAATTTCGCCCTGGTATATGCCGCCCAAGGGCGTTACGAGGAAGCGATCCAAGCTTTGCAGGGCTTGCTCGAGAAGACCGCGCGTCCTGACAACACTTACAGCCAGAGTGAAGCGAACAATCGCTCGGTATTCTTGGAACGCCTCGGCGAGCTTTATCGCGAGACCGGCAAGACGCAACTTGCGGTGGAAACCTTCCGCAAGACTCTGACGTTGGGTGAAGACAATGCCATTCGCGGCTACCAGCGATTGATCGATACCTATCGCGATGCCAAGCAGTGGTCCCAAGCCACGCAGGTGGCTCGCGAAGCATCCACGAAGTTTCCGAAGGACCGCGGATTGAAGTTGCTGCTCGCCCAGCAGATGGCTGACATGGGTCAGGCAGATCCCGGCTTGGAGATGGCGAAATCGCAGCTCAAGGGCACGAAGGAAGACCGCGACATTCACCTGGCGCTCTCGCAGATCTACAGCCGCCTGCGTCGCTGGACTGAAGCTGAAGATGCGGCCAAGAAAGCGGAGCAACTCTCAGAGACCCCCGACGAGAAAGAATACGTTGCCTTCGTGGAAGGCTCCATCTTCGAGCGGCAGAAGAAGTGGGACGCCGCCGAAGAGCGTTTCCGCAAGGTCCTGGTAGGCGATCCCAACAATGCCATGGCGTTGAATTACCTGGGATACATGCTCGCCGATCGCAATGTTCGCCTGGATGAAGCTCTGGGCATGATCAAGAAGGCGGTGGAGATCGAACCGCAGAATGGCGCGTATCTTGATTCCCTCGGCTGGGCGTACTACCGGCTGGGCAAGTACGACCTGGCCGAAGAGAGCTTGCGCAAGGCCGTAGCCAAGTCCAATAACGACGCCACCGTGCACGATCACCTGGGCGATGTGTACTTCAAGACCGGCAAACTCAAACTGGCGGCCGCTCATTGGGAGCGCGCCTTAGAAGAGTGGAACCGCTCCGTTCCCGCGGAAGTGGAGAGCGGTGAAGTGGCGAAGGTGCAAAAGAAACTTGAGACTGCGCGCGTTCGCTTGGCCAAGCAGGAGAAGCAGTAGCCAGACTGCGGCCCTCCCACTGGACGCCGGCCTCTAGTCCCAAGCCTTGGCCACCCGTGGTCTTATAGAATCTCCGGCATGAAGCGCCTGTTTTTACTCCTCGCCCTTTTCCTGCTTTGCGGCTGCAGCTCCGCGCAAGTGGATGTCACCAAGCTCAAAGTTCCCCCAGGTTTCCGCGTGTCGATCTTTGCCGATACCAAGGCGAAGCCCCGATTGATGGCCGTTTCGCCGGGTGGCGTACTGCTGGTGACCGCTACTTCCGATGGCTTGCTGCTCGCCTTGCCGGATGCGAATAAAGACAGTCAAGCTGACCGCGTGGCGAGTGTGCTCACCGATCTGGACGCACCGCACGGCATCGCCTTCTACCAAGGCAAGCTATACATCGCGGAGACCGGACGCGTGGTGCGCTATGACTGGAATGAAGCGCAGCTCAGCGCCACCAACCCGCAGGAGATCGTGAAGCTTCCGCGCGGCGGCGGCCACTTTACCCGGACCATCGTCTTTCACAATGGCAAGATGTACGTGGCCGCGGGATCGAGTTGCAACGTCTGCGACGACGAGCATGGCCGCGCAATGGTACAGGAGTTCAATCCCGATGGCAGCGGCGGACGCGTGTTCGCGCGCGGGTTGCGCAACTCCGTGGGGCTTGACGTGAGTCCGGTCACCAAGACCATCTGGGCATCAGACAACGGACGCGACTGGCTGGGCGATAACCTTCCTCCCGACGAGCTCAACAACCTGGGCGATGGCGGCGACTTCGGCTGGCCCTTTTGCTACGGCAAGCGGGTGGTCGATGCCAAGTATCCCGGGTCGTCGGCCGCGCGGTGCGGTCGCACGATACCATCGGCGTTTGACTTGCCGGCACATTCCGCGGCGCTGGGCATCGCCTTCTACACCGGCACGGCGTTCCCGCAGCCGTATCGCAATGACCTGTTCGTCGCCTTCCATGGGTCGTGGAACCGCAGCGTACCCACCGGCTACAAGGTGGTGCGCGTCCGCATGAATGCCCGCGGTGAAGCGACGGCCGTCGAAGACTTCCTCGCCGGATTCGTCTCCTCGGGGGAGACGCGGCGCGGCAAATGGAGCGGACGTCCCGTCGGTGTCACCGTAGCGCCGGATGGTTCCCTCTTCGTCAGCGATGACACCAGCGGCGCGATTTATCGGGTGGCATTCACTGGACAGAGCAAAGGGAACTAAGGCAAGCTGGGTGCATGGAAAGTGAGCAGATCCTTCATCACCGTCACCAGTTGAACACCGAATTGGAGAGACGCGGCCTGAAGGGCGAAATCTGTCTCTATGGTGGCGCCGTGATGTGTCTGGTCTACAACGCACGGCCGAGCACTAAGGATATCGATGCGGTGTTTGCCCCCGCTCAAGAGATGCGCGATGCGATCGTGCGCGTGGCGGAGGAGAATTCACTGGATGCGGACTGGATCAATGATGCCGTGAAGGGCTACGTCATCAAGCATGAGCAGCGCGTCCTCCTCAATCTCTCAAATCTTCAAGTCTACGTGCCCGAGCCCGATTATCTCTTAGCGATGAAAGCGTTGGCAGCCAGAGTTGACGCCAGCGATCGGCAAGACGTCCAAGTCCTGATCCGTGCATTAAAGATCACGCAAGCGGACGAAGTCTTTCGCATTCTGCGCTCGTACTATCCGAGGCACGAGATCAAGCCAGCGACCCAGTATTTCATCGAGGAGCTGTTCCAGCAGTGATCACGCTAAAAGAGACTCGCCAGCGCATAGCGGCCGATGAGAAAAACTGGGCTGTCTACTTGATGGACTTTGTCGACGATTTCCGCCTGCACAAGAGCGATCAAGCTGTGGAAGACCCTTTTGAAAGACAGGATGGACAGATGGATGCACTGCTCGCGTCCACGGCGGAGTTCCTTTGTGACGAACAGCATATGCTACCGCCCAAATGGCTCTCCATGGTACCGGCATGTAAGGAGCCTTGGTTTGTCGCCGGAGTGGACAGCATTCGGGCCATCGCTTTGGTTGAAGCGCCCGCACACTTCCGGGCGAGAAAAGTTTTCGTATTGGAGAACTTCCTCAGCCGGGTGTGAGCTTCAGCGTTCGGCTGATAGGGCGTTCCCCGTTTCTCTTTCCCCGAGGACTTGGCGGTGCTGGTCGAGGATGAAGTTGTCGGTCATGCCCGCGATGTAATCGCAGACGATGCGCGGTTGTGATGACTCTCCCGTGCGCAAGTCCTCGCGATAGCTGGCGGGCAGCTTGTCCGGATGTTCCATCCAGTGGCCGAACATCCGGGTGATGATGGCTTCCATCTGCTGCTTATCGCGCTTGAGGTCCGGGCTGTAATACAAGTTGTCATAGAGGAACTGCTTGCACTCCTTGCGCTCGGCCTCCACCGCGTCACTGAAGGCGGCGAGCCGCTGCGGTGCGCGGCGGATGTCGTCCACTGACTTTACGCCGGAGTCCTGCACGCGCTGGCGCGTGGTGGCGATCAAGTCGCCGGCCAGGCGGTCCAGCATGCGCTTGAGCGCCTCATTGAACTTCAGCTTCTCCGCCACATTCGGATAGAGCTTCTCCACCTCGCGATAGAAGCGGCCAAAGATGGCCACGCCGTCGCGCACCTGCGCCAGGGTAAGGATGTTGGCTTCGAGCCCGTCGTCCAGGTCAGCGGTGTTGTAAGCGATCTCGTCGGTCAGGTCGATGAGCTGGGCCTCGAGCGGCGGCCGCTGGTCGAGCAGGTACTCGGCAAGCTGCGGATAGTCGGCGGCGGCGTAATCGCGCGAGTGCTTGATGATGCCTTCGCGGACCTCGAAGGTGAGGTTGAGTCCGCGGAACTCCGCGTAGCGCTGCTCGAAGTGCTCCACGATGCGGAGCGCGTGGAGGTTGTGGTCAAAGGATTCGCCGTGCGCGCGCATGGCGGCGTCGAGCGCCTTCTCGCCCGCATGGCCGAAGGGCGGGTGGCCGATGTCGTGGACGAGCGCGAGCGTCTCCACCAGGTCCAGGTTGAGCCCGAGTTCGGCGGCGATGGTGCGCGAGATCTGCGCCACCTCGATGGTGTGGGTGAGGCGGTTGCGAAAGTGGTCGCTGAGGCGCCGGGTGAAGACCTGGGTCTTGTTCTCCAGCCGGCGGAAGGCGCGGCTGTGGACGACCCGGTCGCGATCACGCTGGAAGTCGTCGCGATAGGCATGAGGCCGTTCGGGATGGCGGCGTCCGCGGGAGTCTTCCGTGCGCAGAGCATGAAGCGCGAGCATGGCGAAAGTGTACACGGTTGCGGCAGGCTCTCCGCTCTGTTACAACAGGCTCTCAATCACGAGAGGGGGATTGGTCATGGATCTTCGAAACAAGGTCTTCGCTGTGCTTTTACTGGTGACTTTAACGGGCTGCTCGTTGGCCGCGCAGAATCCTGTCCGCGCCGCCATTGAAGCCCAAGGCAAGGAGTTTACCGTAGCACTTAAACGCGGTGATGCCGCGGCCCTGGCCGCTATGTAT
This sequence comes from Terriglobales bacterium, assembly GCA_035526435.1. Taxonomy (GTDB): domain Bacteria; phylum Acidobacteriota; class Terriglobia; order Terriglobales; family Acidobacteriaceae; genus DATLCI01. The sequence continues at coordinate 12,264 of DATLCI010000080.1, forward strand.
GCGCCAGATGCGATGGCGTTCCCGCCGAACGGCGAGATCACCAAGGGCCGGGCAGATATCCAAAAGCTGTGGCAAGGTGCGATCGATAGTGGAATGCGTGACCTGAGCTTTGTAGTGATGGAAGTGGAAAAGAAAGGCGACGTCGTCTATGAAGTGGGAAAGTATTCGGTCAAGGGCGCCGACGGCAAAGAACAGGACACGGGTAAATACATCGTCATCTGGAAAAAGGAAAAAGGAAAATGGCGGCTATATCGCGACATATGGAACTCAAGCGCGCCCGCCCCGGCAACGAAGTGAGGTCGATCGGTTGATTTGTTACCCGATTACAAATTACCCGACTACCGCTCCTTTTCCCCTGTCATCCTGAGCGAGCGCAGCGAGTCGAAGGACCCATGTATTTGGTTTTACGGTTTCTTCTATCGGGGATTTCGAGAAACGGGAAACCGGAACTGCAAACGCGAAACCGCTTGCGGGTGCCCCACCTTCGCCGGACCGGGGTCCCCAACGGCGAAGCCGATGGGGTGGTTTGGCGCAGGTGGGCGAACCTGAACCCCACCGCCGCGTAATCGCCACCTGATTTCGGGAAACTGGAAACGGGAACTGCAGACGGGAAACCGCTCTGAGGTTGCAGCGGCCACTAAGGCGCGAAGCGCCGACAGAGAATAGCCTAGGCCGTAAGGCCTAGGTTCAATATCGAACATCATCCAAGCCCGCAACGCGGGCGACACTCTCTTTCGCAGAGTAGCCGATCCCACCCGCCCCTTCTTAGATTCCAATCACCGCCGTCAGCGTACGCTCGACGGTGCGAGAGCCGGCTTTAACTATGACTCCAACCGCAAGTCGCGGAAGTCGTTTCCGTCCCATAGCGCGGTCCAAGGTTCCCCACCGGAGGCCGCGGTGAAGTAAACATGGGCAATAAAACCATTTGGGGATGACCCATCTGGAAGAAAGAGAAAACTATCGACTTGAAGCTGAAGTATCTCGTCAGCGAATGCGGACATTCGCACGGATTCTTTCTGCTTAAAATGTTGAAACCGCTGGGCTAGATCATGAACATTTTCAGCCATTACCTGGACGCGAGGCTGAATCTTCGAAAAAAGCGGCTCAATGACTTGAATGCTGACGCAATGGCCATCCATCATGACCCTGCGCTCGTAGTGATTGTACTTGTCGTCGGTATCGGCGAGATCAAAGTCAGAATTCGGTAGAAGCTCCACAGCCGAGCTTGCGGGAGAAGTAGCGCGTCGCCGAAACCTATACCAACTAAACGTATCCATTGCCGTCCAAATGCAGCAGAATGCCGCTATGCCCAAAAGCAGTTTGACGACCCAGATAAAGCCCCAAATCAACGTGACGACACCAGAGGTAGCTAGACAGAGCCCGACGAGTCCCATTCCACTCTTCGCTCTAAGCTCAGCCTGCTTAGCAAAGGTAGAGTCTTCCCTTTTATATCTAGCGGGGGCCACTTAGACCTCCATAAATGCCGAGGATATCTAAAAAATCGAATGCGCTTGTGTGGGGCATCCGCCTGACTGAGAATCTAAATCAGTCCTATTCGTGAAGAATCCTTCGCGCTTCGGTTTGGAGCTATGCGTCGAATAAGTGTCAAAACAGGCCAGACCAAAATCGACAGGACGGCATAGGTCAGGCCATTTGCCAGAGCAAGCACTAGAAAGATACCAGCAGTTGTCAACCAAGAGGCTCCCGGTTGCAAACTGATTAATCCCAAGGAACTGGGCCAGGCAATGATTAGAATCGCGTCGGTAAGTTCGCTGCGGACAGGTAAGAAACCTGAAATCAAAATGAATAGTGACAGGAACAATGCGAGTGCTAAACCGAGCGAAAATGCACGTATCACAAATTTTTTCATTATCGTTTTTCGCGGAGCTCAATTGGGCCAAGCTTAACTGAAATGAGGTCACTCAGAGCTTCGAGAACACTTCTGAACGCCAAGGCTCGGCGCGCCGCGCGAGGCAGAATAAACTTGTGGGGAAAGTCTATTCCTCCGGCAGACAACGCATCTTCCACAAATGTAGTGCATTGCTTCCCATAAGTGCTGTACTGACCCGGGTTGTTCGTTCGTGCGTCAATGTATCGCTGAATCGCTTCGTCCTGTTTTGCAGTAGTAGAAATCCAGACATAACCCGTTGGTTCTCCCGTATCAAGGCGAACTTTCCCTTGAACCTTCAGGCCTATTGCTACATCAATACCTGTGTGATCTGGATAAAAGCCGAACGATGTCTAAAAAGTCGACTATGCTTGTGTGGGCCACCCGCCTTTTGTCAATCTGCTTTCAACATGCGCTGAAGTCTTTTGCGGCAAATGTCCTGCCATTCTTTATCTTTCATCATGAGGACACTTTTTTCCAATTGGCTCATAACGGCTAAATCTGACTTAACGTCATAACGTTTTGAGTTCGCCATCGTCTCAAAAATCAACAGAATGTCCCTGATTGTCATATCTGTAGAATCTGACCGGAGCTGTTCTAATAAAAAGGGAACGGCATTGCCCCCCCGCTCGGCGATGGGGATCGCTAGATCCATTAGAGGCGGTTCCGTCTTGTCGTTTCCATAACGAAATATTTTGTATTGGCCCGAGAGAGGATAATTACGTAGTCTCTCAATTCTGGTCGAGCGTGGTTGCCTGAAGAAAGCTATTTCTAACTCGTTATCATCGCAGCCGATAGCTGTAAGGCATGCGAGCGCTATTAAAAGAAGGCACTTGCTCATGGTTTGCACCCGCCACATTTTTCCTTAGACAAAGCACTTTGAATCTCAGCAGCAGTCCCAACGACAAGTCCGATAAAAATTCCACATATCGCCCCGCGAGCCACAGATGAGAAGCCCTCGTTAGCACTACCAACGATTGCGCCAATGACTCCGAACGTTGCGGCTGAATAGCCAATCCTGATCCATCTTCCC
>DATLCI010000108.1:0-6306 GCA_035526435.1 Terriglobales bacterium
CGGCCTGGCGGCACGGCTAAAGCCGTGCCCGGTTACAAGCCCAAACTACTTGTGTAGCGGCGGCGCTAAAGCGCCGCTCGATTACAGACCCAAACTTACTTGGCGGCGGTCTTCTTCTTGTTGGCCACCGTTCCCTTGCGCGGACCCTTACGGGTGCGGGCATTGGTGTGGGTACGCTGTCCGCGAACGGGCAGCCCACGGCGATGACGGTATCCGCGGTAGGAGCCGATCTCGATCAGGCGCTTGATGTGCATGGAAACGTCCTTGCGCAGGTCGCCTTCCACGTTGCCTTCCGCCTCGATAACCTGGCGGATGTGGTTGACCTCTTCTTCGTTGAGGTCCTGCACCTTGGTGGAGGCATTGACCTTGGCCGCTTCCAGGATCTTCCTGGCGCGAGCGTTGCCGATACCAAAAATATAAGTGAGCGCGATGTCTACATGCTTGTTACGCGGTAGATCGACGCCTGCAATGCGTGCCATGAACTCTTCTCCTGATCTTTTTTCTAAGGGCTCCGCAACGCTTCGCTGCTTCGCCCTCGCCCTTCGCTCGCGCTATCGGCGCTCGCTCCGGGCTCACCCTTAGCCTTGACGCTGCTTATGTTTCGCGTTTTCGCAGATCACCCGCACCACGCCGCGGCGGTTGATGACTTTGCACTTGTCACAAATCTTTTTTACTGATGCCCGAACCTTCATAAAAAACAGTTTCCAGTTTCCGGTTTCCAGTCTCCAGAGAAACCCAAATCAAAATCAAAAGCCAATCATTTGTAGCGGTACACGATGCGCCCGCGGGTGAGGTCGTAAGGCGATAACTCGACTGCGACCTTGTCGCCCGCGAGGATACGGATGAAGTTCTTTCTCATTCTGCCGGAAACATGCGCCAAGACCTGATGCTTGTTCTCCAGCTCCACTTTGAACATCGCATTGGGCAAGGGTTCAACGACCGTTGCCATTACTTCAATCGCGTCTTCTTTAGACATTCAATCCTTATTACTTTTTTTGCCGGGGCTAAAGCCCCGAGCATTTTTGCTGCTTGCGGCACGACTAAAGTCGTGCCCTGATACAAGCCCTACGGCACGACTGAAGTCGTGCCCTGACTCTTACTACCTTTGCGGCACTTGTCGCTTCGCGAGTCTGGGCTGAAGCCCAGACCTGCCAAGCCGCCCTGACGAAAACTTAAAGCTTCAAACCTACTCAGCCGTTAAAACTACCGGGCCGTCTTTGGTTACCGCGATGCAATGTTCGAAGTGGGCGCTGAAGCTGCCGTCTTCAGTCACTGCGGTCCACTTATCGTCAAGCACCTTGGCGCCGGGCTTGCCCGCATTCACCATGGGCTCAATGGCCAGCACCATGCCTTCTTTCAGCTTGGTGCCATAGCCCTTCACGCCATAATTCGGGACTTGCGGATCTTCATGCAGCCGCGTCCCGATACCGTGGCCGACGAAATCGCGGACCACGCTGAATCCATTCTCTTCGACGATGGCCTGCACCGCGGCGCCGATGTCGCCGACGGTATTGCCGACTACGGTCGCAGCGATGGCCCGCTGCAGGGACGCTTCCGTCACTTGCAGCAGCTTGATGACTTCGGGCTTCACGCTGCCTACCGGCACGGTGATAGCCGCGTCCCCATAAAATCCGTCCAGCACCACTCCGCAGTCAATGGAGACGATGTCTCCGTCTTGCAGCACCCGTTTATCCGACGGGATGCCATGCACGATCTGCTCATTGACCGAGGTGCAAAGCACGCATGGATAATCAAAATATCCCTTGAACGCGGGCTTGGCCCCTAATTCCTGGATCTTCTTTTCCGCGATGCGCTCCAAGTCCATGGTGCTGACCCCGGGCGCGACTGCTGCCTTCACGGTATTCAAAACCTGGCGGACGATCCGTCCGCTCTTGCGCATCTTCTTGATCTCACCCGACGACTTGCAGACGACGGCCATTGCTTAGAAGGCCACCTTTTCCAGCTCCGCGAGTGTCTGCTCCGTGACTTTATCCGTGGGCTGCTCGGCATTGATCACATGCAGACGTCCCTTGGTCTGGTAATACTCGGCCAAAGGCTTGGTCTGTTGCTCATAGCTTTGCAGGCGCACTTTGATGGCCGCTTCGGCATCATCTTTGCGCGTCACAAGCTTGGCGCCATCCACATCACAGGTGTCTGGAACACGCGGCGGCTGGGAGTAAACATTGTAGATCCGCCCGCAGGTGGGACAAGTTCGACGTCCGGTAAGCCGTTGCAACAATTGATTATAACCCACCTGATAATCGACGACAACCGGCGGCATCTTGCGGCCAGCGTATTCCTTGGCCTCCAGCATGCCATCCAGCCATTTGGCCTGTTCCAAGGTGCGGGGGAAGCCATCCAGGATGAAGCCGCGATCGCAGTCATTCTGGCTCAAACGGGTCTCGACCATGCCACAAACGATCTGGTCCGAGACCAGCTCGCCGCGGGCCATGATGGCGTCTGCCTGCTTGCCCAGACCGGTGCCGCGGTCGCGGTGGTCACGCAGGATGTCCCCGGTAGAGATCTGCGGGATGCCATAGCGTTCAGTAATGCGCTTGGCCTGGGTCCCTTTGCCGGCGCCAGGCGCGCCGAGAAAGATGACGGGGCCGATGGTCTTGGAGCGGGCGGCGGCTTGGCTGGCAGTCTCAGTCATTGCGGTTACCAGGACCTGCGTCCGCGGACTCGTCCGCTACGCGGGGTAAAGCCTTCATAGTGGCGCATGATCATCTGCGACTCGATCTGGTTGACGGTGTCCATAGCGACGCCGACGACGATGAGCAGCGAGGTGCCGCCAAAGTAAAAGTTCACGCCCAGACCGCTAGTCACGAATGAAGGTAGCCGCTCAAAGAAGTTGCCGACCAGCGGCAAATGATTGAGGCGGATACCGGCGATCATCCACTCCGGAATGATGGAGATGAGGATGAGGTATGCCGCGCCGACCAGCGTGATGCGCGTGAGAATGTCATTGATATGCGACTCGGTGCGCGCGCCGGGACGGATGCCAGGAACGAAACCGCCGCCCTTGCGAATGTTGTCCGCTACTTCCTTCGGGTTGAAGACGATGGAGATATAGAAGTAGGCGAAGAAGATGATAGCAATGGCGTATACCAGCGTGTAGAGCGGCTCGCCCCACTTCAGCGCCTCAAAGAAGCTAGAGAAAAATCGGCTCTCTTTGAAGAAGGTGAAATTGGCGAAGAACTGCGGGATGGACAAGATAGACGACGCGAAAATGACGGGCATCACGCCGCCGGAGTTGACGCGCAGCGGGATGTAGCTGGCTTGTCCGCCGACCATCCGGCGTCCGACCATCTTCTTGGCAAACTGCATGGGCACACGGCGTTCACTGCGTTCGACGAAGACGATGAAGGCGACGACCGCGATCATGATGAGCAGCAACAGGGCAATGGCGGGAAAAGTGAAGGTGCCCCAGGCTGCGTTCTGCGCCTTGTCGACGAGATCGGCGATAGCGCGAGGCAGTCCGACGACGATGCCGGCAAAGATCAGCAACGACATTCCGTTACCGATACCGCGCTCGGTGATCTGCTCGCCCAGCCACATGATGAATGCAGTGCCGGTGGTCAGCGTGACGATGGTGATAAAGCGGAACTTCCAGCCGGGGTCGAGCACGAGGCCTTGACCAGTCTTTTCCAGGGTGATGGCGATACCAGCCGATTGGATGGCGCCGAGCACGACCGTCATGTAACGGGTGTACTGCGTGATCTTCTTGCGGCCAAGTTCGCCTTCCTTCTGCAGCTTGGCCAGCGGCTCATAGATGACGGTGAGCAACTGGAAAATGATGGAGGAGGTGATGTACGGCATGATGCCGAGGGCGAAGATGGTCATCCGGCTGAGGTTGCCGCCGGTGAAGAGGTCGCCGAGTCCGAGCAGGCTGCCGCGCTGCTGGGCAAAGAGGTTGGCGAGGACTTCCGCGTCGATGCCGGGCGTGGGGATATGCGCGCCCAGGCGATAGACCGCCAGCAGCGCCAGCGTGAACAGCACCCGGTTGCGGAGCTCAGGGATACGGAAGATGTTCGCGAGCTTTTCCAGCATTTAGGCCGTGACCTCTGCTTTGCCGCCGATGATCTCAACCTTGCCGCCGGCCTTGGTGATCTTGTCGGAAGCGGTCTTGGAAAACTTGTGTCCGTGGACGGTGACGGCGGATTTGAGTTCGCCGGTGCCGAGGACCTTGATGAGCGCGGACGACTTCTTGGTGATACCGGCCTTGTACAGCACTTCCGGCGTGACCGTCTTTTCACCGAGTTCGGCGATGCGGTCCAGGTTCACCACGGTGTATTCCGTGCGGAAGATATTGTTGAAGCCGCGCTTGGGCAAACGGCGATGCAACGGCATCTGGCCGCCTTCAAAGCCGCGCATCATGCGCGAACCGGAGCGGGAGCGTTGGCCTTTGTGTCCCCGGCCGGAGGTCTTGCCGAGGCCGGAACCCATACCGCGGCCTACGCGTTTCTTGTTCGAGTTGGCCGCTTTGGGCGCTCGTAATGTCGACAGATTCATGATCACTCTTAGCTGCGCTCCCCGAAATCAAAGCGCGGAAAACTTTCGTTGACGATTTAAACGATCTCGACCAGGTGCGGCACTTTCTTCACCATGCCGCGGATGGAAGGCGAATCTTCGCGCACCACCACCTGGTTCAACCGGGTAAAACCGAGGCCCTTGACCACGGCCTTCTGCTGCTTGGGCGCGCAAATGGCGGAACGCACCCACTTGATCTGGATGGTCTTGCCCGCCTTGGGCGCTGCTTTTTTCTTGGTCTCTGCCATGATTACAGCTCCTGTGCCGACTTGCCGCGCAAGGCTGCGACCGCGTTACGGTCGCGCAATTGCGTAAGCGCAGCGAAGGTGGCTTTGATCACATTGTGCGGGTTGGCGCTTCCTAAACTCTTGGTGAGCACGTTCTGGATGCCGGCCGAGGTCATGACCGCGCGCACCGCGCCGCCCGCGATGACGCCGGTACCTTCCGGGGCGGGCTTGAGCAAGACTTGTCCGGAGCCGAAGCGCCCGAGCGAGACGTGCGGGATGGAAGTGGCGGTAAGGTTCACCTTGATCAGGTTCTTCTTGGCCGCTTCAATGCCCTTGCGAATGGCCTGGGGAACTTCCTTGGCCTTGCCGGAGCCATAGCCGACGACCGCAGCGGAGGGGTCGCCCACGACGACCAGCGCCGCGAACGACATGTTCTTGCCGCCCTTGACCACCTTGGTCACGCGGTTGATGGCAACCACCTGGTCTTTCAGGTTGAAGCTGCCAGCATCGAGTTTCTTTTTCATGATCGCCATTTAGAACTCCAGTCCTGCTTCGCGGGCCGCGTCGGCCAGCGCTTTGATGCGTCCGTGGTAAAGGTATCCGCCGCGATCGAAGACCACCTGCTTCACGCCCTTTTCCTGAGCGCGCTCCGCGATCAGTTTGCCGATGGCCTTAGCCGAGGCGACGTTGCCGCCGGTGCGCTTTGTTTTATTAGAACCAGCGCCTTTTTCCGGCTTCTTCTTGCCTTCGGCCGTGGAGGCCGAGACCACGGTAGTGCCGGCCAGGTCGTCGACGATCTGGGCGTAAATGTGGTTCAGCGAGCGGTACACATTCAAGCGCGGACGCTCGGAGGTGCCACGCAGTTTGCGCCGGATGCGGGAGTGGACCCGCTGGCGCGTCGCGTTTCTTTCCGTCTGAGGAATCATTTTCTAGTTCTTCCTTAATGCGGATTCTCGTCCGCAGTGTTTCTGCTGGGTCACCGCAGCTTCAGGCCGCGGCAGCGAAGCGGTGAAATCTATTCAGCAGCGGGCGCTTACTTAGCACCCGTTTTGCCGACCTTCTTCTTCAGGCGCTCCCCGACGTAGCGGATACCCTTGTTCTTGTAGGGATCCGGCGGACGGAGCCCGCGGAAATCCGCCGCGACCTGGCCGACCTTCTGCCGGTCAATGCCGCTGACGGTCAAGCGCGTCTGCTTGGGGTCGATGGCGACTTCGATGCCGAAGGGCAGCGGATACTCGATGGGGTGGGAATAACCGAGCGAGAATACGACTGTTCCCTTGCCCTTCAACTCGGCGCGATAGCCGATGCCTACGATCTCAAGCTCACGCGTCCAACCCTGGGTGACGCCGTTGACGGCGTTGAAGACCAGAGCGCGGACGAGGCCATGGAATCCCGCCATCTGCTGGGTCTCACGGCTGGCGACGAGCTGTCCATCTTTTTGCTCCAGCTTGATGCCGGAAGGAATGTAGGTCTCGATCTTGCCCTTCGGGCCTTGAACGGCGACGGTATTGCCACGCACTTCCACCTTGACTCCCTGGGGAATGGCGAT
>DATLCI010000109.1:0-9236 GCA_035526435.1 Terriglobales bacterium
GCCAGCCAGAAGAGCGCTTGTCCGCGGACGCGCTCCGAGGTATCGGTACGCGCCATGCGAATGACATCTTCCATGGCTTCTTTCTCGTGGCTCTGGCTCAAGACAAAAGTCAGGTGCTCGCGGAAGCGGTCGCTCTCCTGCGGATTGAAGGCGAGTTTGCGGACGATCTCATAGCCGCGCCGTCCGCGCTCCAGGCCTAGCCAGAAGGCAGCTTGCTTGCGTAGGCGCTCGACGTTCGACGCGGCGGTCATCTCTTCCAGTACAGAATCGACCGACGGGTGCTCATGCAGCGCGATGGCGTGCAGGGCGGAGTCGTCCGCCTTTTTGTCACCACGCGTAACCTGCTGCTTCAACCACGCGATGCTTTGCGGGGCGGAAACGTCCGTGAGCCAGATGACGGGCAGGTTGACCGCGTCAAGCTGGCAATCCGGGCTGAAGGAACGGATCTTTGCGACTGGCGGCGTATCTGCAGGAACGACGCGCGCCATCACGAAGAAGTAGTTGTACTCCGGACGGTCGGCACAGTCGCCAGTTGTGCCGTTGATGGTGCCGTTAAAACCGGCGCCGTGCTCACCTTCCAGCCGGCATCCGCCGCAGCACTGCTTGCCTGCGTAGTTGATCGAATTGAAGCAACACATCATGCGATCAGAGAGCTTGGTCGCAACTTCATAGCCGATCCAGAAGGTCTTGTTGCCCTGCTCTTTGATGGCGGCGGCGATGGCCGCGTCCAGCCCGGACGCAGCCGACCGCTTTTGCAATGTGCCGTTCGTGATCTGCGGGGCGTGGGCGCCGGTGGTCTGCGCCACGCCCGCCAGGGCCAACATCATGACTGCGACGATAGCTTTGATTGCATGCTTCATGGCCTGCTCCGGCTTAGTCCTGTTCGAGGATCTGGATCATGTAATCGCGCGAGGCCTTGTCGCCCATGAGCGAGATCTTTTCCACCAGGCGGCGCTTCATCTGCGGATCCTTCTCGGCTTTAGCGAGTTGGATCAAGCTGGCGGAGTCGCCGGCGACGAAGAGACCTTCCGTGACTGCCTTGCGCGTCTCGTAATCCGGATTGCTCTGGTAGATGGCGAGCAGGGTCGCCCCCACCTTCCTGCCGCCGGCCACTCCCACCTGCTGGATGGCTTTCAGGCGAACCCGCTGGTCGGTCTCACTGCGGGCGATGTCAGCCAGGGCTTCGTCGGCGCCCGCGACCATCATGCCTTCCAGGATGTAGATCTTCATCTGTGGATCGTTGACCTGCTTGTAGAGGTCTTTCAATTCGCCGTCCGCGCCCGCGACGCCGAGCCCCTGCACCGCCTTGCGCTGGAGTTCAGGATTGGTCTCTGATTTGGCGGTGGCCAGCAATCGCTGCGAGGCACCGGCGATCCCGAATGATTCCAGGATCTTCTTCTTGACCGCCAGGTCCGTAGAGGATGCGTAGATCTCCGAGAGCGTCTTCAAGTTGGCTTCGCCGCCTTCAATGCCGATGTTCTGGATGGCCTTGACCTGGAGCGCGGGGTAAACCTTGCCGCGAGCGATCTCGCCGAGCATCTGCTGCGCCGCCGCCGAACTGCCCTGCGCGAGCACGAACATCACCTTCTCTTTGGCGCGGGCAGAGTTCGCCGGGTTCTCCAGGAACTTGCGCGCGAGCGGAACGCAGCGTTCTTCATCCTGGTCGCAGAGCTGACGCAGGGCCATGAGCTTGAGGTCTTCGTTGGGGTCCTTGTTGTCAGTTCCCTGGCCCATGATCTCAGTGGGCTTAGTGGCGCCCATCTCGAGCAGGAGCTGGTCGGCGGACTTGGCCCAATTGCTGGTGGGGTAGAGCCGCTTCACGTCGCGGGCAATGGAGATGGCCTCATTGCGACTGCCGAGTTTGTTCATGCAATAAGCCGCCCAATACAGCGAGCCCGCCGAGCGCGAGCCGGAGAGCTTAGCCGCGGAATTGAACTTTTCCGCAGCCTGCTCCCACTTGCTCTCATTCATGAGCTTGGTGGCTTCGTTGTAGAGCTGGGTCTGCTTGTCCTCATTCGAGGCTCGGCTCGCAGCCGCTTGACCCGCGCCGGGCTCGAAGAAGCTGAAGCTGGTTTGCGCCGACGAGGCCGCGGTATAGAAAAGGGCACTGACTAGGATGAGGTATTTATAAGTTTTCATGGTTATGTCTCTCTCTGTTTCATTCCCAGATTTTGTGAAGCAGGTTTTTCTTTTTCACGTACTTTGTCGCCGATGATGCGCACCTTGAGCAGGATCCCCTGGGCCTGGATCTGCTGGCGGAGCGTTTCCAACTGTTTTGCATCCACCTCGGAAGGACCGTTGGCGATCTCCACGAGAACTCGTTCCAGCTCACTTAACACTTCGTTGACGGCCGGGTCGCCGGACTTCTGCGCACTCTGCCGATAAAGTTGATTGGCACTCAGCAGGTCACGGACGCGTTCCTGCTCACTTGAAATATCCACTTTGCCCTTGGCCTCAGAGTTCACCAGCTCCACCAGCACCATCTGCGAGTGCTCCAGGTGGCTACCCACGGCGACGAGCAAGACGCGCTCTTTCTGTTCCGCAGTAGGCACCCTCGTGGCCGTATCCGGGCCGGCGGGAGCCTGGGTCATGCGTCCGGCAAGAAACGCAGCCAGAATGATGGCGGCGAGTCCGCCGGCAAAGACCAGACGCTGGCGAGGGAACCATTGCCTCCACGCAGAGACTTCGCGCGTATCAGGCAAGCGATAGCGCACCTGCTGCCATACCTGCGCGCCGTAGTCTTCGCCGCGCTCGGGGACCGCGGAGGGCTCGACCGCAGCCATCACCGCCTGCAGCTGCTTCCACTGGGCCGCACATTCGGTACAGGCTTCAAGGTGGCGGCGAATGTCGGTGGCGTCTTCCACCTCGCCGTAGTGATAAAGGATCATGTCGTCTTCACTGATGTGTTTCATCTTTTCACCATTACTGGTGTTGCATTACCGGTTCTAAAGCCTTGCGCATCTTCTTTACCGCGCGGAAGATGCTGTTCTTGGTGGAGTTGCTGCGGATGCCAAGCACCGCCGCAATCTCTTCGATCGACTTGCCTTCCATGTGTCGCAGGATGAAGGCGGTCCGTTCCGTTTCCGTGAGCAAGGCCATGGCGCTTTGAATGCGTTTTTTGACCTGTCCGCCGAAGACGTGCTGTTCAGCGCTGGCGTCACTCGAAGCAAGCTGGATCTCATGCTCACCGGGCTCGGGATCTTCCGAGATCTGCAGCGACGGGCCAGGCTGCCGTTTGCCGCGCAGGTCGATAGCGCAATTGACAGCGATGCGATAGATCCAGGTGCTGAAACTGGAGCGCGATTCGAAACGGTCCAGGCGCTTGTAAGCGCGCAGGAAGGTTTCCTGGACCACTTCTTCGGCGTCCTCTTCATTGCCCACCACCCGGAATGCGACACGGAATATCTGCCGGCTGTGGCGTTCAACCAGTTCGCCAAAAGCCTCGCGGTCACCGGCCAGTACCTGCGCCACCACGGCTGCGTCATTCTGCTGCATTCGGCCCATTAGACACCGGGTGAGGGGGAGTGGTTAGTAGGAAAAGCAGCCTGTAGGCGGACAGGCGTTGAACCTTTGAGCGTTAATCTTTAGGCGGGAGACTGGAAGCTGAAGACTGGCAGCTGCCTCTACGTCTTGAGATTCATGCCAGAGTCGGTGTTGTTCTTCGACTTGCCGCGATAGACCAGTTCCAGCAAGGTGCAGTCGTCGTTGAGGGGGACGTCGCCGCAGAAGGTGCGAATCGAAGCGAAGATGTGGTCGAAGCAGGGGCCATCCGCCACGATAGAAGCGGCTTGCAAGCGCTCTTCCCCGTACATTTCGCCACTCGCGTCTTCCGCTTCGGTCACGCCGTCGGTCACGAGGATGAGACGGTCGCCGGGATTGAGTTCCACCTTGTGGCTCTCGTATTCGGCAATGGGCATCAGTCCAACCGGAAGATTGCCGTGCTTCAACACCTTAGGCTGGCCATTGCTGATCATCAGCGGCGGAACGTGCCCGCAGTTCAGGACCTCGACTACCCCGTCCGGCGAAAGGTGAATGATGACGGCGGTGGCGTACTTCTCGCCCTGGACCTTCTGGCAGAGGAACCGGTTGGCGGCGCTGACGATCTCTGGCAGGGGCACGCGCGCCACGATCTGCGCGTAGATCAAACCCTGCAGGATCGAAGCCAGAATGGCTGCCGAGATTCCCTTACCGGAGACATCCGTGACTACGATGGTCAGGCCATCTTCGTTGACCACCACGTCAAAGAAGTCGCCCCCGATATCTTTACAAGGCAAATTCTTAGCGCTGAGGCTGGCATAGGAAAGTTCGGGGATGGTCACGGCCATGAGCCGCTGCTGAATGGCCGCGGCGATGCCAAGCTCCTGCTGGTAACGGCGGCTGTCTTCTTCGGCCTTGGCCAGGTGCGTGCTCTCGACCAGCGCGGCGGCTTCACGCGCGATAACCCCGAGGATGTCCTGGCTTACGCCGGAGATATTGCCGGAGACAAAACGGCTGTCCATATAGAGGACGCCAATGACCGCATCTTCACCCTGCTCCTGGCCATGGGCCCGGCGCAGCGGGATAGCGATGACGGTCTTCAGGCTTTGCGCAACGATGCTCTGGCGCGAGGCCATCTCCTCTGATTTCAAGGTGTCGGTAATGATGAACTCGGAAGCGCTCTTGGTGGCGTCAACCAGGATGGAATGCGAGATCGTCTCCGAACTGGTAAGCCGTTCGCCTTTGTTAGTGCAGGCGGCGGCGAGCGTCATCTCGCCATCGGCTTGGCGCAAAAAGATAAAGCCGCGCTCAGCGGAGGTGAGTTTGAGCGTGGTGCCGATCAGCGTGATGAGGATCTCATCCAGCGCCCCGCTGGTGTTGAGTTTGCGGGCCGCGTCGAGGAAGAGTGCCAGCTTTTCCAGGTCGTTGGCTTTGTCCGTCTTGACGCTGGAGATCTGACTGAGGAACTCGCGCGCGACGATGGATTGCTCCGCCGCCGGGTCAAAGATAAGTTGCGCGCCCACGCCCATGCCGAACTCGATGCGGTCGTTCTGCGCCAGCTTGTGCCTGGTGACGCGCTCCTTGTTGACGAAGGTGCCGAGTTTGCTGCCGCCGTCGACCACGTAGTAAGCGCCGTCTTCACAGATGATCTCGGCGTGGTCGCGGGAGATGCGCGGGTCAGGGATCTCCAAATCTTTGCCGGTCTTGCGCCCGATGGTGAATGGCATAAGACTGAGGTGGAGTTCTTTTTGTTCTGCTCCATGGACGTAGAGGAGCGTGGGGAACATCCCGGCGCTCTTGGGAGCGCGGATCGAGATCGTCGAACTGGGTGAAGAAGACATGTTCAGGGCATTTAGGCGGCTTGCGCTGCGCTAAGGCTTGGGTTCCGGTATTCTACATATTTGCATGGCCGAACGGGAGCTTTTATGGTGGCTCCTGCGTATCACCTTAGACAGACTACGATGGACCAAAGCGGAAAAACACGGGGTGCAGGGTGGGCAAGGTTAGCCCTATTGTCCCTTGTGGTCTTAGGGTTGGCCATGTGCCCCGTGGTCTGGGCGGAGAAGGTCAGCGACCTCAAGCCGACCAACTATGTAAATGATTTTGCGGGGGTGATGGATGCCGCAACCGCGGCCAGACTCAACCAGTTAGGGCAGGAGGTCGAGACCAAGACCAAGGCACAGATCGCGGTGGTCACCATCAAGTCGCTGGACGATGAGACAGTGGACCAGTTTGCCGTGGACCTGTTCAAGGCGTGGGGGATCGGCGGGAAGCAAGACAATCGCGGCGTGCTGGTCCTACTGAGTGTGGGCGACCGGAAGTACCGGGTGGAAGTGGGCTACGGGCTGGAGCCAATCTTGCCGGACGGCAAGGTGGGCGGATTTGGCCGGGAGATGGTTCCGGACCTGAGGCGAAGCGATTACAGCGCAGCCCTATCCTTGATCACGAACCGGATCGCGGAGACTATCGCGCAGGATGCCGGGGTGACGTTGACCGGGATCACGGCGCGACCGCGGCGGAAACGCGAAAGTTCAGGGATACCTTCGTGGTTGATCCTGCTGATTTTTTTTCTGTTTCCGGTCTTTGGATCGATATTGCGGATGCTGGGGCTGGTGCGTCCGCGAAGGCGACGCGGCTTCTGGGGTGGCGGCGGATTTGGCGGGGGCTTCGGAGGCGGAGGATTCAGTGGTGGCGGCGGCTTCAGCGGCGGCGGTGGAGGTTTCGGCGGATTTGGCGGGGGCTCCTCCGGCGGCGGCGGCGCCAGTGGCGGCTGGTAGGGGATGACAGCCTTTAGGCGTTAGTCGTTAGTCTTTAGTCTTTAGGAAGATCAAAAAAGCAGGCGTTAGGCTTTAGGCGGTAGGACGAGCAGCATTTGGAAGGTTTTATGACAGTGAATGGAAATGGCGCGGTGCTCGACGAATTTGTCGCCAAGCTGAAAGGCGTGGCCGGAACGAACTTGGATTCGGTGGTCCTCTATGGCTCGGCGGCGGCCGGCGATTATCAGCAAAGTTTTTCCGACTTTAATGTGATGTGTCTGCTGCATAAGCTGGATGCGGGGGCGCTGGCGGCGCTGCGTCCCGCGATCGCCTGGTGGCGGGAGAAGGGCCAGCCGAACCCGATGGTGTTCACGCTGGAAGAGCTGCAACGCTCCGCTGACGTATTCGCGATCGAGTTGCTGGACATCAAAGCGCGGCATAAAGTGCTGACCGGGAGCGACCATTTCGCGACTTTGAACGTCCCCATGGAACTGCACCGTGTAGAGGTGGAGCGCGAATTGCGCACCAATGTCATCCGGCTGCGGAATGCGTATTTAGAAACGGGCGCCGATCCCAGGAAGCAGATGGCACTGATGAGCGAATCGCTTTCCAGCTTTGCCACCTTGTTCCGGCATAGCCTGATCGCGCTGGGACAATCGTCGCCGGAGAGCAAGCGCGAGGTCTTTTCCGCGATCGGCTCGCACCTGGGATTCAGCTCGGCGCCGTTTGTGGACGTACTGGAAGCCCGGGACGATACGCGCAAAGCGGGCGCGCTGAACGTGACGGAGACTTTTCGCGGATTTTTAGAAGGCGCCATGCGGGTGGCGGATGAAGTGGACCGCCGATTGGCGTAAGAGTTTTTTGCAGTCCGATCTTTTTGTAGTCCAGAAGGAGAACTGAAATGGGTAAAGGTTTAATCGCTGTGATCGTGATCGTCATCCTGCTGCTGATCTTTGGCGGGATGTACGTCGGTGCCAAAAACCAGATGGTCGCGAAGAACGAGACCATCAAATCCAACTGGGCGCAGGTGGACGTAGTGCTGCAACGCCGTGCTGACCTCATCCCCAACCTGGTGGAGACGGTCAAGGGCATCGCGCAGCAGGAGAAGGACGTCTTCGGCGCCATCGCCAATGCCCGCGCCGCCATGATGGGGGCCAAGACTCCCCAGGAGCGGATCGCCGCCAACGGACAGCTTGATTCCGCTTTGGGCAGATTATTCGTGGTGGTGGAGAACTATCCGCAATTGAAGTCCAATGAGAATTTCCTGCGATTGCAGGACGAACTGGCCGGGACGGAGAACCGCATCGCCGTGGAACGCAAGCGGTATAACGATTCCATCCAGGACTACAACACATTCATCGGACAATTCCCCAACAGCCTGTTTGCGGGCTTCGCCGGATTCACGCGGAACAACGCATACTTTGAGGCCAGCCCCGCCTCCCGGGAAGCGCCGCGGGTGAATTTCGGGACATCGCAACCCGCGCCCGGCCCAACCGCTCCGGCTGAGCCAGCCCGGAAATAGCCACGCCAACCTGTGATCGTGCCCCTGTCATCTGTAGTGACAGGGGTGCGATATGCAGGACGTTCCGACTATTTCCCGCTTTGAATTAAAAAAGCTGATCGACGCCAAGCGTCCGTTCACGCTGGTAGAGACGCTGGCCGCGGACCGATTCGCCCAGGGCCATCTGCCGGGCGCGGTCAATCTTCCTCCCGACCAACTCGAACAACTTGCGCCGACCATGCTCCCGGAGAAGAACGCGGAGATCGTTCTCTACTGCTCCAGCCCCACGTGACATGCCTCTACGTACGCCGCCCGGGCTCTGGCGGCAATGGGATACACCAACGTGCGTGATTATGAAGGCGGGAAATCCGATTGGATTGAAGCTGGACTGCCGACCGAAGGTGGGCAGATCGAAGTAAAAGGAAACGTCAATACGTCCACCCAGCCCGAGGTTGAGGGCGAAGTAGCTTAAGGGAAAGTAAGGACCCATGAAAGACGCAAAATCAAAGCACTATGCACTAGTTGTTTTAATTTTTTCTTCTGCCTTAGTTATCGCGAGTTGTGGTGGGTCGTCTACTCCAGTTCCCGGCCCAACTTCAAGCGCAGCACCACCACCCAGCAGCGCGGGCGGAGGCGGCACCGCTGGCGGAACGGGTACTCCCTCATCTCCGGATTTCTATCTCGCCAGCATCTTCTCGGTGGTCCAGACGGCTATTGTAAGCAGTCCTCAGGCAACCAGTACGCAACCCAGAGGCACGATCAAAGTAAACGAAAGTGCGAGCGATGGCCGCGGCCTGCTGCAGATCACAGGCGGTGATGCTAGTTCAGCCTACCAACTGCGTTTTTGTCTGCGTGGAGCTCCGGACGACCTGACGTCCTGTCGGACGGTTACGGACTACTCGACTGACGCGGATGGAGGGGCGACGGTGACCTTCCAAATGGCCCCTGGAGGGTACTCGGGCGCGTTCTTCGTATTCAAAAACAATGAAGTACGTTTTGCGGGCGGTCACAACGAAACCATTGCGGGAACCTCTTTCAGCAGCGGATTGACTCCGGGTGCGACTACCCCCGGACGTGGAAGAGGAGATGTTGTGGGCGAAATTTCGCGCTTCACCGTGAGCAGCGGCCCTCCGAGCGAGAGCTTCAGGTGCATGTGGCTGGGGCTAAGTGCGGGATCTTCCGGCGAAGCCGTCCTCAATACTGACTCGCAGGGAAACGGGTCGACAAGTTTAGACCTGAACAGGGACTACCCTCCCTCCGCTCGCACCGGCACTTTTTACTGCATGGCAAGGTGTCAGACGGGTCAGTGCGAGTTCACGTACTCGACGGGATTCAGCGTGAAGTAACGAACGTCGCAGAAAAAACAAAAGCCGGAGCGATTAAGCTCCGGCTTCTCTTTGTTGATAGGGGTCTCTCGCTGCGCTCGAGATTAAAACAAAACTACTTCTCCATTCCAAACTGCTGCAGGATGAAGGCGTAATCGAAGGCCACGTCGTGGAGGA
>DATLCI010000123.1:0-9174 GCA_035526435.1 Terriglobales bacterium
GTGCGGCACATGGAAGGCTGGTACGCGCAGAAGCATCCCGATGAAGATTTTGCCGAGACCTTTGCGGTGTGGATGACGCCACGCTCGAATTGGCGCAAGCGCTATAAAGGCTGGGCGGGGGCCATGAAGAAGTTGAAGTACATGGACCGCATCGGCAAAAAGTTTGGCGACGTGGAGCCGCTGCGTCCGCAGGGCGATACCGATATCACGGTGGAAGAGATGGAGGACACGGTGGAGCAGTTCTACACCAACCACTCTCCCGACCTCAGCGAGCCCCGCGAGACGGGCGAGCTATTGCTCGACACCGACCTGCAAGACATTTTCAACACTTCACCGCGCAAACGCAAAGGGGTGCGTCCGGCCTCGGAGCTGGTGCGGGAGAACCGCAAGCTGATCACCGACAAAGTCACGTATTGGACGGGAGTGCGCCGTCCGTTGATCCGAAACTTGATCGAATCGATCGATAAGCGCGCCAATGAATTGAGATTGCGTACGCAAGTAGATTGCGAACAACAGAACCTCACCGAGCTGACGGTGTTCTGCACGGCGCTGGCGATGAATTATCTGGCGCGGGGAAAGTTTGTGCAGAGTTAGAAGAGCAGTGTCCAGTCTTCAGTGTCCAGTCTTCAGTCTCCAGTCTCCAGTCTTTAGTCTTCTGTACTTTCCGTCATCAGTTCGTCAGCACTCAGCATTCAGCAGTCAGCAGCTAGCTAGCACTGAGCATCTAGCCGGTGAGGGTTCCACGAGACTCGACCAAGTCATTGCGATTCTCCAGATGCGACTCACCACGGAGGCACGGAGACACGGAGGAATATTGAACACCGGATAACCGGATAACCGTACGTTGAAAATTTGATGACCGCATAACCGGATAATCTGAACTTGCACCGCAAAAGAACAAGAGCTCACCGCGGAAGAAGATTAAAACTTTGAAGACCGGGTAGTCATGCGGTTTCCGGTTATCAAATTCTCAAATGATCTGCAGGTGTTGTCATTTTAATTTCCCGCAATAAGTTTTCTTTCTAGCTTTCTGAATCAAATCGAGTCAAAATACAGACAGCAACAATTATGAGTCCTGCAAAACTCAAGATTGCCGTCTTGTACGACATCTGGGATGAAGAACCGGCCCCGCCTCCCGTGGAGGAGGAAGTAAAGAAGAACGGCAAGGGCGGCAAAGTCAAACGCAAGCCCAAGAAGAAACCCAAAGAAGACCGCGAAGAGATCTTTGAAGCGCTGGAGAAGCTGGGCCATGAGCCCTTCTATCAAGTGCTGGACGGCACACGCCAGTCGCTGATCTCGATGAGCCGTTGCGGTGCGGACCTCATCTTCAACCTCACCGAGTCTTACGCGGGCGACGACACCATGGACGGCAATATCGCCGCGTACATGGACCTGTTGCGCATCCCGTACACCGGCACCGGCCCGCGCGGGTTATTCCTGGGCCAGGACAAATCCGTGGCCAAGAAACTTTTTCAGTTCCACGGCGTGCGCACGCCCATCTTCGCCACCTCTTATAAGGGGATGCTGGACCACTCGCATGACATTGAATTCCCGCTGATCGTAAAGCCGACATCCGAAGACGGCTCTATCGGCATTGATGGGGATTCCGTGGTGGGCAGTGTTAAGGAGTTGATGGAGCGGATCCATTACATCCATGAAGAGTTTGATTCGCCCGCGCTGATCGAAGAGTACATAGACGGACGCGAGATCTATGCCGCGGTGCTGGGAAATTCTTCGCCGGAAGTATTGCCGCTGATCGAGCTGGATCTTTCCAAGCTGCCGAAGGGGACGCCGCGCGTCGCCGGACAAGACGTAAAGTTCAACAGCGAGACCGATGCTTATAAGCTGACGAAGTCCGCCCCGGTAGAAGACCTGGATGAAGAAGTGGTGGACAAACTGAAAGAGACGGCGGCGCTGGCTTACGGCGCGCTGAAGTTCCGCGATTACGGACGTATCGACATGCGCTTGAACAAAAAGAAAGAAGTGTATGTGATCGAGGCGAACCCGAATCCGTGGCTGGCGAGCTCGCAGGAGTTTGCCATGGCGGCGAAGAAATCCGGCCGCACCTACACGCAGCTTATTGGCGAGATCGTAGACGCTGCATGGTCTCGCGCAAAGTCATAAACTTTTTCTGGCCGATGGTGGCCAGCAACTGACCGGCGTTTTCCGCATTCATCTTCAAATCGTGCAATGCCTCCTGGGCGCTTTGCAACGCTCCCTGGCGTGAAGTCTCCTGGGACCAGAACAAAATCTGCTTGCCGCCTTGAGGCTGCACGATGCAGTGCCAGGTAGCGGGCACGGTCTGGGCGTCGCAGATCACGTCGGCGAAGAAGCCATCAAGGTTGATCCGGTGCGGCATTTTGTTTCGCCCTTTCTCCGCGCGCATATACCCCGATTTCCTCCCTTTTATGTTCGATGTCGAACAAATAGGAGGGGATGGCAGTAAATGAATAAACGCCAGCATTGAAGGGGGTTTGAGCCACTGTGCGGATGCCAAAAAAAATATTTACCCTATGTGCAATATCGAACATCTTTTGGTTCAACGGGAGCGTACGGTTGGAGTACATCCTATTCGCAGTCTCGCTACTAAGTTAGCCCATTGCGCATCCGATGCAGGCGAAATGCCTCGCGAGGAAACTGCAATGATCACCGACCGCAGCACCGGCTACAGAAATCAGATCCTATCATCACTACCCAAGCACGAGTTGCGTGCGCTTGAGCCTCATCTGGTGGCGGTGGACCTTCCCCGACGTTTTGTCCTAAGTCAGTCCTTACATAAGAATGCCTTCGGATATTTTCTGGAAAGCGGCCTGGCGTCGGTGGTCGTCATTCTGGAAAATGGGAACACGGTGGAAGTAGGCGTAGTCGGCTTTGAAGGGATGGTGGGATCTCCCATCCTGCTGGGTACGGAGAGTATCCCGTGCCAGACCTTCATGCTGATGGCGGGATCAGGCTATCGCATCAAGGCCAGCGTGTTGAAGGAACAATTTGAGGACTCTCCGCAACTGCGGAGGATGCTGATGCGCTACTTTCAATTACATCTGGTACAGGCATCGCAGACGGCCGCCTGCAACCGGCTGCATGAAGTGGAAGAGCGCATGGCGCGGTGGCTGCTCATCTGTAAAGACCGGGTGGATTCCGAGGACATCAGCCTGACGCACGAATTCCTGGCGCAGATGCTGGGTTCGCGGCGTTCGTCGGTCACGATCGCAGCGGGAGCATTGCAGCGCGCGGGACTTATCGATTATTCGCGCGGTCATGTGAGAATCCTGGATATCGAAGGACTGGAGAAGAGCGCGTGTGAATGCTTCCGCGCCATCCACAATGAGCAAGCCCGGCTGGGCCTGCTTCCGGCCGTTCTATCTCCGTCATATGCGGAACAGACGCTGGAGATGCCGCAGCATAGTTTAGAAAGAAATTCCCATCCGAGAGTCTTTCCAATTTAGTGCCCTGGAGTCCAAGTATGAAGTCCGCAACCATGCGAAAAAAAGTCGCCAGTGAAACCACGCTTGCTCCGCAAGCCCACCAGGTAATTTCGCCTGAAGCAGTCATGACCGAGATGATCGAATCGCTGGTACGAGAGCGCGCTTACCAGCTTTATTTGGAGCGCGGCGGCGGAGATGGCTGCGCCGAGAACGATTGGTATCGGGCGGAAGCCGAAGTGCTGCAGCGGCTGAATAGCGCGGCTGCATGAACCGCACGATCAGGAGGAGTGAATATGCTCCCCTACAAGATGCCTCTTAGACTGCTGTCAATCGGCGTGGCGTCCGATATCTTCTCGACGCGCAATGCGGTATTGCGGCAGGCAGGCTTCCTGGTGGACTCCACCACGGACCTGGGGGAAGCGGTGCGCTTATTTCGCAACGCGGATTTTAATTCGGCGGTGATCTGTCACCTCATCCCCACCCGTCAAAAGGAACAGCTCATCCGGCAGCTCAAAGAGCTGAAACCGCTCACCCCGATCGTCTCAGTGACGGATGGGACCGGAGGGCCGGGAGCCGATGTGGAGGTCTTTAATCTGGATGGGCCGGAAGTCCTGCTGAGCAGTCTCCACCAGGCGATTGACAGCTCCGATTCGCCGCGGGTATGAACCAAACGAGTCACGAGGGCTGCACAAAAACCTGTGCTATACTGTAGTTGCGCTTAAAACCCTCGGTAAGTCTGTGCAGGGAGCTATCCCCACGGGCTGGTCAGACAATCCTTCCGTACTTTGTCGCTCCGTAAGTTCTTCAGCGTAAATCCTTGGCGCTGTTGCTGAACTTATTGAAAATTTGCGATCCCGCCAAACATTAGAAAGCAGAAACTTTGAACAAACTCTTTACTGAAATGCCGCTCTCCGCCTTCGTGCAGGAACGGCTCGCGAAACTTGAATTCGTTATTCCAACTCCGGTGCAAGCTGCGGCCATCCTGCCCGCGCTGGAAGGCAAAGACGTGCTTGCCACCGCCCAGACCGGCACGGGCAAGACCCTGGCCTTCATGCTGCCCATCATGGAAATGATGCTCAAGACCCCAGGAAAAAATGTGGAAGCGCTGGTGCTGGTGCCCACCCGCGAACTGGCGATGCAAGTAGCTGAAGTCTATGCCGGCATGCGCGGAAACAAACTGCCGCAAGCTGCGGTGCTGGTGGGCGGCATGTCTGAGAATGCGCAGATCAAAGCGCTGCAGAACGGCGCGCGTCTGGTGGTAGCAACGCCCGGACGCCTGGAAGACCTCCAGGGACGCGGCCTGATGAAATACAACCACCTCAAGATCATCGTGCTGGATGAAGCCGACCGCATGCTGGATATGGGATTCATTCCCGCCATCCGGCGCATCATGAGCAAGCTGCCGAAGCAGCGCCAGACCATGTGCTTCTCGGCGACGCTCGAGCCTTCGGTGGTGCACCTGATCGACGATTACATGCACAAGCCGGTGCGCTGCGCTTTTGGTTCCACGCTGAAGCCGGTGGATTCCATCAAGCTGCAGATGTTCTCCGTGGCTTCTGACAAGAAATACAGCCTGCTGCTGAAACTGTTGGCCGAAGAGCCCGGCCGTTCCTTAGTGTTTACCCGCACTAAGCGCTCCGCGGAACGCGTGGCGCAGAAGCTGGAGCGCGCGGGATTCATGGCGGAAGCCATTCATGGCGACCGTTCGCAGTCGCAGCGGAATGCCGCATTGCGTGGATTCCAGGATGGAAAACATCAGGTGCTGGTCGCGACCGATCTGGCTTCGCGCGGTATCCATGTGGATGACATCATGCACGTGATCAACTTCGATCTGCCGGAGATCGCGGAAGACTTTGTGCACCGCGTAGGCCGTACGGCTCGCGCCGGTGGGTCAGGTGTGGCATCCACATTTGTGACGGGTGCTGATTTGGCGGACTTCAAGTTGCTGGAGCGTAAGCTGAACCTGAAGATGGACCGCATGAGCCTGGACGAAACCGGCTTGGCGCGGGAGGAAAAAATGCAAGCGGTGGATGTCTCCGGGGTACTTACTACTCGCAAGATGAACAAATCCAAGATGGTCTTAATGCCCGGTGAGACATTGCGCCGCTACGAAAATGCTTAGAAGCAGTAGCCAGTCTCCAGTCTCCAGCGGCCAGTAAGGTGCTGGTTGTCAATTCATGAGGCCGCCTTTCGGGGCGGCCTTAATTTTTGGGCTGGCAACAGCCTTGCGGGATGAGCCATCCCAATGAGGGCAGTCCATTCCACCAACGGCCGGTCCCTTGATGTCGTCCCCTGAACTTGGGTCATTTCTCTTCGCCTTTGCCATCATCCTGGGCGCCGTGACGGCGATGGGTTCCTTGTTTGAGAAGCTGCGCCAACCAAAACTGGTAGGCGAGATTCTGGCCGGCATCCTGCTAGGCCCCTTTGTCTTCGGCAAACTTCTGCCTGATGGGTATCGCGCACTGTTCGGCAGTGCCGACGTCGGCGGAAAATCCTCCATCGTCTTCGGGGCGCTGTATTGGATCGGATTGCTGCTATTGATGTTCCTTTCCGGCACGGAGATGAAGCGTCTCTTCGTTCGGGGAATGCGGCGCGAGATCGGCTGGCTTTGCAGCGTGGGCACGCTGCTTCCCTTTTTGCTGGTGCTGTTAGCGGGCGGACTGTTGCCGGTACAGTCCATCATGCAGGGCGACACGCCGCAGATCGCTGCGCTCATTGTGCTGGCGGTGGGAGTAGCGGTGACGTCCATCCCGGTGATATCCCGCATTTTCCATGACCTGGGGATACTGCAATCGCGATTTGCGGGTTTGATCCTCGGCGCTGCCGCCTTGGACGACGTGATCCTTTGGGGCGCGCTGGCCATCGCAACCGCGCTGGCTCAGAGCCAGGGATTACTGGATGGCGCGGCCTATGGCGGCATGGCGCGCGACGTCGTCACCACTCTCGGCTTCATGGCCATCGGATTCCTGGTGGCGCCCGCAGTTCTTCGCCGCGTGAATCGCGCACGAGTGAATGTGCTTGCCCGGACCTCACCGCTTAGCTACGCGGTGCTGGTGCTGCTGGCTTACACCACGCTGGCAACGTGGTTGAAAGTGGATATAGTGTTCGCGGCGCTCCTGGCAGGTTACGGATTGATGGCGGGTGGAGAGCCGGTGGCAACGAAGTCGTTTGAAAGCAAGCTGGGTGAATCACTCGATTCCGTAAAGAAAGTGGCATTCAGCGTATTCATCCCCGTTTACTTTGCGCTGATCGGGCAGAAGCTAATCTTCGGGCGGGATTTCTCGTTGAGCTTATTCCTGATCTTCCTGCTGGCATCGAGCGTGTGCCGCATGTTGGCCGCGGGTGCAGCTTCGTATCTCGCCGGCTTTCGGGGCCTGGAGCCGTTCAACATCTCCATCGCGCTGAACGCGCGCGGTGGGCCGGGCATTGTGCTGGCCAGCGTGGCCTACGAAGCGCACATCATCAATGCATCGTTCTACACCGCGCTGGTGTTGACGGCATTGTTCACCTCGCAAGCCGCAGGCGCATGGCTGATGTTCGTGCTGCGCAAGGGCTGGCCATTGTTGGCGGAGAAAGCGGGTGTGGAAGCGGAGCCGGCCGGCATGGCGCCTGGAACTCTGGCGGCATAATTAGTCAGGGCACGGCTAAAGCGGTGCCCTGACTAATTCATTTTTGCGAAGCGATCCATTTATTGATGCGCTCTTCCAGCACATCCAGCGGCAAGGCTCCGGCGCCCAGTGCTTCATCGTGGAAGGCACGGATATCGAACTTGCTGCCGAGATCCTTCTGCGCCTTGGCGCGCAGCTCCAATATCTTTAGCTGTCCCATCTTGTAAGCCAAGGCCTGCGCCGGCCACGCGATGTATCGGTCAGTTTCGCTCTGAATGTTGCCTTCGTCGGAGCTGGAGTGAGCGCGCATATAATCGACGACCTGTTGCCGATCCCACTTCTTGAGGTGGGTGCCGGTGTCAACGACCAAGCGGATGGCGCGCCAGATCTCATCTTCCAACCGGCCGTAATCGCTGTACGGATCCTGATAGAAGCCGATCTCTTTCCCCAAACGCTCCGAGTACAAGGCCCAGCCTTCCACGTAAGCCGTGTATCCGGCTTGCTGCCGGAACGGAGGAAGCGTAGGCAGTTCCTGGGCGATGGAGATCTGCATGTGATGTCCGGGGACACCTTCGTGGTAGGCGGTGGATTCGTTCGTCACGGTGAGCTGGTTCGCGTAGTCGTTGGTGTTGACCCGCACGATGCCCGGTCGAGAGCCATCGGGCGTGCCCTGAAAATACTGGGCGCCGGAGGCCTCCTTCTCGCGGAATTCTTCCACTGGCTTGATCTCGACCTTGGCTTTCGGCAAGCGGCCAAAAAGCTTAGGCAGCTCCTTCCACATGGCATCAGTAAAAGCGCGATACCGATCGATGATGTCCTGCCGAGACTTCGGATGAAGCTTGGGCTCCTGTTTGATGGCCGCGCGGAAGCTTTTCAAGTCCGCATGGCCGAGCTTCTTGGCGATCGCCAGCTCCTGCTCTTCGATCATGGCCACCTGCTGCAGGCCGATCTGATGGATCTTCTCGGCGGGAACATCAGTCGTGGTCAAGCTTTTGACTGCAGCCTGATAACGCGCGGCCCCATCAGGCAATGACCAGAGGCCGGCGTCAGCGCGCCCCTTGGGCGCATATTCCTCGCGCACGAACTTGGCGAACTTCACATAGTTCGGCAGCACCACATCGCGGATGGCGGCGAGCATGGTGGTTTTTATGCGCGCCTGATCGGCCGCAGAAAAGGTCTTAGGCAGCTTGGCCAGAGGCTGCGCGAAGGGACTGTCTTCAGGTTTGTCATCGGCGATATCAGCGGCCTGCTTGGCGACTTTCTCCAACAGAAACTTCGGCGGCATCAGCTTGGCCTGCATGCCTTTGCGCAGGTTGGCGAGCGTGTCATCCATCTGCCGCGGATAGCCCTTCAACCGCGCAATGTAATCTTCGTAATCCTTCACGGTGTCAAAGGCGTAGAGCGCGGAATATTGCGGCAGGTCAATGTGGATGCCGAAGAATTGATTGACCGGCATCTGCCAATTGTTGAAATGCGCGTTGTCGAGCTGCTCTTTTAGATTGCGCACCATGAGGGTCTTGTTCAGCGCTTCCTGTTCCGGGAAGCCGGTGGTGTCCACCGCTTCAAATTTGGCCAGGAATCTGCTTGATTGCTCGAGGTCGGCCTTGACCGCCTTTTCGGAGACGTCACTCAGCTTGTCGTTGTAGCGCTTATCGCCCAGGATGGAGGCAAACTCCGGGCTGACGCGCAGGGTGTATTCCCACTGCTCCGAGAGCAGATCGTTGAGTTGCTTGCGGCGGGCATTCAGCGAGGTCTGGGATGGTTGGGCTTCAGAGACGATGGTCATAAGCAGAAGAAATATTCCAACGACTATTCTTGCAGACTTTCTCATGGGACGTCCTTATGGAACGAAATGATACTGGGCAAAATGAGCAGACCTATACATGGTATTAGACCCGATCTGTGAAGAAAGGTAACGCAAACAAAAAAAGGACGCAGCCCCGGTTGAGCCGCGTCCTTATGCTTTTAGCGCTGAGCGTCGCCTAATTGCCGGCTGGCAGCTTCATATTCAGCTCATGGACCAGGAACCCCCAGCGGTCCGCCTGTTCTTCTATCTGCATGGAGACCGGCTTGCCGGCGCCATGTCCGGCTTTCGTCTGAATGCGGATCAGCACCGGCGCATCGCCGGCCTGGGCCGCCTG
>DATLCI010000134.1:0-4456 GCA_035526435.1 Terriglobales bacterium
GCCATGAGAGCATTCTAGATTACAATGCCCGCCCATGGATTACCCCTCCGAAGGGCTGGCAATGTGTACTGACAGGAGCCGACTCTACGCCGATCCCGAAGGCGTTTTTCTTCACGATGCGGTGTTGCGCGCCTGCAACCAACACGCGCAACGGGCGGCTTTGGTTGATACGTCCATCGAGCCGCCGCTACGGCTGACTTACGCGGAATACGGTGAACGCGTCGAGGCGGTGGCCAAGGGCCTGGTCGCTTCGGGAGTAAAGCAAGGCGAGGTGATCGCTATCTACCTGGCCAATGGCTGGGAGTTCGCTGTGACCTACCATGCCGCGACCCTCGCGGGCGCAATCCCCACACTGTTGAATCCGAGTTATCGCGAGCGGGAAGTCAGGTTTCAGTTAGAGGATTCAGGCGCTGCCATATTAGTGACTGACGGCCCCTTGATCGCGGCCTTGAACCTTGGCGGCCTGCCTGCATTGAGGAAGGTGTACTGCATTCGGCAGACGGTGCCCGGCTCGATCCCATTCGGACAGTTGTTGTCAGCCACTTCAGCGCTACTTAGCGGCCCGACCGCGGATGCCAACGCTACTCTGGCCGCACTTCCCTACTCGAGTGGTACGACCGGATTACCAAAGGGAGTGATGCTTTCGCATTCCAACCTGGTGACCAATGCGTACCAGCGCATTCCGCCCGGGGAAAGACTCGCGCTCGACCAAGACGACGTGACTTTATGTTTTCTTCCGCTTTATCACATCTATGGACTGAATGTGATCCTGAACCCAACGCTGATGACTGGCGGCAGCGTCGTACTGATGCCGCGGTTCGATATGGAAAAGGCATGTTCCCTGCTTACTTCGGAATCGGTAACGTTTTTGCCGATGGTGCCTCCCGTGGTGAACGCACTCTGCCATGCCGCTGAACAAGGATTGTTTCCGGCGAATCATCGAGTCCGCTATGGAAAGTCGGGCGCTGCGCCGCTCGCGCCGGACCTACCGCGCCGGTTCGAGCGTCTCACCGGCATCCAAACGGTACAGGGCTATGGCATGACGGAAGCATCCCCGGTAACGCACATGGGGTTCTTGGAGCCCGCGCTTTACCGCCCGGACAGCATTGGCCGAGCCGTAGCCAAGACCGAGTGCCGCATCGTGGACGAAGCCGATAACGATGTCCCTCCGGGAGAGCCAGGCGAACTGCTAATGCGCGGCCCCCAGTTTATGAGCGGCTACTGGAAGAATCCGGAGGCCACCGCCGACGTACTCAAGGAGGGTTGGTACCGCTCTGGAGATGTGGCGACCCGTGACAATGACGGCTTTTACCAGATCGTGGATCGCCGGAAAGAACTCATTAAGTACAAGGGCTTTCCCATCGCGCCTGCGGAAGTAGAGGCGGTCTTACTGGAGCATGCTTCGGTGCGCGACTGCGGGGTGATCGGTAAGACGGACGACGCTGCCGGAGAAATCCCCGTAGCCTTCGTAGTTCTGCGGGACAACGTCGCTCAAGACACAGCCTTGATGACCGAACTTTGCGGCTTTGTCGCCGAACGGCTCACCAGCTATAAGCAACCGCGCGAGGTTCGGTTTGTGTCAGCGATCCCCCGCAATCCCTCAGGCAAGATCTTGCGTAAAGACCTGCGGACTCAGATCTAAGACGGATCGCACTGCTATTATCAAACGTGCGCTATCTCTTACTCCTGTTGCGAATATTCCTGACGGCATTCGGCCTTACCCAGCCCAAGCCGCACGAAGAAAGCAAGGCCGCACTTTTTTTCTTCGGGACTTTGGGAGCCTTAGCTCTCATGTTAGCCACCGCTATCTGGGTCATTCTTGACCTCTCCCGCTAGCAAAAAGAAAACCTCGCCTGGGGCGAGGTTCATGCGGACTACTACAAGGGCTACTTCTTCTTTTCGTAGATGGAATATTGCTCCTGCGGTCGCTTCATCTTGATCTCAATCTCATGGGTATCTCTGTTGATCTCAAAATCATCGCCAAAGGTCTGGTATCCAGGCGCGATCACTTGGACGCGAAGCTTGCCGAACGGGATCCCGGGATAGCTGGTCTTTCCGGAAGAGTCTGTTTTAAGCTGGGCGCCGGTGGCTTTCTGCCTGCCATTCTTATCCACCGGATGAAGGATGACGCTGGCATTGCGCAACGGCTTGCCGTTGAATTCCTTCAGCACCACAAAATTCACCACTGAGAGTGATTCTTTCTCCCCGGCGAAGGCAAAGGTAGCCATAGCCAGAGTGGCGGCTACAGCACAAATGCGCAAAGATTTAGCGGAGAACATTTCCACATTTTAGCTTGGTTGGAAGAGTTTGTCATATATGGCGAAAAGGCCCGGCTGAGGGAAAACCGCGTTATCCCCGCCCTCATCTCAACCAATGTTCCGAATAAACCCAGGAGAATATTCATGGCAGACGTAAAACGAACGAGAGATATCCTGCAAAACCTGATCGAGACGTGCCGCGACGGACAAAAGGGCTTCCGTGAAGGCGCGGAAAACATCACCAACCCGATGATCCGGGAGTTTTTCAACCAACAAAGCCTGCTGCGGGCGCAGTTCGCCAGCGAGTTAGAGTCCGAAGTGCGACGCCTGGGAGAGCCTGATGTCGATACTTCCGGCTCGACCTTGGCTGCCATGCACCGCGCGTGGATCGACCTGAAGTCATCTTTAGGTGGCGGCGATGAAGCCATTGTCAGCGCCGCGGAGACCGGGGAGGACGCGGCCAAGAAAGCGTACGAGGAAGCGCTGCGCGAGCCATTGCCGGGTGACCTGAGAGAGATCGTGCAGCGGCAAGCTGCGAGCGTCATCGAAGCTCATAACCGGGTGCGTGACTTCCGCGACAGCAAAGCAGCCTGATACTTTGCACTCGTCGACAGCAGCGCCGCAAAGTGCGGCGCTGTTTTCGTTAGTGGGTGTCGCGCCCCGCCACAACCCGGGCCACGGCGATCATCCCAATCGCCTGCGCAGTGGGGTCCTCCAGACGTTGCGCGCGGCGCAGCGCATCCAGCGCATCCACTTGCGCCGCCGCTTCGCAGACTTCTTCGATCAGGCCCGCGGCCTTGGGCAGCTTGGCCCGCTGACCCCAAGCTTCATCGGCCGCCGAGAAAGCCATATCGAAGAAGCTCGCGGCGGAATCTTTGTCCTTGGCGATGCCCCGGGCAAAGCCGTGAGCAGCCGCCTCCCGAGCGCGCAACGAAGGCGGAAGCTGGCGAAGGTCCGCCTGCTGTTCCGTGCCCTTGCCGCCCATGGCGCGCAACACCGAGGCAGATTCTTCCGGTGCGGGCGTAACCGCGGGCGGTGGCCCCTTCGCCTCCACCAGTTGGCGAATGATCACATCGCCCGCCAGCAGCTCCCGATATTTCTCCTTGCCTAAGGCCCGCTCCAGGGCGTTGGTCGTAATGTTGACCGCCAATGAGCGCTGCGAACTCGCTTCCATCTTCGACAGCCAGGTGAGTAGTTTCCGGCCCGTGGACCGCGCCAGATCTTGGTCAATCTTTTCTGCCAAGCTCGCGTACATCGAGGCGTAATCAGGGGCGGCAAGTTTTGCGGGTTCGCTGGTGGCATCCGGCAGTCGCCCAAACATTTTAACGAAATGGTCTTGCGTCCATGGAGAGGTGGCGCCGCTCTTGTCCATGAGCGCCATCAGCAACCGGGGGGCAATCGTTCCCTGTTCAATGGCGGCGTCGGTTTTTTGACGGACGAGCTCAAGCGTGGCCTTCGGACATCTGGAGATGGCTCCGATTAGCGACTGCTCCGCCGTGAAAACAAAACGCGGGTCGAGTTGGTGCACAAACTCCTTCATACTGGGGCAGTCCGCCCGGCCCGAGGCCATGATCGAGACGGCCGGAGTCTGTCCATTGGCAACCATGAAGGTTTCGAGCTGGACGCCTTCCTTCGCCAACTGCGCGGCATACTTGGGAGAGATAGTGGAGGCTACCTGCGACGCGGAATTTAACACCCGGAGACGGTCCTGCGGGTCCGGTTGCGAAAGCGCCACCGCTGACTTTACCGTTTGGAGGATGAAATTTTGCTGCGGGCTGAGCTTGACGGCCCGGTTCCGCGGCGTTGGCCGGGATGGTTTAGGTCTTTCCTGGCCAGACAATGGGTAAACCATCGCCGCCAGTAAAACTCCGCTTACGAGGACAGGGCGCATTCAATCTTGGATGCCAAAAGTCCGCGCATGGAGTTCGCGAGGCAGGCGGGACTTCATACTCTTAATATTAGAAGTATTTTATTCACTGATACTTAGGGCGATTGTTTAATTAAGAAGGTTAAGCGCCAGAACCGCTTTGTGCCAATCGGCGCCCGGTCGCCCTGAGCTGACCGACGATCTCTGCCGCAGCTTTCCGCGCATCGTCAAAGCGGTCCGCGGGAAACGAGATAGCGCCTACCCGAGCGTGTCCGCCGCCACCGTAGCGCTCGCATATCGCGGCGAGGTTGACCATGTCCTCATCCGGCGT